>CACZZH010000001.1 GCA_902785635.1 uncultured Lachnospiraceae bacterium
CCTCCCCCCAGAGTGTGATGCCCCACAGGTCATAGTTTGCTGAGGTGTTCCGCACAGTCAGTGTGCCAGCTCCCGTAATGTGCAGGCTTCCGCCCCAGTAGAGGGGTTCGTTTTTTTCTCCCAGGTATTCCCGCGTACTTACCTCTATGGACTGGACAAGGCACTCACCGATCACCCTGATCGTAAAGTCGTCCCCCATCATATCGGCATAGAGGATGGCGTTTCCGTTCCTGAAATTGTCCAGCGTCAGGGTGTTGGTGGACTGGTCATAAGTGATTCCCTTCACGGCGCTGTTGTTTGTCACGGGGACGCCGTACAGGAATTTGAACACAGGAATCAGCTTTTCACTGCCCGGAAGGCTGACACTGATCAATGCGGGTGAATCATTTCCTACTTTGATTACAGCCCTGTCACCGGAGTAGGGTCCTTTTTTCCATTCATAATCAGTTGCATTCAGTTTTGCGGATACGGTTCCGGCGCTGATGGCCAGCAAAACAGTCAGCAGAATCAGGACTGCCGGAATCCGCAGCAAGTTTCGTTTAGTCATTCTGGTACCTCCTTCCGGATATCGATGCATTGTAAAGACTTGTTCTATGATACTCCTACATTTCTGCCAAAAGTCAATGTAAAAGGATGGTTCTTCTATATTTTACAATAATTAGATTACTGCTCGCAACTCTTATTTGAAAAGGCAGTGTCAAATAGACCAACCTTTATGCAACAACATATTAATGCGGCAGCCTAAACAATACGGATCAGTATCATGAAGCAAATCGTTCCTGCTACCAGATGTTTATCGGCTACTACCGCACGAATAAATGCATGTACTTCTTCGTTATCGATAGACGAAATGTTACCGCCAGGCACCAGAAGTCCACACGACCCACACTTTTTACAATGCATCTTTAGGTAATTCTCCAATATACACTTTCATCCAACCGTAATGATTTTCATCCAGATCATTAGGCATTTGGATGAAAATCATTTACTGTCAGCCCTAACATAGAAGGTACTCCGCCCTGATCCCTGCCGGATGATAATGCCTTCTTCTGTTAATTTTTTCAGTGCAGTAAGCGCTGATGACCTTCCTATGCTTGGACAATGAGCGACAACATCTGCTCCCGTGAATTTTCCGATTTTTTCCCCTGTATACCTTTTGACAATATCGTATGCGGTACTTCCGTATCCTGTATCGGTCATTATGCCAACTCTTTCTTCAAAATCTGTGTAGCATGCCAGAATTACCTGCAACATGTATCTAATAAAAGGTGTCGGATCATTTTCCTCATCATGCCACCCAGCATCTGACATTTCGAGAGTATCGTAGTACAGATCCTTTGTATTCTCTATCTGCTTTTCTATACTGATATATTTTCCCACACTATATCCGTTCTTATACAGCAGAAGTAATGTGAGAAGTCTGCTCATTCTTCCGTTACCATCATTGAATGGGTGAATACAAAGAAAATCGCAGATAAATGTAGGAATAAGAATTAATGAATCGATCTTTTCATTTGCGATAGCCTGTTCATAGGCATTGCAGAGATTTTCTACTGCGTCCGGGGTATCGTAAGGCGCGACTGGTGTGAATCTGGTAACTATAGTTCCATCTGGCCCTGTCTCATTGATATAGTTCTGCACATTCTTAAATTGTCCGCCGTAAGAAAAACCTGCCCTCTTTAAAAGATCGCGATGCAGCTGAAGTATATAAGAAGGACGAATCGGAATATATTCATTACTCTCGTGAATCGTATTCAGCACATCTCGGTAACCCATGATCTCATCCTCGTCACGGTTCCTGGGAGTGGTCTTTTCTTCAAACAACTGTTTCATACGAGTACTTGTCGTAACAATCCCCTCTATTTTATTGGAGCTTTCAGTACTCTGTATTTTTGCTATTTCGACTAAGCGATCAAGTTCTACCGGTTTTTGCCGGATAAACAAGTCCTGTCTTCCCTTGCATTCATGAATCTTTGCAACAAGATTTAGTATATCAGTGTTCCAGGCCTTTTCTACAAGCCTGCTATAGTCAAACGATCTCATGAAAGCTCCTTTCGTTCAACATTACTTCTTTTCGTCCAATTTTATTGCAATTTGGACGTAAAGTCAATCTATTGGACAAAAAAGCACCCGCAGCTCTCAAAATGTGTCGTCCTGGAAAAAAATTAGACGGAGGCAGAAGTATATGGAGAAAATCCGTCCTAAAGTCAAAAGCTCCCGACCTTCGGTGGGAGCCTTGGTGTGTCGTGTACAAACTGGGATCTATCGCTCCATTCGGTCTGCATCCTTCAGCGTTCGGATCACGCGGCATGGATTGCCAACAGCCAGACTTACTATTTACAGTGCTCAACCGAAAAACGTTATTGTCATATTAAATGTATCGTTTTTCCGAGGATACCGTCAATGTAAATGGAGTATGATCATAATAATAGCGCCTGCACGAGGCAGACGCTCAGATATAATCTGTATTCTTATTATTTCACCGCAATCGTCAATGCAACCGTCTTGGATTTTGTCTTATAAGACTTATTTCCGGCCGCAGTCACCTTGACTTTGATTTTGTAATTGCCCTTCTTCAAACCTTTCTTCACCATGATCTTTCCGGCTTTTGAGATGATGATCTTCTTATTTCCCGATACCTTCTTGTACGTCACCTTTCCAACTGTCTTTTTCACGGTGAACGCTTTCTTAGCTGCTATCGTTACATTCTTCTTTTTCAGAGTCTTCAACGATACTTTGATCGTTTTAGATTTGGCCTTTACGGTCATTGTATTGGCTTTCTTAACAACTGTTGTTTTTGTATCAATTGTTTTGTTTTCAATCGTATTATCCGCTGTGTTCTCGGTCTCCTTGGTTGACTGCGCCTCAGTTGCGGGTTCCTCGGCATCTTTAACTGTAAACGTGAACTGATCTGTTAGCGCGGGCTCCTTCTTAGAATCTTTATCATCATAATTCTGCCAGAGGAACTTCACGGTATATGTACCCACCGCTTCGGGAGTGAAAGACACAGTACGTTCTTCACCGACAGCTTTTGGCATCATGAAATTAAAAACACTGCCCACACTCTTTCCATCTATATTGTATATGTATGTAGAAGACTTGCAGGGTTCTGTTTCATTGTCTTTATAAATACGGACATAAATATAATCCGGATAGTTGCTCCACGAAGACCATTTGGATGAGACATACTTTCTGGGTGTAACCGAAAACGTCACTTCGCTTCCTAATACATAGGAAGTCTGATCCGTAAGATTATTAATGTCAAAATACTCATTTGCATATACCGTAATCTGAAGGAAGCAAAAAACCATCAGAAAAGACACAAGAAACATAACTCTCCGAGAATACTTTTTTAATCTCATAGTGATACCTCAAATCCCACATACAAATACTTACTACCAAAAAACAGACACAGTAACCACATGGTAGAATTCCGTCACAAAAACTCAGGCTAAAACATCTCTTCCCTGTCAGATACAGTAATAATATCATAGCAGGAAAAAAAATGAACAGTATAACAACTATGCAGCTATCAAGACACGATATCTCATACCCTCATAGCAACAACAGAAAAGGCGCACCCAGATGAGTACGCCCTGAAATGAATACCTCAAACCTCTTCAGAAACCTGCAAACCCGCATAAAAACCGGTTTCCCGGCACTTTTAATTTTTCCCGGTGTCATTATTTATAGTTCATCAGCGAAGAAATCACTATCTAATCGCTTCACTTCATAAACATGTTCAACAGACACTCCGACATTATGTTTGATCATGAGTCTCGTTAAAGCGTTTCCATCAACAAGCACAACCTTGGTTCCCAGCAAATTGCCTGCATACTGCAACGCCCCAGATGAAAACTTTGCCGTTGTTATGAACAATCCTTTCTGAGCCTGTTGTCCCGTCAGAGCTCCAACGAATTTTTGGATTTCCGGTTTGCCAACCGTCTGATCCGTTGCCCATTGTTTTGCCTGTATATAGATATTGCTGAAACCAAGCTGATCTTCTTTAATTATTCCATCAATCCCGCCGTCGTTGGACTGCTGTGTAACCATGCCTGCTTCATCGATTCCGCTCCCGTAACCCATTTTGAGAAGCAGTTTTACGACCAGTTTTTCAAATTCAGAGGGTGATAATTTCATTACCTCATCCATCAGCTCGCTTGCCAACGTTGCATTCACCTGCTTAAACGCAGCATCCAAAACCTCCATCGGTGATTCATCGCTTGCATCTTCTGCCACTTCAGGCGATCCCTCTGTCGTTGCACTATGAAAAGATTTGAATGGTTCATAGCGTTCAAGATAATTCAAATCTATCTTTTCTCCAGACGAAAGTGCCATCTGCCCTTCTTCTGTAATACGATATCGCCCACGCTGCGGGGTTTCTATCAGTCCTGCCTTATTCAGATAAGTCCTAGCCCAAGCAACACGATTTCCGAAAGTGGTCTGTTTCCCGCTCGGAAGCATTTCTGCAAGATCAGAAGGTGTCATCTGCATATCTTCCGCAACTTTCAGTCTAACTTCTTTTGCTGGGTGTAATTCTCCGTCCTGAACTGCTCTCAGGAAAGCCTCAAAGAATTCGAAAAACCTTGGTACCGCCATTTCTGTTTCCCTCCACTCTCATCTATTTTGCTGGCGACTCTTGACTACATAACTTTTATAAAAGAAACCACTTTACATAAATGAACAGTGTTGCCGCGCACACCACCTTCTCTCTTCAAAGACCACCACCCGAAGGTGATGAGCCCTGCAAATGGGAATTTATTAATCCACCTGAAAAAGGGTGAATACTCCACTCCGGTTCTAAACCCGAAAACATATGGATTGTATTATCGGTATTATTCAGATTCACTCCTGACTGCCGTCGAAATAAAAAGCTGTCAGCTCATTCATCTTACTGCTGTTGTCATATTTTCGAAGTATCTTCAAAATTTCCTCGGAATGAACGATCTTCATGGCATATGTCTGATACACCTCACGCAGAAAGCTGTTAAATGCCTCCTCTCCCATTATTTCTTTTGCATGACTGAGGAATATAGGTGAGTAAAGATATTCTGTATCACCGGGACCGGAATTCTCAGGATATTCATACCACGATGTATTCAGATAACAATGATCCAGTGGTTTCAATTGATTTTTTTCTATCAGATCATCTGACGCCTTAACAGCCTCGATCTGATCTTTTAACGTCCAGTCCGAGCCATGTTTCTTTTCCGTTTTATAAGCCTCGATTTCTTTGAGTACCAATTCCCTGCTGGCCAGATAGGAGACAATACCTTCATCGATCCACCCTTCATTGTACTCATTGTTTCCGACAGCATCGTAAAACCACGAATGACCTACTTCATGAGCTGTATTTCTCATAAGCTTATTTCCATTATCCGGTCCGCCATCCATAAGGTTTCTTCCGTCAACAACTGCAAAACCTGAATATTCCATACCGTCAATATACTGTGCCATGGAGTATTCCTTGCGCTGATAATCACCCAGCAGATCTGTATAGAACTCAAAACTATCTATAATCGTCTGTTTGGAGATTTCTCTGTACGCTTCTGTATCCCCGGTCCTGAGATAATAATTCCGGATCGTAACCCCCTGGGTTTCAAATGTATCTACATCCATAAAATCCGAAACTACAACGGCGAAGTCGCGAATATTCTCAAGATCAACCGATACGATCCCGTCTTTTTTCACGGGTACACCTGCGCAGGCAACTTCAAATTGTTCAGGCACATCTATTTTCACATGATAGTTTCTGAAATCCGGATTTCTGTTCTCTCCTCCCCCTCCCAAATACAGCGGAGGATCTATCTGCCACATGCCATCGCTGCTGCAGTCAACATATGGGAAACATAAAGCAAGAGCATACAGTTTTCCCTCATCCCTTCTGAGCATTCCAAAACGGTCCTCGACATCGGGAATATCTGTCCAGGCGTCAACGATCAGCGTCCTCTTTTCTCCCGGTTTCATAGCGTCACCGGCCAGACTGATCTTTACAGAAGTATCATCAAGCAAATACTCTGCAGTAAGTTCTTTTTCCCCGCCTGCAAATTTTATGCTTGTGATCCCGGCTTTTTTATCCTTATTTGCATCTGCGGCCTCTGGCCTTGCCTCGCACAGATAGTCAAAATAACCCATCGGATTATACCTGAGATAAACAGTATCTGCCAGGCTGTCCGTGTTATTCTGAATATCCATACTTACCTTTTCGATAAGACGGTCATTCTCCGTATCAAGTGTCAGACTAAGGTCATAGAAATCTGCCACAACTGCAGGCGACGGGGCAACCTTTTCATACGTTCTGTTCACAACAACGGGAGGCACTGGTTCAGGAAAATTGCCGACTTCGAATCCGGAAAGCATCATAACAGCAGCAATTGCAAATAACCCTGTCACACATTTAATTCTCATACATCAAACTCCCTTTTTAAACAAATCCTATTTTTCATAGCATTTTTTGCTCGTATATTTTCAGGAAACACGTTTAAATGTACCTTTGGAACGATAAAAACTCGTTTTGTCTTTCACTCTATCATAATTCATCATATTTTACCATAAAAAAGAAGCCCACCACCCGAAGGTGATGAGCCCTGTTTTACTACCATTCATACCACTCTACCTGCGCGAAATGTTTCAACAAGTCCATAAAAATGCCAGGCAGCTTTTATTGCTGCCCGGCGATATACAATTAATCGTTATAGAAAAGGATTATCCGAGGAAGTATGTGTTCACATAGCCGGATACACCGAAATCCGGGGAGTATACCCACACATATGTGGCCGGTACACCATTGATGCCGGTACCCTTTACCGTGCTGCCGGTGATCTGAACCTTCTGACCGTTTGTCGGGCCTTTGTGGATCACTTCATTCTCATATGCAAAGCTCGGCGCGGTACGAATTGCAAGATATCCGCTCTGGATGTTCTTTACAGTTCTCCAACCACTGTTATAGTCATAGTTATATCCTTCTCCGCCTGCTACGTTCTCAAGTTCCTGGCCATTGATTTTCTTGATTTCTGTCATGATGTTTTTTCTCCTTTTTTATGTATATATTTATATTTTATATTCTGAACCTGCCGCTCATCTTTCGCGGCGCGTTGTGTTTTTGTTTACATAGATATATACGCAGGAAAGAGAAAACATCCAAGCAGAAATTTGCTCTTTTCCGGGGAATTTTTCCACTATCTCCCAATACCTTCGGGACAATGATTTTCGAGACGTCTTTCGGAAGATCGTTACAGGTTTATATTCCTGATAGTTCTTCAGCAATTCAGTGATTTGACCATGACCCGCTCATTCAATACTTCGTACCCGAATTTTCGATACAGATCATGCGCGTCTCTTGTAATCAGGATCCCACGAAGACCGGCATATTCCGGCAAGGATTCTATATGTGACACCAGCGCGGTCCCCAGTCCCAAATGCTGATAGGCCGTATCAATAATAACGTCACACAGATAATAGGTCGTGGCGTAGTCACTGATAACCCGTGCAAAACCGACAAGTTTTTTGTCGTCATCAAGCCGCACACCATAACACGATGAATTCTGCATAGACTTTTCGATTTGCAGGGCTGAACGTTTATCCGCCCAATATGTCATCCTGAGCAGCCGGATCACTTCATCGATGTTCATTTTTTCCGAACCGTCAATCATACAATACTTCATAGTTTTTTCTCCAGAAATTCCTGTGTTCATTTATTTTTCCTGATCGTATAGGTACCGGCATATTCATACACTGTTGAATCCAGGTCAAGTACCAGGGCAGGAATGATCGCTGCATCCTTACAGGTAACCAGTATCCCACGGTTGTACATATAGCCGGATTCATCCACATAAACCACGTTGACATGAGTATAGCCTGTCGTGCGTGTGATCCAGAAGACATTCCGGGTGCCGGCGTGCTCATACCAGACTCCCTTCCGGATGGCGTAATCCGTCGGCTGAAACTGTTTTGCCCGGTCAGCAACTTCATCCCGCCTGCTGAAGCCATGGATCTGAGCACTGTCGTAAATGAATATTTCCGACTCTGCCAGAAGGAATATCCGGTCATCCGTTTCCTCTCCGGAATCCATCCCAAAATAGTAATTTGCCTCATTCCGGACGGCTGTTTCCAGAATCGCTTCCTGCTCTTTTGCAGAAAATGCTATATCCAGGAAGCTCTTTCCGCTTCCGGAATAATCGATCGCCGAAGCATTCGCTGAAATACCATATCCGTTCAGCCAGCTTCGAAGCGTACAGTTTTCCCAGCTGACATCCTGAAGGTCCGCCTGAAACGATCCACACTCAACGGCAGCGTTGGAAAGCAGAAGTACGGTTCCGTCCCGGACTTCCAGAGCTCGCCAGATGAGCGGCTCAAAGGCAAAATACCGGGCACGCTCTCCCCCATTCTCATCGGGCGAATATACGCGCAGGTACCGCTTACGCTCCTGTTCCAGCTTATTATTCTCCCAGTCTGCTTTCTCCAGCTTATTATATAACATTGGGTCCACTATACTGTTTTCAGATCCTGCATCGGATTCCGGTACAATTTCGGACTGGGGATAGTTCCCGAAGCTGACAAGAGAATACGTAACTTCTTTCCCATCCGGTTCTTCCTCGTTCAGATTCACTATGGGATTCACGATCTGATCTCTTCTCTGCAGATCTTCCACGGCGGTATCCCGGAAAGCACCCTTCTGAATATCTCTTGAAGAAACAGTTCCTGCTGCTTCAAATTCCGCCAGATCCAGATCGATCCACATAGCCGGCAGAAGCCCCGCGTCCTCACATGTAGAGATCGTGCCACGCTGGTATATATATCCAAAATCGCAGATGTAGGTGACGCTTTCCCGGTTATATCCGTTTGTTCGCATGAACCAGAAACTGTTCCCCATATATCCGTTCACGGACGACCACCAGGCTCCTTGGCATTTGGCGTACATGGTGGAGCGAAAGCGCTTCGCCGGATCATCATGACCGCTGGCAGCATAGAACCCGTTCCGGGCAGCGGTATCTGAGCTGAATACTTCATCATTGGAAAGCAGGAAGACATAATCTTCGGTATCATCCCCGCAGTCAGTGTCATAATGGCCATTCGGCAGGTTTTCCACCTGTGTTTTGATGATGGCTTCCTGCTGCGAGGAGGAAAAGGCCATATCCAAAAATCCCTTTCCCCGGTAATCGATCCCTGCGTCATTCTCTTCCGCCGGATAACTGTTCAGCCAGCTTCTGACAGTGGAACCTTCCCAGCTGACCGGGCCGTCATTAATGTGATACGGCTGGCAGTCCAGCAGTTTATCCGCCATGAGGCAGGCTGACCCGTTTTCCAGGCCGATCACGCGCCAGCGGATGGGATCGAAGCGGAAATAATGCCACTCATCTCCTTCTCCCCAACGGTAATGCCCCTCCCGGTCGGAAGCACTGCCCACCGCATCCTCCCGGTTCATGCGCAGATATCGCGCATCCCCGATCTCCGTCTGACCATCATTCCATTCAGCCCGGGTCAGTTTTTCATACAGATCGGGATCTTCCAGAAAGTCCCCTTCCTGCACCGCATAATCATCTACCGCCTCGGAAGGTGCGGCAACGATCTCCGTCTGCGGATACGAGCCGAACGTGATGCAGGACCATTCCGTCACCTGACCGGTAGAGAGAGAAACATCCGTCTCAACATGAGGCTCCCAAAGCTCATCCGGGTACATATCCTGTTCCACCGCTTCCGCAAAAGCAAGCGTTGAAACGCTTGGAATGAGCATGCATAAAAACAGTAAAACAGCGATACATCTTCTTTTCATGGCAATTCCTTCCTCTATTTTTTCAGCGCCCCTGCATATATACCTGTATATATCTTCGTCACTGATCAGGGAAAGCATGTTATTCGTCACTCTTCAGGAATTGTATCATAACAGCAGAATTCTTTCCATATAAACAGACAAAACAACCGACAAGCTGTAATGCCCACGGAGTAAAAAATGCCGGGCAGCTTTTATTGCCGCCCGGTGATATACAATTACTTGTTAAAGAAAAAGATTATCCGATGAAGTCGTGCCTTTGCGGATCACTTCGTTCTCATATGCAAAGCTCGGTGCGGTACGAATTGCAAGGCATCCATCCGAAAGACCTTTTACGGTTCTCCAACGGATTATCTACATAAAAATATCGAGTGCCTTCTCGGCAAAGCGCTTTCCATAAATAACGAACGTATCTTTATATAGTTCCAATCCGTTGTGCTTTTCAACATTGTTGTTCACTGCAACAGGCCCAAGATGAATCACAGGCATTCCACAGGCTCCACCGCTGGAATAGCAAAGCATACCGTTCACTAATTCTATCGTTAAAATGGACTGTATAACTGTCTCTCCGCCTCCATGAGTAAACTGCACCGTTGCAAAGCCGCCGCCCAATTTCCCGGCAAGTTCCACTTTCCCGCCGGATGAAAGCAGCCAGTCGTGAATTGCGGGAGTCATCTCTGCCGCATAAGAAGGAGAGCCCACAACAACACCTTTCGCCTCTTTGACAAACTCTTCGTCAACCGACTCAATGGAAAAAGCAGCTGCCTCTACTCCAGCCACACTGTTCATGCCTTCTGTGATCCATCCGGCAGCCTGTTTGGTATTCCCTGTTTTAGAATCATAAATAACTGCAAGTTTCATAAGAATCCTCCTTTCAAATATCCGCATTCTTCTCCCCTCGATCCCGATCTGTTATACCAGTACTACTGCACAGTCACCCCGATGACCCTTGTTCCCATCTCCTCCGAGGAGATCGTCAGATAAGCTGTTCCCGGGCTGATTCCGGTGATCTGCATGACACCCTCCGCGGGATCCGCGGCTTCCACCGTAAAGACACCTGTGTCCGAAGATGTCCATGTAAATACAGGATTCGTATCCCACTCTTCGATCCTTCCTTTGAGCTTGAAGATCACCTGCTTACTGTTGTATCCCGGTGCGCTTTCCACCGTGATGTCCTGCGCAGGATCGGGATAAGCCGCCTGTTCGGCGTCCTCCAGATATGCCTTGATCGGCAGATTGTCGTATGCGTCGGCATCGCCCAGCTTTTTCTTTCCGGTTCCGAGAATGAAATCATTTGCCTCTTCCGTCTTCAGATCGAGCCATTTGCCGTCTTTCAAAATATAGCTCTCTTTTCGGTTGACGATAAACTCGACCCACTCTTCCACGAAGTCCTCTTCTTCCGGAATCTCTTCCGTGTTTTCCTCCGTCCTTTCTTCAAAGTTCCCTTCGGTTGCTTCTTCCAATGCTTCTTCCGATGCTTCCTCTGATGCCGGCTCTTCAGTGTTTCCCTCCTGCACTTCCTCCGGAGTTTCCTCTGACGCCGGTTCTTCCGTGTTTCCTTCCGGCACTTCCTCCAGGTAGTCTTCCATAGAATCCTCCGAGTAATCCCTGCGTTTCTCACCGCACACAATACTGAATACCGATTTGCCGGATGGCGTCTTCTGGGAGATCACGATCGAATAGGCCTGTCCCCTGAACAGCGTCACCGGTTCTTTAAGAACTCATTATAATCGGATCCCCAGCTGTTTCTGCACAACCAGGCGCCGTTTTCCGGAGGCTGATGTCCCTCAATAAAATTCTCTTTGGGATAGTCATCGTCCCATCCCACAATGCAGACGGTATGCTGATCATCAAAAGCACTCTCATAAGTATACTGTGCCCAGTTCTGGCTGAGATATTTCCATTTTTTCGTCGTTTGGTCCGGTCTTGAACTCTCCGCGTTAATACCGATCGAGACGGCTCGGTTTGCCAGAAGCTGCTGTTTGATTGCTTCGATTCCCCTCGGATTACAGGTATATACCGTTTCCTTCCCATCCTCTTGCTGCGTCTGTACCGGGCAGGGCAAAATATAGGAGTCCTTCAGTCTGTAGGACTGATAAAAACGATATTTGTCCGGAATCACCCAATCGTCGTCACTGCTGTAACAGATCCGTCTCATGCCATTCTGCATATTTCCGTTTTCGTCATACCAGGTGACGATCCGGCTCTCAGCTTCACCGTTTCTTCCCTTATAGACCAGCACATCCTCATCGCCATCGTCCAGTCCGCTTCTGTTCTCCAGATTCGGTCCTGTGCCCGAGGCGAACAACCAGGTCGCATAGCTTGTCAGCCCACCCTTCATCTTCTCAGCGCCGGACACCTGGGCCGATTGCCGCTTCCCCTCACCGTTCTGCGGGTCCTCCGGGTCATTCAGTGAACTGTAGGCAAAGTAAGCGAGGTGCTTCTCTGACAGATCAAAAGTCTCTGCCGTATAACCGTCCTCCTGCGCCAGACCGCTGCCGAGAATGCTGATCTCCGCAGCCGCGATGGCGCCAAAGCTCCAGCAGGTTGGAAAAGGATTCTGAAACCGGATCGGAGGGACGATCCCGGATCCCCTGACCTGTACATCACGAAGGTCATATTTTACCGGCATTTCTCCGTCCGCTGCAGGCACATTCCGGTCTCCCTCCTCGAAGTCAAACACGTCTTCCGACACTTCCTTCTGCGGGGGAGTTTTTTCTCCGGTCTCTTCCTGTCCGGCGTTCTCCTGCACGACGGCCTGCTGTTCATTCTGCCCGGTTTCCTGTGCAGGTGCCGCTGCAGCGAAACATGTCGCTGCCAGCACAAAGCTCATTGCTAAGCATGCCGTCACCTTTTTGATCTTTCTGTCAGACATGTGTCTTCTCCTTTCCTGCTGTACTCATCATAGAATCTGACTTCACATAAAACTATAACAGAGCGGAAAGACTGCGTCAATCAAACCGGTTAATGTCCGGATACGACAATGTCCTCGATATTCGGACAAAAAAAGCCAGGCGGCTTTTATAGCCGCCCGGCGATCTGCAATTCAATCGTGAAAGAAATGGATCATCCGATAAATGCTGCATTTGCAAGTCCGGTGATACCAAAATCCGGAGAGTATACACGAACATAAGTAGCCGGTACGCCATTGATGCCGGTACCCTGTACATACTCACCTACGATCTGTACCAGCTGGCCGTTCTTCGGGCCGTTGTGGATGATCTCATTCTCATATGCAAAGCTCGGTGCAGTACGAATTGCAAGGTATCCACTCGGAAGACCTTTTACGGTTCTCCAGCCATTGCCATAGTTAAATCCTTCAACTCCGCCTGCTACGTTCTCAAGTTCCTGTCCATTGATTTTTCTGATATCTGTCATGATGTTTTTCTCCTTTTTTATATCTATTTATGTTCTGAACCTGCCGCTTATCTTTCGCGGCGCGTTGTGTTTTTGTTTACATAGATATATACGCAGGAGACGGAAAACATCCACACAGAAAATTAAAAAACGGCAGTTGCTGAAATGTACTACTTTTCATACATTTCAGAATACTTCTCTGTGACTTCGGAAGGCAGCTCAAAATGCTGGAAATCTTTTCGATCAGTCCAATCTCCTCCCCATTCGAAGCCCTTTTCAATAAAGAGCGTATAACACAGATCTCCTTTTTCTATCTTGTAATCGAAGTCCTGTGTCCTGTCAAGATAAGCTTCCCCTGTGGCCGGCTCTATTACTTCTGTCTGCGTACCGTCATCGTTTGTCACAATTTTATGGTATGGGTTGTACAGCGTATTGATATCTACTGCCATTCCCAGCCCATGTTTTGACACCCTGTTCGTATGCGATATAAACCGGAAATTAAAGCAGGACGAGTTATTATCACGCATCATCGTCTCATCATCTGCCATATAATTATCCGGAAGCACCATTCTCTCTATAGGGTATTCCGCGTCATAAAGCTTCTCAAAGATCTCCAGAACATCCTCCGCAATCAGCTTATGTACAACCATTTCCCCGTGATGGGTATTGCCGTCTTTATCTTTGTGCAGAACCATCAGATAGCGAAGGTCCTCCCTTGGAACGACACAGTCCTCTTTATAAGACTTTCCTCCTCTCATCCTGTCAAACAGGTCATCCGATATTTCACGAATAGAAAAGCCTTCCCTGGATATTGTCTCTTCCGTTTTTGTCGTATTATCTGACTGCGCACCGGCTGTATTCCGGCTGCACACGGACAAGCCGGCAGCAAGCAGAAACATCATTACAACTGTGCGAATTTTTCTCTTCTTAGCATTCATTTTCTTACCCCCCTGTTGGTAATTCTGCAATTATTTATTTGCGGATGTATGATATGAGGTATTTCAAATTATTTTCTCTATTTCGTTCTTGTATCGTATATGTTATAATTATGCAGTTTAGAGTTTTAAAGAAAGGAATGAAACAATATGACAATCGCACAGATCATTATCATTATCACCATTCTTCTCTATCTGTCCTGTATGCTCATCATCGGTGCAGCATTCAGCAGAAAGAGTTCGTCTTCCTCCGAGGATTTCTACATCGGCGGAAGGAGCCTCGGACCGATCGTTACCGCAATGAGCGCGGAAGCCTCGGATATGAGCAGCTGGCTGCTTATGGGACTTCCGGGTCTGGCATATCTTGCCGGTATTGCGGAAGTAGGTTGGACAGCCATCGGCCTGGCGGTCGGCACCTATCTCAACTGGCTGATCGTTGCAAGACGTCTCCGCCGCTACTCTGCCAGACTGAACGCATTTACGATCCCGGACTTTTTCTCCAGAAGATACAATGATAAAAAGCACCTGCTGTCTATGGTCGCAGCCCTGATCATCATTATTTTCTTCATCCCGTACACGGCTTCCGGTTTTAAAGCCGTCGGCACCCTGTTCAACAGCCTGTTTGGCGTGGAGTATCACATTGCCATGGTATTCGGTTCGATCATCATCATTACCTATACCGTGCTCGGCGGTTTCATGGCTGTCTCCACAACGGATCTTCTGCAGAGCATTTTTATGACGATCGCTCTGGTCGTTATCGTCTTCTTCGGAATTTCCCAGGCAGGCGGACTTGGCGCAGTCGCTGAAAATGCTTCAAAGCTCCCCGGATACCTCAACCTGACCCAGGGATATAACGCAGCTGACGGAACAGCCGGCTCATATGGCTTCCTCAGTATCGCATCGACGCTCGCATGGGGACTGGGATATTTCGGGATGCCCCACATCCTGCTTCGCTTTATGGCGATCCGTCATGAAAAGGAACTCTCGATCTCCCGCCGCATCGCGTCCGTCTGGGTCGTTCTGTCCATGGGCATTGCCGCATTCATCGGTATCATAGGATACAGCGTTTCTATCGCAAATAAGATCCCGATGCTTACCACCAGTTCTGAGTCAGAGACGATCATCATGAAACTTGCTGATCTGATGAGCAGGCACGGCTTCCTCTTTGCCATCATGGCAGGCATTATCCTGGCCGGCATCCTGGCCGCCACGATGTCGACCGCGGATTCACAGCTTCTTGCTGCATCCTCCAGTGTTTCCCAGGATCTTTTACAGGATTTCTTCGGCATCCGTCTTTCGGAAACGGGAACCATGGTAGCAGCCAGATGTACCGTTGTAGGCATTGCTCTGATCGCGCTGATCCTTGCGTGGAACCCGAACAGCTCCGTGTTCCGCGTGGTCTCCTTCGCGTGGGCCGGTTTTGGCGCCACCTTTGGTCCGACCATGCTCCTGGCTCTGTTCGATCGCCGTTCCAATATGCAGGGAGCGCTTGCAGGCATGATCAGCGGAGCAGCTCTGATCTTCATCTGGAAATTCGTAATTGCGCCGATGGGCGGCGTATGGGGTATTTATGAACTGCTTCCGGCATTCCTTGTCGCCCTGATCATAAACATCGTTGTCAGCAGGCTCACACCCGAATCAGATGCCCAGGTGCTCAAAACATATGACCAGATCAAAAATGCATAAATCATAACACTTCAACCATTTTTTGCGGCAGGCAGCTCTCTTTGCTGACCTGCCGTTTCCATTTTCCGGAAACAGACTTCGCTTATATGGGTCGATCTTCTGACCGAAGCCGGCTGATCTCTATGCTCTCCTATGACTTTCTCCATCCAGATCATATTATACCAGCGGCCAAACTTATATGCACACTGACGGAATAAACCTACAGTTTTAAATCCAAGATGCTCATGAAAATCCGCACTGTTTGTCGTAAGATATTCATCTTCCTTTTCAGGATACGCGATACAGCCATATACATTCAGGATCCCCATTTTTTTCAGTTCTGCTTCCAGTGCTTCGGAAAGAATTCGACCTAACCCGCACTTCCGGGCGCTGCGGTCGAGGTAGATACTTATTTCACAGGACCAGTCATAGGCTGCCCGGCCTTTAAAGACCCCGGCATATGCATATCCTTCTGTTTTTCCGTCTCTCACAATAACGAGATAGGGATATTTTTCCAGAGTGTTCTCCATCCGTCTTGTGAATTCATCGAGAGACGGCGTTTCGTATTCAAATGATATCGCCGTGTTCCTGACGTAGTAGTCATAGATCTCCAGCAGTCGCCCTGCGTCTTCTTTTTTTGCAGTTCTTATTTCAATCATAACCCTTTTCACCTATGAACCTGATTTTCCGCTTTTCAGACATTATAGCATAACAGTAAGAGCACGCCAATGGAGCACAACAAAAGGAGCCCACCACCCGAAGGTGATGAGCTCTGGATCCTACGCCGTACTGTTCCGGAATCACGTTTTTTAATATTTGGTGATCTTTACTTTTTTCCCGATCCCTCTCTTCTTCAGAAATGTCGTATATGCTTTGAGCTTCGCCTTCGGCACCTTGATGACCGCTTTTGCATAAATACCTTTGAAAGCATTTGCGCCAACTTTTTTGGAAGTCAGTTTCGAAGTCCTGATCACGATCGTTTTAAGCTTCTTACAATTCAGAAAAGCGTTCTTCCCGATCGTTTTGACCCCGGCTCCAATCGTTATTTTGGTAAGGTTCCTGCATCCGGAAAACGCTCCGGTACCGATCGACGTCACGTTCTTTCCAATGGTTACTGTAGTCAGCTTACTGCAGCCTTTGAAAGCGTTTGCGGAGATCTTTGTCACTTTCCTCGCTTTTCCGCCGATCTTTACCGTAGCCGGAACAGCGAGCTTTGTAATGTTCTTATTCTTCGGCTTCGTCAGCACAGCGCTCGAACCTGACAGTTTATATTTTCCATTACTTACCGTTACGGCAGCTGCAGAGGCACCGGTATTTGCAGTTGGTTCTTTTGTGCCATTGGAGGCAGATGTACTTGAGGCGGGAGGATCAACAGAGGCTTTATTGGTGACACCTCCGGCTTTTACTGTCACAAATCTGTCAACATACAGGTAGTATGAGATATCTGAGGATCTGGTTCCCCCGGCAGCTCCATGGATATAAATAGTGACATTGAGATAGTGCGGATCTTTGAAATAATCATAGTTATCATCCGGAACATTTTGTCTTCCCTTCCATACTGCTGCACGCAGGCTGGCGGCTTCGCTGACATCCAGCAATGTTATTGCATTCGACCGGCTGTCAAGATAATTCAACGCTGTGTTCCTGCTGATATTCAGAGTCTTCAATTTGTTGGAGGAACAGTTCAGGGTCCTCAGATCTGTATTTCTGCTGATATTCAAAGTCTCCAGTTTATTGGAAGAACAGTTCAGACTGGTGATCCGCGTAAAATACTCGATCCCTTTCAGCGAAGTAATATTCCGCCCGGAACAGTCAACAGAAATGACCGCTTCGATCTCCGCACTGCTGAGCCGGTTATCATTGTCTGTATCGAAAGACTTAACGACGCTGCGGAAACCGGCATCCGGGAAATTCGTACTGTTGATCTCAGCTACTATTACTGCGGAAGGAGTGACAGGCTGTGAGGAAGAAGGTGTATTTGTGCTGCCGGAGCCTTCTTCGTATCCTTTCACCGGCCCGACAACAGAGCCATCATCCAGCAGAATCTTCACTTTCTTGTCAACTGCAACATAGGAATCTGTCGCATTGTCAGCAAAAGTATATGACTTTCCCCCGTTTTTATCATTTTCATATACCCCATTTTTCACTGCTTTTGACAGATAGGGACACTTGCTGAGATCAAGCACGGTAAAAGCATTCCCATACGCCCACAGCTGTTTCAGACCCGTATTGCCTGTTACATTCAGGGATGTCAGCTTCGTCTCACAAACATCCAGATAAGTCAGCTTGAGATTACCGGACAGATCCAGAGTTTGGACCGGGCATGTCGAACAGCTCAGCCGTTCCAGATTTTCAAAGACCGCAATACCGGTCAGATCCTTGACAGTCTGGCTTTTTCCACAGTCGATCTGGGTGACATCCGGATATACAATTACATTATACTCCCCGAAGTATTGTTCATGTTTTTTAAGGACCTCCCGGAAACCTGCATCCGGAAAGTTCTGTTCGGTCACTTCAATTCCGGCAAACGCAGGAATCGCAAAAAGCAGAGCTAAAAGCAGAGCTATGAGAATAGATAAACCGATCCGTTTTTTCATCACTGCACCCCTTTCCTGTTACATAGAACTGGACATTTCACAAATAGTTCTTTCCATTAGTGCTACCGCATTTTATTCTGCCTTACGACTGCAGTTTATAAAAAATGCGTTTAATTGAGAAAAAGTCATTTGACTTCGAACCATATAATGTTTCTCATTCTCAGGCGTCTTCCAGCACAGCGCGATCGCGCTTCCGTCATCTATCCCCGTAAATGATAATCTCTCTGTTCCAAAATCAATTCGGATCGTAGCATCTGTTTCCGTTGCTGCCTTTCTGCTGAAGACTACTGTATCCTGATTCAGCAGAAACATGTCATAATATTCTATATCTGCTGACTGCACCGGAAATGACAGATCCCCGCGCGAAAGTGTAGCTGTAGTATGAAAACGGAAGGCATCATTGATCGCAAGCGCATCCTTTTTGTAGTTGCTGCGGAGTATCAGCGTGTATATAAAAAACACGCCGACAGCTATGCCAGATGCAGCAGCAGTAATACATATCAACATACCTAAAGAGAATCTACTTCTCATATTCAAGCACCTCTCCAGCACTCCTCTGTTACTCGGGTTTGGTCTCTTCGTCTGCTTTGATTGTAATCATTATAGCAAATGGTTTTCACAATGCCAATAAATTATATGATGCCAGGGTCAAAAGCCTCGTTCCACGGCAAGCTGGCCTGCCGTGGAACGAGGCTTTTTGTGAGCTTCAAAACAAAGAAACTCTTAAATGATTTACTTCGAAACTATTGTACTGTACATGATCTTCCCTACACACGCAAGCTTCGGATCTCCGTTTTCAAGCATGGATTCTTTCAGGAATTCCTCTGAAGGATTGATCTGAACGGTACGTGTGATATCCCCTGTTTTTATTGTCACCGGTCTGGAGACATCGATCAGATCCGGATGAAAGAGGATGGCAAAGTCTCCATTCACATTCTCATCGGGCTCCACCGTGATCGTGTTGGAGGCAGCATCGAATGAGGCTGTTATGATCCCCCGGTCAACGGACGGTCCGGCTTCAAGCCAGTAGAAACTGTCTTTCTCTCTTTTGGATGCCCTGGTTGAAAGATCCCATACGATCTTCTCAGGAACCGCATTGCGGGTAAAACCGGAGACATAGCGGACCGCATTGGTATTGATCTCCTCTGTTTCGAGATT
Source organism: uncultured Lachnospiraceae bacterium (assembly GCA_902785635.1). Lineage (GTDB taxonomy): Bacteria > Bacillota > Clostridia > Lachnospirales > Lachnospiraceae > Merdiplasma. Next base: position 19,482 of record CACZZH010000001.1, read on the forward strand.
TAAAGTCTTTTTAATGATCTCCATGATACCATTGTCAAGTTCTTTATGTTCACCCACCTGATAATACGAAAGTTCGGAAACATCACGGCCAAGTCCGCAGTTCTCCTGAACATCCAGGAACTGATCCAGCACATTTTCAGGAACTGCCCGGTCAGCAAAATCAGCCGGGTCTTTCAGTACCTCAGACATCTCATCTTCATAGTCAGTATAATTATGTCCGGCAGGAACATGAATACACACCATGTGTTCATAACCGAACCCATATTTTTCCCGGTAATCAGACAATGTCTTTTCAAACTCAGCCGCCCGCACCGACCGTATAACATCCTCTGTGTAATAATCCCGTATCCCCGCCTGAAAGCTGATCGGACAATTCGCCAGATTCAAAAGCCTCACACCGTTCGGATGCCCCGAGGACATATTGACGGCTGCAAAACGGTCCGCAAGCCTTGGCGCGATCTGGTAAACGCCGTCTCCTCCTGCAGAGAAACCAAGCAGATAGACACGATCCGGATCTGCACCATAGTTGACGACCATCGCTTCGATCAGACGGTCATACAACGGATAGGAATCTTCCTGAAAATGCAGATCCCAGGTGTCCGTGATCCCCCGGCAGGCGACATAGATTCCATTGTCTACAGCGCTTTTGTAATAATGAAACATGTCGATCCACTGATCATTGTTGCCCTCGGCCGGCCCGCCTCCGCCGCCATGAAGCGTAATAAACAGCGGATACTTCCCGTTATCGCCCGGGTCTCCCTTTTTCTCCATAAAAAACCTCATGGTTTTCCCTTCATGGGTCAGGATATAGAATTCTCTCTCTTCTTCCGGATACGCATATGTCGGTATCACTTCTTTCGTCAGTCTGATCTCAGAATTCAGTTCCTCTTTCAGGTCTTCGTTCTGATAAAACTGTCCGGATACTTTATCCACCATTTCGTGGACTTCTTCTTTTGTAAGGTGGGATGACGAAGGGTTCACGACCAGCGTATCCTGTTCATGTGCATTTGCAGCCACTGACAATAGGAACGCGCCGATCAGTGCAGCAGCCGCTGCACGCCGAAACCCCAGGGTTTTTCTTTTCATTGTTTATACCTCCGCTCTGTCTGAGTCATATTGATCTTTATCATTCTACCCTTTTCTGCTTTGTGTACGAATATATACGTGAGATCCGGCCGGAATCCATAGCATTCAGATGAATGATGGAAAACCAATGTTTTTTGTTTTCTGCGTGGATATCCGCGAGGCAGAACGTATATATAGATAACAAAGATAAAACCGTGAAATAAAGCTCATACACAAAATACATGTACCTGCAAAGGAGCTTTCATAGATCAATAGAAAAGGAGAAAACATTATGTCAAACATTAAAAACAACCCGTTTCTTTCAGCTATTATTACTTTCGCTGCGACCTGGGCAGCATTCCCTGTGGCAGCATTGCTCAGAAGCGCCATCAGAGGCATCTCTTTTGCAGAAGCAGCCTGCGCGCCATCGATGATCATAGCCTTTGCGGCCGGTTCAATTGTAGGTGCAGTTTCATCGTACCTGCATAAAAAAAATAAGGAACAGTAAATTATACTCATTGAAAAAGACATGCATTTCGTAAAAGAGATGCATGTCTTTTTTATGTTCCAGGGTCTTCCGCAGGAACCTTTCTCCCTTGGGCGGACACAAAGAACTGCCGCACCAAGCATCTCTTGGTGCGGCAGTTCTTTCATTCTTTTAATGTCCTGCGTGAACGCCGTAGGGCAGTTCGATGAGCCTTCTGGCTTCGTCGATATCATCGGCATCTGCGATCCCTTTGAGAAGCTCCTCAAAGCTTTTCCTGTCAAGTTTCTTCATCAGGAAGTTCAGCATATCTCTATGGGGGGTGTCCAGTTCATTAATGGCCACACCGCCGGCTATGTTCTCAAGATCATCGAGATTGATCTCATGCAAAATATTATCACTCATTTTCTTATCCTCCTGCTTTATAACCGGTCCTTTTCTGATCAGTCGAAGTCGAATGCGCCGTCAAAATCGTCGTCATCGTAGTCGTAAAACTCATGGTCATCGTAGTCGTAAAACTCATGGTCATGATCAAATTCATAGTCTTTACCGATGATCGAGCCATCGATCGCGCTGATCTTGTATTCATATTCACGGCCGTCCAGTCCGAAGAATTTGATCTCAAAATTGATCATGCCGTCATCCATGTCTTTTTCACATCTTGTGAAGGTGACCTCTGATTCCAGGAGGCCCGCATCTTTCAGCGCTATGGTTTTTGCCTGCTTTTGGGAGATCTCACCGTCTGCATCTGCTCTCTTCACTTCTTTTTCAAAAAGAACACTGTACTCAAAATCATCCTCATCATTCCACAGGTCCATATCTTTGTCAATGATCTTTCCGGTATTCACATCGATATCGAATTCATATTTCACTTCTCCGGGAATAACGAAATCGATCTCAAAGATATCTCTTCCGTCATCCAGATCATTGAGTGTCTTTGTGAAAACGATCTGATCTGTGTCCACACCTGATGCGCTTACAGCGATCTGCTTTGCTTCCTCTTTTGTAATACCTGCAGCAAATGTACTTACAGCACCTGCGGTCATCATCATTGTTCCGATTGCAATAGCGGTAAATAATTTCTTCATTTGTGGTACCTCCTAAAAATTCCATATTTTTTCCGGCAGCCGGTCTTCTCTCTTTTTTTCGACTGCTCTTGTTTGTTTTCAAATCTATATACGGTTTTATTTAAGAAATGCCACGCTTATTTTTTTATTTTTTTCAGAATTATTATCAGTTTTTTTCAGATCATATGGTTCAGAGCTTCATCAGCTGCTCCACTGACCAAGCATTTCCTGCATCCAGGCATATACATCCATGGCGTAGGCGCTCTTCAAAGCATCCGGTGCAAAGACGGTCGGAATGTCTCCCTCTGCGATCACATGCCCTTTCTGCAGGAGCAAGGCACTGTCGCCATAAGCCTTTGCCAGACTCAGATCATGTACTACCGAGATCACCGCTCTGCCCTTCTGTCCAAGCCATTCTGAGACCAGCGCAAAGATCTGCTTCTGATAGATCAGATCCAGATGATTGGTCGGTTCATCCAGGATCAGGACGTCCGGATCCTGCGCAAACAGCTGCGCCAGAAAAGTCCGCTGCAGTTCACCGCCGGAAAGCTGCAGAACGGAATGATCCTGCAGGTTTGTCAGGCCGGTCATTTCAAGCGCCTGATCCACAAGGTCCTCTTTTTTCTCATCGGTACCGCCCAGGAGACCTTTTCGGAAGGCATAGCGGCCCAGTCCGACAACTTCACGAATCGTGAAGGAATATCCCACATAATGGTTCTGGGAAAGGATCCCGATGTTCCTGGCAAGCTCTGCCGGCCTGTACTCACGGATATTTCTGCCGCGAAGAAAGATCTGGCCAGAATATGGCGCTTCCCCGGAGATCGCATTGATGATCGTCGACTTACCGGCTCCGTTCGGACCGACGATCATAAGCCACTCTCCCTCGTGCACGGAAAAAGAAACATTGTCAAGGATCGTTATATCCCCGTAGCGTACACTGACACTGTTTCCCTCCAGAAGTTTCTTCTTCTGTTCCCTTGCCTGTATTTCCCTACATTCATCTTTTCGTTCTTTATGGCTCATTTTATCGCCCTCCCCTGGAGGTCCTTGTCTTGTAGAATATATAGACAAAGAGAACTGCGCCGATAAACGAAGTCACCACCCCGATGGGCAGCTCCAGCGGCCGCAGGATCACACGGGCGGTAAGATCAGCCAGCATAAGAAACACTGCTCCGCCGAACATCACGGCGGGCAGAAGTCTTCGGTGATTAGGCCCGGTGATCATCCGCACGATGTGCGGTGTGACCAGCCCAACAAATCCGATGGTCCCGCCTATGGATACACATACACCGATCAGCGCCGATACGGTGATCAGCACAATGATTCGCACCCGCCGCACATTCACACCCACATGCCTTGCGTTGTCCTCCCCGATGGCAAAAGCATTCAGTTCCTGCGCAAACCGGAACAGGATCACATACCCCGCAGCAAGTACCGCTCCGAGAACGGCTGCACTGCGGTAACTGCTGCCTGCCAGAGATCCCATCGTCCAGAACGTGATACTCTTGACCTTGTCATGGGCAAAGGTCACTACCAGCGACATGATGCTGTTCACGAACATCGAATAGATGATTCCGATCAGGACAATGGTATTGGTGGACAGTGAATAGTCCAGCCGATACGCGAGAGCCATGATGACCATGAAGGATAAAAATGCGAATCCGATCGCCATCACCATGGTTCCGCTGAAAGGAGAATGCGGCAGGATAATATTAAAAGCGATGGCAAGCACTGCGCCGAGCGATGCTCCCGAGGATACCCCCAGCGTGGATCCGTCCGCCAGCGGATTCTTCAGCAGTCCCTGCACTGCACTCCCGCACAGGGAAAGCGATGCTCCGGTCAGTGCTACACACATCACGCGGGGCAGCCTCACAGACAGGATGATGGAACCTGCCGTGATATCCCCGGGAACCGGCTGCCGGGTGATTCCCTTCCACAGGACCAGCACCGTATCCGCAAAAGGAACATTAACGCTCCCGATGCACACACAGATGATCAGCGTAAGCAGTGTGACCGCAGCAAATCCGAGAAGGATCAACGGGTGAAAGCCTGCGTTCTCTACGGCTTCGGCCTGTGTACCGTACACAAAGTCATACAGCATCTTTGCTCCGTCCACCAGCCTTGGCACCGGACGGGACAGTTCATTATTCTGCAGGTTCAGGATGGAATGATCTGCAACAGCCGTAATGTTCTCCCATCCTGCACGGGATTCGATCTCCTCCTCAGGAGTGGGGCCTTCCCCAAAGTACATCGTGATCGTTACGATATGATCCGGATTGCGTTCGATGACCTGCTCCTCAGATATTTCCGCCCAGCCGTCCACATCGTCAAACACATTCTTCAGGCCGATCATGCCGGCGATCTCATCCATGAAAGTCCCTTTTCCGGCTGCCCACAGACCATATTCCAGCGGAGACACCTCAAAATACACTGTCTCGGGGTCTTCCGGCATTTCCACGGCAAGCTCCGCGAATGCCTGCTTCATATCCTCCACGAGCACCTTAGCTTCTTCTTCTTTTCCGGTAAGCTCTGCGATCATTTCGATGGCTGTATAAACGCCGTCAATGTTCTGCGCATCCGACACCACCACATGTACACCGGCATTCTCCAGCTGTTCGATCTGCTCCTCTGACTGTGCCATGGTGCCCATCAGAAGGACCTGAGGTTTCAACTCGATAATCTGTTCAATATTCGTATCATATCCGGACTGTACAGAAGGAACATCAAACACTTCCGCAGGATAATCACAATATTCACCGCGTCCCACCAGCATGTCTCCTGCTCCAAGAGCATACAGAATCTCGCAGTCGGCAGCCGTGAGAGCCACTACACGCTCTACATCCTCTTCAATGGAGATCTCGCGTCCCATCATATCCGTTACTGTTACCTGGGCGGGTACAGTCTGTACCAGCGCCGCAGAAAACAGCATTGCGCCTGCAGCAGCGATTCCGGTGATCCATTTTCCTGTCATCATACTCAATCCTTCCTTTCCTTTGATGTGTAAAACTGCTCTCCGCTTATACCGGAGAATAACATTATTATAGCAAAGTCCGCAGGCGGACTTTAACTTCCCCTGCCTTGCAAAAACGAATATCTCATTTTATACTGAAGAATATGAAAGATCTGTTTATTTCCGACCTGCTGCCTGAGCAGGATCTTCAGGACATTTTATTGCCGGACCATGAGACCGGCCTGGAAAGCATCTGTTTTTCGATCGCAGACAATCTGGATCGTTTTTCCGAAACTCTCCGGGAAGAAAAAGAAAGGCTTCACCGGCTTGGCGATCCGCCTCTCACTCTCCACGGGCCTTTCCTGGATCTCAATCCCATGTGTTATGACAGCCTGGTACGTCAGGCGACCCTGCGCCGCTTCTCCCAGGCCTATGAAGCTGCGCAGATTCTGGGGGCTTCCCGCATCGTTTACCACAGCGGTATGATCCCCACGGTCTACTATCTGGAAGGCTGGGCGCAGCGGATGGCCGACTTCTGGAACCATTTTCTGAACGGGAAATCCGGGATCACCGTCTGCATGGAGAATGTACTGGACCGCTATGCCGCTCCGTTCGCCGAGGTCTGTTCTCTCGTCGAACATCCGGACTTTGGAATCTGTCTGGATCTGGGGCACATCTGGTGCTACAGTAAAGATCCTCTCCCTTCATGGATCGCGGCCCTGGACGGACGGATCCGCCACGTCCATGTGCATGACAATCACCGGAAAGCGGATGAACATCTTGCCATCGGCCGCGGGAACCTTCCCTTTTCACAGACCATTCCGGTACTTGCAGCACAGAATCCGGGGCTGTCCTGGACAATCGAATGCAGCACAAAAGAAGATGTGCTCTGTTCCGTCGCTGCCCTGGAAAAAATATCCGGCCGGCCGGTTCATTCCTTCAATTCAACGCACAGCATCGTCAGATCATCAAACTGATCTGCATCACCGACAAACTCATCAACACTTCTGTGGATTCCGTCAAGGACCCCTTCGGGCGGTGCCTCCTTACAGGCATTCAGAACATCGAGCATTCTCCTGATGGTAAACATCTGTTCCTCTGCGTTGGTTGCCTCGGGAACACCGTCCGTATAAAGAAACAGTTTATCCCCCTTCTCAAGCTGTATCTCAAAATCGCGGTAGACCGTATCCGGAAAGATTCCGACTGCGATCTGGTGTTTTGTCTTAAACAGACTGGCTCCGCCGTTCCTGCTGATGAGTGCGGCATCCTCATGGCCTGCGTTGACAGCCGTGATCAGACCGGTCGATATCTCCAGGATACCGAGCCAGAGTGTCACGAACATATCCGCATGATTACGTTCACAGATGATGTTATTGACAAACGTCAGGATCTCTCCGGGCTTTCCGCCCATGTTGATTCTGCCGCTGATGATCATATTGGTCTCCATCATGAACAGTGCGGCAGGAACGCTCTTCCCGGACACATCTCCGATCACCAGAGCCAGGTGATCGTCATCGGTCAGAAAGAAATTGTAAAAGTCTCCTCCGATCTCCTTGGCCGGCGTCATGTACGCATAGATATCAAAATCCGTCCTTTCGGGAAATGCGGGGAATGTATTCGGTATGGCATTTTTCTGGATCGTTCTTGCAAAGGACATTTCGGCGCCGAACCGTTCCTTTTCAGCTGTGGCCTCTGTCAGATTGTCCATGTAGTTCACCATATCCGTTTCCATCTTATCGATGGCGCGGGCAAGATTTGCGATCTCAGCATAGCTGCTGATCGATCCGAGCGGTTCGCCCTGGGTATTTTCCGCTGCGAAGCGGGAAGCTTCCTCCGAGATCTTCCGGATCGGACGCACGAACTGTTTCCGGATAATGAATGAAATAAACAGACCTGACAATACGGACAGAAGGACCGCTGTAATACTGATATTGATCAGATAAGGCCGGTTCGCATCATTCAGTTCCCGGATCGGACGCTGCACACAGAGAATTCCGGATACATCACCATCGGAGTTCTTTACCGGTACCATAGTGGTAATGTGCGGATGAGAGCCGTCCTCCGGATCGGTACGGTAAACCGTTTCATACGGTTTCTCTTTCTTATAGATGGTTTCATACTTCTTCCGGTATTCCTCATTCGTCGTATCCCGTTTATGGCCGAGTTCCCACGCCGTATATTCGGAATTGTCGACCGCATTGTTTACGAGATTGAAAACAGATACAAATCTTCCGTAATCTGACGTATCCACCTTGATGACATAGATCAATGATACGCTCATTTTCCTGCAGTAAGCACCCAGAGCCTGTTTCACTCTCTCAAATTCTGTCATTTCATGACCGGAAAGATAAAGCTCCAGATGATCCCCGTTGATCAGCGATGTAGCAGTATCCGCCATGTGATAAGTGGATGTGGAATATTCCTTCTTAAAAGCAAATGTGAAACTGTAATAACCATGTATACTGACAAAAATATCAAATGCGAGCAGCAGAAAAACAACGGTCCCGATCATATTGGCCGCAAGACTGGCTCTGATTTTTTTTATCCTGTTTATCATCTTGTATACCATTACCAAATATCCGGAGCGCACTGCCCGCAGCAAGTCCGGACTATGGAAGCAGATCCGTGATCTCCTTCTCACCGAACTTCCTGGTCCATGCCTTTGTAAACATTTCCATTGACTCACTGGTGGACGGATGCGCGATCAGCCGCCCGAACATCTCCGGTGTGATGGTCACCGCATCGCATCCGATCACTGCCAGGTCCTTGATCTGTTCCACTGTGCGGAAGCTCGCTCCAAGCACTTTGCAGTGGTAATCATAATTGCGCATGATACGCAGCATTTCACCGATCACGCGCACTCCCTGTGCTCCGAGATTATCAATATGGCTCACATAAGGTGCTACATAATCCGCTCCTGCCTTTGCCGCGACAAGTGCCTGCATCGTAGAATGAATCACTGTTACACAGATATCGATCCCTGCCTTTTTACATGGTGCGATCGCCCGGTATCCTTCCCGGATCGCCGGCAGCTTTACCACGAGCCGGTCGGTAAAGTAATCGGACAGTCTCTTTGCCTCATCTACCATCTCCTGTGCATTGTCACCGGTCACCTGGAAGAAGATCTTCAGGTCCTTCTCTTCAACAAAATCCCGGTATTCCGCCATCATCTCACTGACAGGCCTGCTTGCCGTACTCAGTATATTAGGATTTGTCGTAAAGCCTTCGATAGGATAGTATTCTGCCACCTTCTTCACTGCATCCAGATCAGCGATATCTACAAATAATTCCATATGTTGTCTCCTGTTCTTTTTCGTATTTTGAGTTTATCAGTTGTAGAAAAAAGCATACCGGGTCATCGCATCCATCAGCGCCTTCACATTTTCCAGAGGCACGCCCGGATACAGTCCGTAGATCAGCATCAATCCTCCTTCCGGGCATCCCACTTTCTCAACACACCGCCGAACATGCGCGTCGATCTCATCCGGCGTCCCGAAAGGCGTGATGCTCTGTCTGTCGATATCCAGGTCTACGCAGGTATTTCCCCGGAATTTACCGGCGATCCAGTCTACGCCGTTCACAAGATCCTGCAGATTGATGATATCCACGCCTCCTTCTATGATATCATCCGCCAGAGCACGGATATTTCCGTCCGAATGCATGTGAATGATCTTGCCGGCACTGCGGACCGGCTCCAGCATTCTCTGGTAAAGAGGCTTGATGTATTCACGGAACAGTCCCGGGCTGATCATAGGCCCGGTCTGCATACCCAGATCCTCCGGAATCCGAACAATATCCACATCCGCTTTCAGGAAATGACGTATCAGCGCCAGATTGAACCGGCAGAGCCTTTCAAGCAGATCCAGCACCTCCGGTTCCCCGTCAGCCAGATCGGTGATCGTATCTACATAGCCGCGGATATCACACAGCTGCTGAAAGGTATGACCATGGCGCAGGTCACCGTAGGTCGTTTCTCCTCTGGCTTTGGCCGCACCGATCTGCGCTTCAAATACATCCCAGTCAACCGGGCCGAGACCCATGCTGTGCTCCGGATCGGGAAAACGGTACTCCGGATATTTAGAAATATCCGCCAGAGGATGCTGATGTACCGAACCTACGATTCCATCCATCGCAGTGGTCCACACACACCCGAAATCATCCGTGTAAGGGCTGTCCGCCCGGGCATTGGCATCATATTCCGGCACAAAGGGAGTGTCCCAACGTTCAAATCCGGGGAACAGAAAAGGATGCTCTTCCATGAGATCCAGCAGGGCATCCTGATCATAATGTGTCCAGCAGGCTGCGTTAATATGGAACGTCATCGGAATATAATCCGGCCGTTCAAACCGGATGGCACGCAGAAGATTATCACGGTCACTGGATGATGTCGAAGCATACATAACAGTACTTCCTTTCTTACTTTATTCATCATAACACCAAAATCGTGATCTGCATAGATTGCAGGTGTCATCATATCCTCCTCATGCTATAATAAGTGCTGCCAGTTCCTGACCCCTTTAAAAGGAGCACACAATGAGTACCGAAAAAGAAAGTTCTCTTCCGCTCTGGACAAGAGATTTTACGATCATTACGCTTGGCAGTGTTGTATCCATGCTCGGAAATGCCCTGTCCGGCTTTGCCATGAGCCTTATGGTCCTGGATATCTCAGGCTCCACGCTGATGTACGCAGTGTACATTGTCATGTACACACTTCCGCAGCTGTTCGTCCCGATCATCTCCGGCGCATTACTGGACCGGTTCTCCCGAAAGAAAACGATCTATATGCTCGATTTTCTTTCAGCATTCCTCTATGTCATGATGGCTCTGATCCTGTGGACAGGCTGGTTTTCATTTCCGCTGTTCGCCGTATACTGTTTTATTCTCGGCAGCATCCAAAGCACCTACATGGTAGCTTATGAAAGCTTCTATCCCCTGCTGATTCCTGAAGGAAATTTCCAGAAAGCCTATTCCATCGCCGGGGTCCTGGAGACCCTTTCCGCTGTCATGGTCCCGGTGTCCGCCTTCCTGTACAGACAGATCGGTCTCTCTCCGCTGATGGCAGTCAATGGCCTGTGTTTCTTCATCGCTGCAGTTATGGAAACACAGATCCGGACAGATGAACGTTACATTCAGGTTCAAAAGAAATCTCAGCAGAAAGGGATCCGGACATCCCGGCAGGTACTTGCGGACATCCGTGAAGGATTTTTGTACCTGAAAGAAGAAAAGGGACTTCTTGCTGTCGCTGTCTATTTCGCCTTCTCTTCCATATGCGGAGGCGTATCCACCGTGATCGTTCTTCCCTGGTTCAAAGCGACCTTTGAAAACGGAGAGTACCTGTATATGCTGGTATGGGGGACAGCGCTTGCTGCAAGAGCACTCGGCGGACTCATACACTACCAGATCAATATCCCGCCGAAATACCGGTACCAAATCGCTCTGACTGTATATGTCGTCATTTCGATATGCGAAGGAATTTACCTGTTCTTCCCGATACCGGTCATGATGTGTCTCTGCTTCATTGTCGGTATCGGAGGCATTACCAGTTATACGATCCGTATCTCTGCGACGCAGAGCTACGTTCCTGATGAGCGTAAAGGGCGCTTTAACGGAGCATTTAATATGCTCTCCACTGCAGGAGCCCTCGCAGGTGAAGTTCTTGCAGGCCTGCTCACCCTGATCGTTCCGGAACGGATCGTACTGTTGATCGTAATGCTTCTGTGCGCACTGGCCGCAGTCATTTTTATCGGCGGAGGCCGCGCTCATGTGGCTCATATTTATAACAGGAGCCGGTAGCATCCCTACGGATGGCACCGGTTCCTGACAGGCATCGGGACAGGGGCCGGTTCTCTGTCCCAAAACAGACGGCCTACGCTCTCAGACATGTGCGCCGAATCAGAAAAACGGACCGGGAATATCTCCCGGTCCGCCAATGTTTATCTTATTTTTTTGTTACAGTGATCGTTGTGTTTCCCGGCTGGGCATCTGTATATATCTCTGCCTCTTTGTCGAAGCTGTATCCATCGGGAACCCCCAGGATCTGTACATGGTACGCCTGCGGCTCGCCGCTGAACGTAATGATTCCGTCTGCATTGCCCTCTGCCATATTGCAGGACTTATCCGTACAGAAGCTTGCCACCACGCCCGGTACCGCGTCGCCGTTCTGGTCAACTACCGTCACGGTATAGGTACCTGCTGCTGATTGCTGCGGTTTTCCGGTCTCTTCTTCCTGAACCGTTTCTTCAGAAGCAGCTTCTGCTGTCTGTGCAGTAAGTTTTCCTGCGAAGAAGGAATCCAGGATCTCGCGGAATAACGGAATATCATCATAGTCTACCGGCAGGCGCAGAATAGTTCCTTCCTTATCAATAAAGTAGGTGAACGGTGTGCAGTACCAGGGCAGTGCCTGCTCAATACTGTCGGAATGTGACAGGTTTACAAAGTCAAATCCACTGACAAGATCTTTTGCTGCCTGTTTCATTTCATCGTTCTCTGCATCATTGCAATAGGTTACAACGCCAAATCCTTTCGGGCCGTATTCCCGGACCAGTTCATTTAGTTCCGGCATTCCATTCACACAGGGACTGCACCAGGTCCTCCAGAAAGACACCAGCGTGATCTCGTTCTTTGCAAAAAGCTCTTCACTGGTCACATGATTTCCGTCAAGGTCCTCTGCTTCAAAGCTCACCCTGGAACCGACAGCAGGCGTTTCCAGATCGAACATAAGGCCGTTGAGAGCAAAATCTTCCGGATGCTCCACGACTTCCTCCTTGATCTGCTGCATTTCCGCCTTCATCTCTTCCGGAATGCCCGCGATCTTCTCTGCCAGCTCCGGCTGAGAATAATCATAGGTCATCAGATAGTACTGAATGCCATCTTTCTCTCCCAGAAAGATCTTCTGATCATAGGGATCCTTCTGCTCGTGCAGTAAACCGGCAACTTCTTCCGGAGATTTCCCGTCCCTGATCCCGATCACATCAAAAACGTCTGCATCATCCGCAACGAATGCCTTATACCGGTCGAGCAATTCCTGACCCGGGTTCTCCGGATCGGCTGCATCCAGAATGCTCTGCAGCTCAATGGCTTCTTCCAGGGTCCTTGGCCGGTATTTCATGGTTCCGCATAGATCTTCCAGGTTTTCGGCATACAGCGGTCCCTTATCTTCAGGGACAAGCATTCCCGTCATTTCATCAAAACGGCCGGGCATTGTGCATGTAAAACCGGAAAAATCAAAATCTAATACAACTGAATCCTCCGCCATTGCCGGTACAGCCATAAGAAGCGCCAGTCCGGACGCCATTGCAATCATCATATTTCTAAGTTTCATCTATTTATCCTCCTGAATTTGCGTAACTTATTATATATGGTGAATAGTTACAGTTGGTTTATTTCTATTAAACTAACACTATAATATACGCATCAGGAAAATACTATCCACACAGCTGTCCGGAAAGGGATCCTCAGCCATGCTGCGCGGAATCGTTACCGCTCCATCATCCCATGCAGGAACCGGCTGATCCTCTTGTAAAGAAGCAGCGTCAGTATGGAGATCACCACGCCTTTCAGAAGATTGAGCGGACCGACAGAGAAGATCACAAAGGTCGTAATATCATGGATCCGCGGGTTTACTGCAGTTCCCATTTCGATCAGGGCATCCATTGGGATTCCGTAAAGCTTGGAGAAAGCAGGAAGAAGATACCATGCATTGAACAGAGTTCCGAATACAGTCATAACAAGGGTGCCTGTTACAAGTCCGACCAGAGCGCGCGTTCTGTTCTTCCTGGTGTGATAAACAATGACTGCCGGAAGCACCAGCGAACAGCCTACCGCAAAGTTTGCGAAGTCTCCGACAAAAGCAGTCGTTGTTCCCTTCAGGACCAGCTTCAGCAGAATTTTTACCAGTTCTATGATCACCGCTGCCACAGGACCAAGATACATTCCGCCGATCATCACAGGCAGTTCGGATAAGTCGATCTTATAGAAACTCGGAGCAAAAAACACAGGGATCTCCAGCAGCATCAGAATACCGGCCAATGCTCCGAACATTCCGCATACCGTGATAAATTTCGTGGCAGATACTTTATTGACATTTCCCTTCAGGAACGTCAATTCAGAGGCCTTCGCCAACGCAATGATCACAGCCGCTACCACCAGTACGACCACGACAAATCCTACATGTTCCCCTGCTTGTGAAAACAATCTCGTAAACAACCTGCTGCTCCTTTCCCGCCCGTATTTCCATGGCGTTCAAAACGATCGGATCTTCATCAAATCTGGAAAAAGACGGAAGACCCTGCCTGGTCTTTAGGAAAAAAGAGTTTCACCGGAATATCCTGTGAAAAGAAAAAGCTCCGGGAATCAAATTCTCCCAGAGCTTATATATTCTTCTTCCATCCAGACTGTAACTGTCGGCTCCGGAATTCACCGAATGCAGCTCATGCATCGTTGTCACCGGATCATGCCTTACGGCTCGCGGGCTATACCGCCGGTGGGGACTTACACCCCGCCCTGAAGACCATATTTTGTTATCGAAAAGACTATACCACTCTTCCGTTATGTATGCAAGCTGTTCTTTTCCGGTACAAAGACGGTTTTACACCGTCTGCGCACCCTGAATCTCATCCAGTCCCTCTACGGGAAGATATTCTGCTCTTGCCGTTCTGGTCAGGACCGTATCCAGAGACGGGCGCTCCGCTTCATCCGTAAGGAAATAGTCGACCAGCCGGAAGGCATTGAGAATACCGTCCAGTGTATCCTCGATCTGCTCCTCGCTCCATTCAGAGCCGGTCTCCTCTTCCTGTACTTCCTCAGCCGGAAGTTCGTCCTCTGTATCATCTTCACTGAAAAGAACTCTGTTCAGGATATCCATCAGGACAGGGCTCAGGATCTCATCAGAGGATCCGTCCTCCGTCTGTGCCTCTTCAGCTCCGGCAGTACCGAAAATGGTTCCCCCCACGGAAGTGAGATCATACCAGTGCCCAAACAGAAGCACCGCCAGATTATCCATCTTTGTTCCGCCCTCCGAAGCGCTGAGCAGCATATACAGAGTCGGTTCATCCTTCAGTACCATCGTCATCTCACCTGTCCCGGCCTCTTCCCAGCTCATGCTCTGTGTGATGATACCGCTGACAGATTCGGTCAACGCTTCCGTTAGTATATCAGTCAGAGTGGTGTCATCTTCTTCACTCAAAAGCTGCATGATCGCCTCATCCAGTTTCAAATTCGGACACAGCTTCTTCAGGATCTGAACCAGCGATACGTAATCCTTCGGATCGTCCCAAAGCTGCATCAGAAGCTCAACCCCTGTACTGCCGATCTCGAAAAGCCGTTCCGTGTTCAGCTGAATGGCGACCAGTGCCCAGTCCTGATCCCTGAAGGGATCCGTATCCGGGACCTGAAGTTTGACGATCTTCTGAGTAAGCGGTATCTGATCCGGAAGTTCCGTCCTTGTAAGCTGTTCTTCTTCAATGAGCTTCTCAAGCGCATCCCGGTATTTTTCATTGCCGGTCTTCTCAAGCGCCCAGCGGAGCAGCTCGGGAATCTGCTGATAGTCAGTACGGGGAGTCATTCCCATTGCTGCCATCGTCCAGAACGAAATACCTTCTTCATAGGTCATCCCGTGATCTAAGCAGAGAAGTGCAGCGA
The DNA here is from genome assembly GCA_902785635.1 of uncultured Lachnospiraceae bacterium. Lineage (GTDB taxonomy): Bacteria > Bacillota > Clostridia > Lachnospirales > Lachnospiraceae > Merdiplasma. The sequence continues at coordinate 34,687 of CACZZH010000001.1, forward strand.
TCCGGCTCAGCAATGACGAATTAACATGAACACCGCCACGGTCATTCACATCATTTGGATCATCCGTGTGCGGTCCGTAATTGCAGTCCCAAACATAGGCAGGCTGTCCGCCCGCTGCAGGATCACTCATGGAACGGATCGTCATACCGGTATTCTCACCGATTTTCCACTGGGTATCATCGGTCATCCCATAGATATATTCCGTCAGATTTCCCATGATGTCCGACATGGCTTCGTTGATCGCTCCCAGATCGTTCTCATACAGGTTTTCATTCATGACCGTTCCTGTGAAAGTATGGGTATATTCATGTGCCATCACATCAAGACCCTGGACCAGCCGCAGCGGAGTGCCGTCCAGGCCGTAAGCGGTATATCCGAACATCTGATAGTTTTCCACTTTTCCGATGCTGCAGGCGTTTTCAAACGGCGTACCTTCTTTGGTACACATATTCTTCAGAATAATGACATCCGTACCTTCTCCATCCGGTCCGACCCATCCCATATCTGCATAGAGATCCCATGCCTGGATATAGTTGGCGAACATGTACAGGTCTTCCTGATCCCAGTCATCATTGTTATCGCTGCTGACCAGTTTCAGATCATGGTTCTCCCCATAGGCTGCTTCCGCGAAATCTGCGACTGCGATCCTGCGGTTCCAGTCGCCAAGATACCATTTTCCGTCCTCATCACTCTGCATGACGGGGACTGTAACCGTAATGTCTTCTCCGAGATGGTTCGTGATCTGTCCTGTATAGGTTCCGGGTCTCATCCCTTCAAATACATCCTGTTTGCGGTAGCCGCTTATGGATTCCTCATCTCCCGGAGTCCTTACGGGAAGACTGTAAAGATAAGTTCCATCCAGAGAAACATAATGTGCAATGAACGGATAATCGATCTGTTCCTGTGCATCTTCCCCGGATACGTTATTCCTCGAATAAACGATCCAGACCAGCTGGTCTGCAGGAGCATCTTCATCTGCTCCGATTTCCAGTGCCTGTGCCATGTCGATCGGGGAATGCATCGCGCGGTCCGTCTCATCCGGGAAGATCTCCGGGCTGAACCCATGTGCCTTCAGATGAGCGCGTACTGCCTCCTCTGCCTCGGCTCTGCTGATCAGCCGGATCTCTTCATCCGCATCTTCCGAGATCGAACTGAAGACAGCCGAAACGGTTCCGTCCTCATCCAGAGCGATCTTCATCGTGTTGCCGTGTGCAGCTTCACTACCGGTCATCTGCTGGAAAGAATAAACCGTAACACCGTTATTCCTCAGCTTTGACCAGAGTCTCAGATCTGTCTGATCTGATCCTCCGCACAGCCCGACCAGACGATAAGCCAGACGGTAAGCCTCCAGGTCGCTTGTGACCGGCTCAAAGGCCTTTTTTCCGCTGATAAAGAAGGGAACATCCTTCTGCCTTTCGACCCGGGCCTGGGGATCCGCAGCAAGTATCGATTCCTCAGTGAGAGGGTTCTTTAATCCTTCCTGCCGCATCTGCTTTACAGCCGCATCCCATTCATCCAGACTCATTCCGGATGTCCTGATCAGGTTCTTCTCTCTCTGAATCCCGATCCGTGTGTCTGTTTTCAACACGCGGTGATCTTCAGTTGTATTGGACACTGTTTCCATTACAGGCGTGCTTTCAGCAGCTGCAAGCACAGATGGCGCAGCTGCCGTAACCGCCAGCGATGCTGCAAGCAGCATCGCAACCATATTCTTTTTCATATGTACGATTCCTTTCTTAATTAGAATTTCAATAATTCGTTTTTCATGCTCTGGGAAGCATCGCGCATAGCAGCACTTTCCGGAGAGTCTCCAGGACCTTTGTCCTTGTTTATAGATACGTCTGATTTGAAATTCTTCCATTCTTCATGATACAAATTAAGAATTCTGAAAGGAATCTGAAAGGACCGGACACTGTTCATTCAGTGCCCGGCCCTTATTACCGTTAATGAACTGCTTAGTGCCTTTCAGGCATCAGGCTGCTTCATCCGCCTGTGCTGCACCGGAAACGTATTCTGCTGCAGAAAGTCCTGCAATACGTCCGAATACTACGAAATCACACACTGCATTGCCGCCGATACGGTTTCCGCCGTGAACGCCGCCGGTCGTTTCTCCTGCTGCGAACAGTCCGGGGATCACTTCCCCTTCTGTATTGATCACTTCTGTCTGCGGATCGATCTTGATACCGCCCATCGTATGATGGATGCCGGGAGCGATCTGGATCGCATAATACGGAGCAGTGGACAGATCAGCGTCCATACCGTTGTTCCTGCCGAATTCCTCGTCAACGCCGGCTGCTACCGCATTGTTCCAGGTGTCCATAGTCGCAGCGAAATTCTTCACGCCTTCCTCATCCAGTCCCATGTTCTGTGCCAGCTCTTCATAGGTCTCTCCGGAGCTTGCCATGCCTTTTTCGATATAGTCCTTGGCAGAAGCATTGTTGTCCACAAGATTCTGATCAAAGATGATGTATGCATAACCGCCGGTCTGTTCCAGTTCTGCAGCAGAGACTGCATCACGCGTAGCAAGGTCATTGCAGAAACGCTTTCCTTCCTGATTGACCAGGATCGCGCCAAGGCTGCGCATCTTCTCAGATACCAGCATGCTGGTCGCCTGATATACGGTGGGATGCAGCTGAATCTGTTCCATATCTACGGTAGCTGCTCCGACTTCCTCTGCCATAAGGATACCGTCGCCGGTCGCGCCGGGATGATTGGTCGTAACTGCGTTTGCAAGGCTGGGATTAAAGCTGGTCATCAGATCAAAGTTTGCACCGAAGCCGCCTGTAGCCAGGATCACGGCACCTGCATGGATGGTATATTCATGTTCGTCATCTTCTGCCAGAACACCTGCTGCACATCCATCTTCCATCAGGATCTTAGTAGCTTTGGTGTTGAGCATGATCTCAATTCCCAGTTCCTGTGCATATGCATTCAGTTTTTCAACCAGATAAGCGCCAACAGGACTTCCGTCCTCCGGAGAGTGCAGATATTTATGAGTAGTTCCGCCGGTAGCTGCTACTTTCGGAAGCGGCGCACCGATGGATTCCAGCCAGTCCACTGCATCGGAGCTGTTCTCTGCCATGGTGCGGACCAGTTCCGGATCATTGAGCTGATGTCCGCCATTCATGGTCTCCTCAATGAATTCCTCAACGCCGCTGTCGGTGATGTCGAGTGCTTCCTGGAATTTTGTTCCTGCGCAGTTCATGCCGCCGGAAGCCTTCAGGCTGTTTCCTCCGACCATCGGCATTTTTTCCAGCACCAGAACTTTGGCACCTTCCTGGGTGGCGCGGACTGCCGCTGTAAGGCCTGCACCACCTGCACCTACGATCACGACATCTGCTTCCAGCGTTTCCTCAGTCTTCTCCGCGGGAGCTTCCGAAGCGGCCTCCACCTCGAATACGGAAGGATCGATACCGCCTTTTGTCAGGGCTTCACGCACAGCGTCCTTAATTGCCGTACTGGTTACCGTTGCGCCTGCTACATTGTCGACCAGAATGCTGTTTGCTTCGACCATCTGTCCGGGAAGAGTCTCGGCTGCAACAGTCCCGATACCGGGTGTCTCGTTCTGTTCCAGTACTTCAATGGAGTAGATCGTATTTTCATCCGCCTCCACCTGTACCACCACGTCTCCGTCGATGCCCTGTCCGACACCGGTCTCAACGATTCTTCCGTCTTCTGCTGCGAAAGACATGGCAGCAGCGGAAACCGCAAGTATTGCTCCTGCAGCGAATGCCAGAACTGATTTCATGTTTTTTCCTCCTTTAGGATAAGGTAAACAAAATCGGCAAGATTCTGCCTGTATCCTTTTTATTGTAACAGACCCTTATCTATAACTGAAATTCATTCTTTTCATTTTTATTATTCTCTGTTAGAATAATTATGAAAAAATTCCGCACCCGGTTGCATACTGCAGCGAAGATTGGAATCGTCACGATAAAGAGTCTGATAATTTCGGAGGAGTCATCATGGATACCCGTTCTCTTCGTTACGTTCTCGCGATTGCCAGGCATCAGAACCTGACAAAGGCAGCTGAAGAACTGCATGTAGGCCAGCCGACACTGAGCAAGTTTCTGCAGTCTCTGGAGAATGAACTCGGGCTGAAGCTTTTCCAAAAGGTCGGGCACCGTTTTCTCCTGACCTATGCAGGAGAATGCTATACAAAAAAAGCCTCCGGCATTCTTCTGCTGGAGGAGGATCTGCTCACTGAAATGACGGATATCCGCAAACAGGATATGGGGGAGATCCGGATGTTCTTTGCCAATATGCGCAGCTCCTATACGCTTCCGGCTATCCTTCCTGCCTTCACTGCGCTTCACCCCAATGTCCGGATACGGATATTAGGCGGAAATTCGGAAGAAAATGACAAACGACTGATCGAAGGAGAGAGCGATGTGGCTTTCTACAGCAGACCCGGACAGCCGCATCCGCTCATCGACTACATATCTCTGGCGCAGGAGGAGCTTCTGATCTGTACCGCCAGGAACCATCCGCTGGGAAAACTGGCAAAGCCCTCTTCAGGCGGAAGATATCCGTCGCTGGATCTGGCTGCCCTGAAAAGCGAACGGGTCATCCTGATGCAGCCGGGACAGCGGACCAGGCAGACCGTCGATGATCTTCTCAGCGAACGGCAGATCCGCTATGATAATACTCTGAGCACAGCAAACATTCATGCCATCATAGGCATGGTCTCAGCCGGGTACGGTGTCTCCTTCATCTTTGATGCGCATGTACTTCACCGTTCTTCGAATGCACCGATCGATTGTTATTCCATAGAACATGGACAGGTCTTCCGGGATTTTGTCGCAGCGGTGCGAAAGGGGAGTTACCTTTCCACTCATGTAATAGATATGATCGAGCTTACGCGACGGTTTGCCTGGGAGGCAGACTCCGGCCGAACCGATTCCGCAGCATCGGAAACGGGATCGCTCAGCTTTTGAGGCAGAGGTCACCTGCCCTGCAGCAGGCACTTGTCTTCTTCAAGTTTGCATTTTTAACTTACTTGTATTATAACAACAATACCAATACTTCTGTCAAAAAGAATCTTAGTTTCAGTTAACTTACGTCAGGCTTCACTCACTCAAGTGTCCCGTTTTAACCTCCGTTCTCACGAATGTGCTCGGCACCTACGGACAAGATAGACAGCACATGCGCATCGTCCAGACTGTACATGATCTGCTTCCCATCCCGCCTGGCCTTTACCAGCCGGTTCAGTTTCAGGTTCCTCAACTGATGTGATACGGCGCTTTGTGTCATCCCGAGCTCCTGTGTAAGATCATTCACACAGATCTCGCCTCTGGACAGGATTCCAAGGATGCGGATCCGGTTGCGGTCGCCGAATGCCTGGAAGAACTCTTCCATCTCTTCCAGTTCCACCTCGTCCATGTCTTCGATCAGCTGTAATGCCATCTCTTCCATTTCTCCTCCGTGTTTTTCAAAAAGAAACAATTCTTACAGGTTCTTGACAAACAGCGCCCTGATGGCGTTCAGCACGGCAATGATCATCACTCCGACATCCGAAATGATTGCCACCCACATATTGGCGATGCCGAAGGCACCAAGGATCAGGCAAAGGATCTTTATGCCCAGCGCGAATACAATATTCTGATGCACGATGCGGATACATTTTCTGGAGATCTTGATGGCTTTGGCGATCTTCATGGGATCATCATCCATCAGGACTACATCCGCCGCCTCAATGGCTGCGTCTGAACCCATGGCGCCCATTGCCACTCCGATATCCGCCCGGGAAAGCACCGGCGCATCGTTAATGCCGTCGCCGACAAAAGCCAGCTTTGCCTTCGCATCTTTTTCTTTCAGAAGCTTCTCCACCCACGTGACCTTGTCGGCCGGGAGCAGGCCTGCATGATATTCGTCCACCGCCACTTCCTTCGCTACGGAAGCGGCCACATTTTCGGCATCGCCGGTCAGCATGACGTTTTTCTTTATGCCGGCTTTTTTCAGCTGGAGCATGGCTTCCTTCGAGGTGGGCTTCAGCTCATCCGCAATCACAATATGTCCGGCATATTTCCCGGCTACTGCCATATGTACGATCGTCCCCACATGATGGCAGTCATGGTACGCAATACCGAGTCTGTCCATGAGCCTGGTGTTGCCTGCGGCCACATCGATCCCGTCTATCTTGCCGGTCACACCATGTCCGCTGATCTCCTTTACATCCGTCACGCGCGCACTGTCAATGTGTTTTCCGTATGCCTTCTTCAGGCTCTGACTGATGGGGTGAGAGGAGTGACTTTCGACCAGTGCCGCGTACTCCAGCAGCTTGTCACTCTCGATCGGGCTGTGATGCACCGCCGTTACCTCAAAGTTACCGCGGGTGATGGTGCCGGTCTTATCAAACACGACCACCTTCACCTCTGACATAGCCTCCAGATAATTGGATCCTTTGATCAGAATTCCCTGGTTGCTGGCTCCGCCCAGCCCCGCGAAGAAGCTCAGCGGGATGCTGATAACCACTGCGCATGGGCAGCTGATCACCAGGAAAGTGCAGGCACGGTAGATCCATTCCGCGATCATCGGATTCTTTCCCATGACCGCCAGCACGATAGGCGGAACCACAGCCAGTGCCAGTGCCGCAAAGCAGACAATGGGCGTATAGTACCGGGCGAACCTGGAAATGAAATTCTCGGATTTCGATTTTCTGGAAGCGGCATTCTCCACCAGATCCAGAATCTTGGAAGCTGTAGATTCGTCAAATTCGGTCGTCGTACGAACCCGAAGTACACCCGTCTCGTTGATGCAGCCGCTCAGGACCTCGCTTCCTTCAGTGACATTCCTCGGAACGCTTTCGCCGGTCAGAGCCGCTGTGTTCAGTGAAGAAGTTCCCTCCACGACCACGCCGTCCAGAGGAATTTTTTCTCCGGGCTGCACCACGATGATCGAACCCACCTCCACTTCGTCCGGATCGACCTTCGTGATCTCTCCATCCTCTTCGATGTTGGCATAATCCGGCCGAATATCCATCAGTTCGGAAATGTTCCTGCGGGACTTGCCTACCGCATAACTCTGGAACAGCTCGCCGATCTGATACAGCAGCATGACCGCTACGGCCTCCAGATAATCATCATCCCCGCCGTGCATGGCATTGTAAATGCCCACGCCAATGGCTCCGATGGTGGCTACGGTCATGAGAAAGTTTTCGTCGAAGACCTGTCCGTTGCGGATGCCGTGCCAGGCTTTCTTTAAAATATCATGGCCCACGATCAGGTAAGGGACCATGTACAGGGCCAGCTTCAGATACCATGTCGGAATCACGCTGTCCAGAAGCAGCAGCGCAATTACACACACAATCGCCGCAATGATGCGGTACAGCAGATTTTTCTGTTTCTTGTTCATAAACAGACTCCTCAAAAAACGAATCACAAACCAGACAGCTTCAGAACAGCACTCACAGGAAATTCATCCGGATTTCCTGCAGACTTAAAAATGCAGCACCCTGACGGTGCCAGCGTGCTGCATATGACTCAATCCAGATAGACTTCACAGTCATCCTCTACTTTTTTGCAGTTTGTGCGCACATTCGGCATCACTACTGCCGGATCCGCACCTTCTTCAAACTCCACCTTCATTTTCAGAGTCATAAAGCTAACCGTCGCATCCTTCACGCCTTCGGTCTTCCTGGCTGCTTCCTGCATTTTCTCCGCACAGGCTGCACAGTCCACATCGATCTTATAACTCTTTTTCATCTGTATTCCCTCCATACAAAATATATTATTTAGATATGAACATATCTTAATATGTACATTTATTATCATATACTTGTTTCCTGCTTCTGTCAACCCCTGAAAAGACAGATCTGCATTTATTGGAATCATAAAGTGCATCCTGCACGGAGTGCTTTTTGTCTATAAGACAAAAACATCCCGAAAAGTCTTATTCTGCAAGACTTTTCGGGATAGTGGCATTATTCCAGTTCGATGGTCGCCGGCGGTTTTCCGGTGCAGTCATAGAGCACACGGTTTACCCCTTTCACTTCATTGACGATCCGTGTCGTCACTTTGGAAAGGACATTCCATGGAATCTGCGCAGCATCGGCGGTCATAAAGTCGGAGGTATTGACAGCCCGCAGAACGACTGCATAGTCATAAGTCCGGAAATCCCCCATGACTCCCACAGAATGCATATTGGAGAGAGCGGCAAAATACTGTCCCAGCCCATTCTCGAGACCTGCTCCTGCGATCTCCTCTCGGAAAATAGCGTCCGCTTCCTGTACGATGCGCACTTTCTCAGGTGTGATCTCTCCGACGATCCGGACGCCCAGTCCGGGACCGGGGAACGGCTGCCGCCAGACAAGCTGCGCCGGAATTCCAAGCTCCAGCCCGACGCGTCTCACTTCATCCTTGAACAGGAGCCGGAGCGGTTCAATGATCTCCTTAAAATCAACCACAGAGGGAAGTCCGCCGACATTGTGATGAGATTTGATCACTGCGGATTTTCCAAGGCCGGATTCGATCACATCAGGATAGATCGTTCCCTGGACGAGAAAATCTACCGCGCCGATCCTGCGGGCTTCCTCTTCAAAGATCCGGATAAACTCTTCTCCGATGATCTTTCTTTTTTGCTCCGGTTCCGTAACGCCCTTCAGCTTTTCATAATAACGCTGCGACGCGTTCACCCTTATAAAGTTCAGCTCATAGGGGCCGTCCGGGCCAAAGACAGCTTCCACTTCATCCCCTTCGCTTTTCCGAAGGAGTCCGTGATCAACGAACACACAGGTAAGCTGTTTCCCGATGGCTTTGGAAAGAAGCACTGCAGCAACGGAAGAATCGACTCCTCCGGATAAGGCGCACAAAGCTCTGCCGGAACCGATCTTCTTTTTTAACGTCTCGATGGAAGCAGAAACAAAGGAATCCATCTTCCATTCCCCCTTGCATCCGCATATGCGGTATACAAAGTTGCTGAGCATGGTCTTTCCCTCAGGGGTATGCATGACTTCAGGATGGAACTGGACCGCATAGATCTTCCGCCCGGGGCAGGACATTGCAGCCACCGGGCACACTTCAGAATGAGCGGTCACATGAAATCCTTCCGGCAGACCGGAGATATAATCGGTGTGACTCATCCAGGCAACCGTATGGGCGGATACTCCATACAGAAGCAGATCCTCCGGATCATCCACTTCAATATCCGTATGTCCGTATTCACTGACCGGTGCACTCGAAACATCTCCGTCCTCGAGGAACGCGATCAGCTGAGAGCCATAACAGATCCCAAGGACCGGGATACCCAGCGAAAAGATCTCTCTGGAATATTTCGGAGAGGATTCCTCATATACACTGTTTGGTCCGCCGGTAAAAATGATGCCCTTCGGGGCGATCTGACGGATCTGCTCCAATGTGATCGTATGCGGATACACCTCGGAATACACATTGCATTCTCGTACCCGCCTGGCGATCAGCTGATTATACTGTCCGCCAAAATCCAGTACCATTATTTTTTCGTTCGTCATAATAGTCCTCCAGAAAAACACGTATGGCTTATTATGTCACAGCTTTTTTTTCTGTACAAGAAAAAAGTATTATTCCAAACCGGAATATGCTATGATTTCGATATGGAAATAAGAGTTTTTATACGAAACGGAGATTTAAAATGATGCAAAATGAGAATAAAACGGCCTTGTTTCTGGATTGCAGCAGCGGCCTTTCGGGCGATCTGTTTGTCGGAGCCCTTCTGGATCTGGGAGCAGATGCGCAGAAGCTCGTACAGACCCTGAACACACTTCCTCTGGACGGATTTTCGATCCGGATCAGCCGTGTAAATAAATCTGCATTGAATGTATGTGATTTTGATGTGATCCTTGACGGTCCTGAAGCCGGTCTGGATCATAATATGGATTACCTGTACGGACATGAACACGACCATGCCCACGCAGAGCACATGCACAGCCACGAAGAACAGGGGAATGAACCCGGCCACAGTCACGCAGAGCATACTCATGAGCACGTTCACAGTCATACAGAGCATACTCATGAACATGTTCACAGTCACGCAGAACATACTCATGAACATGTTCACAGTCACGCAGAACATGTCCACCGCAGTCTGGAAGACATCACCCGCATCCTGAAGGGCGGTGCCCTCAGCGAAAATGCCCTGGCGACAGCATTGAAAGTATTTACGATCGTCGCACAGGCAGAAGCCCATGTTCACGGAAAAACCGTTGAGGAAGTACATTTCCATGAAGTGGGAGCGGTGGATTCCATCGTGGATATCGCAGCTGCAGCGATCTGTCTGGATGACCTGCACATAGACAGGGTGGTCCTTACCCATCTGACCGACGGTACCGGCACCGTGCGCTGCCAGCATGGCATCCTTCCCATTCCTGTCCCGGCAGTGGCACAGATCGCTGCTGCCCACGGCATCCCGCTGCATATTGCGCCGATACACGGAGAGCTGGTCACTCCGACCGGAGCAGCCCTTGCCGCCGGCATCCGCACGGAAGATCATCTGCCGGATCGGTTCTCTATCAAAAAAATAGGCATGGGCGCAGGAAAGCGGGACTATGAGACCGCCGGATTTCTGCGCGCCATGCTGATCGAAGCCTGCTGAGCCTTTTCATCCGGTTCAGACAGCTCTTATTCGTTCGGATTCATCTGATGCATATGTCGGACGGCGAAGTCAAAGCTCTTCTGCTTTCACGACAACTCCGTATCCGCATATATCTTGCGAATCTGTGTATAACCGTTCTTTTCCAGAGTCTCCACCTGGAATTTGGCGTTTTTCTTTAACGGCTGCACCGTCACAACATTCCCCGCATCCCGAAGAGCAGTAGCTTTCTCAAAGACAGCTGTAAGCTTTTCCGCGGGGATCTTTTCATCTACAAGGAACGCCATATGGTTTACGGCGACCCCCGGATCCTGCCAGTTCAGATCACGAAGGATGGTTACGATCCGCTCAAAACCGATAGAGAAACCACATGCCGGAGCAGGCTGATTGGAAAAACGCCCGATCATCTCGTCATATCTTCCGCCGCCGGCTATCGAGAAATTGTAACCGTCAATGCTGATCTCAAAAATCGTTCCGGTATAGTAGGACATTCCGCGCACAAGTGTGGGATCGAACTTCAGATGCACTCCCGGAGCGATCATCTTCTGCACGCTCCCGAGAATCGTATCCATACCTGCCGCTACTGACGGATCCAGTGTGTCCGCACATGTCTTTGCACAGAAACCGCTGCAGGAAGGAGCACATCCGTGATCTTCTTCCCCGCTGTATGGAGCTTCAAACATTCCCGTGTACTTTTCCACGGTCTCCGCGGCATACCCGTGCTCAACCAGCATTTTCTTCACACCGTCCAGTCCGATCTTATCCATCTTATCCAGGGTGATAAACACATCATCATACTGGTCAGGTGTAAATCCGGCGCTCGCCGCCATTGCTTTCAGGATCCGGCGGTCATTGATATGGACAGTGAATTCACTTACCCCTACTTCCGAAAAAATGCGTGTAAGCATGCCGGATGTCGCAGCGATCAGTTCGATCTCCGCCATGATGGATCCGTCTCCGATGATATCAATGTCACACTGCGTAAACTGGCGGAACCGGCCTTTCTGCGGATTATCTGCTCTCCAGACATTTCCGATCTGCAGCGCTTTCAGAGGCGTAGGCAGCTCATTGCGGTTTTTCGCATAAAACCGGGCAAGCGGAACCGTCAGATCATAACGCATGCCGCTGTCGGCGATCTCACCGGTAGCAAGTCCCTTTTCGAGCTCACGTCCCCGCTTCATTACTTTGAAGATCAGTTTTTCATTTTCCCCGCCCACTTTTCCGGTAAGGTTCTCGATATGCTCCATGCAGGGCGTTTCGATCTCGTCAAAACCGTACCTGGCATAAGTGTCGCGAATCATGCGCAGAACATGCTGGCGAAGCCTCATTTCCTGCGGAAGGAAATCATTCATGCCTTTAACGGGAGTTGCTATAAATTTCATATTGTATTCCGCCTTCCTCTACTCGTTCGTTTCCTGTTTTCCTCTTTATGGCATATTTATCGTGCCATAAAGGTATGTATGGAAGCAAAGCTCTCATACTTTAAAACAGATATCATCATATCATCAACAACGCCGATTGTCACGCATTATACTTGCGAACGCAAACTGTTTCTGGATGGAAATGATCTTCCCCGAAATAAGCGGCTGATTGTTGCGTTGACATACTTTAGCGCAAATCTTACCAAACTAACCAGCTTCATTAATAATTTTTTATGAATTATTCACACTATCGCCTTGACTTTGCATATCCAATGGCATATAATCAAAAAGCGGTCGGGATATTGTAACGTAAAACGTAGTTCTTTAATATTTCACACAGTATGTATGATGTTCTAGGTTTTCTTCATTTCCTTCGCAATATTAATAAAATTTTGTTTGGAGGTATTTTGCAATGTACAAAGGCAAAGTAAGATGGTTTAAAAACACTTACGGTTTCATTATTGGCGAAGATGGTCAGGATGTTTTCGTCCACTGGTCCGCAATCGAAGGAGATGGATATAAAACTCTGGAAGTCGATCAGGAAGTAACCTATGACCTGACCGAAGATGAAAAAGGTGTTAAAGCCATCAACGTTCGCAGAGTCTGATTGAAATACCTATCCGGTGCCGTACGGCAGGGATGTTTAAAGATAAGATATTCAGAACTGAAAATCAGAGGGGACGTTTCCGCGCAGCCTGATTTGCTGCGGGAGCGTCCCCTCGTTTTATTATGCACATCAATGCATACAAATCCGCGCATTTCATACGTTCCCGTATATTTCCGGCGGCACCAGCGCTGTCAGCGCGATCCCTTCAGAGCGGTACTCCAGGCTGAGGATCTTTCCATACTTGCGGATCAGAGCCTCCTTCCCGGCCAGATGGTACGGATAGAGGCGTTCGATCCGGATGAGATGCTCTGTAAGGAGTTCTTCCATCTGCAGCGCCAGTTCCTCCATCCCCTCTCCGGTCGCTGCGCTCCCGCAAATGCTTCTTTCGGCGTTTACATCCCGAAGCCTGGTTCGTCCGACACACCGGTCCTGCTTGTTGAAAAGCGTAATGATCTTTTTCCCGGCGGCTCCCAGTTCGCGAAGGGTCTCATAAACCACGTACATCTGTTTCTCCATCTCCGGACTGGATGCATCTACGACATGCAGGATCAGATCGGCATATTTGGCTTCTTCCAGGGTGCTTCGGAATGCTTCGATCAGGGTATGGGGGAGTTTGCGTATAAAACCTACGGTATCGGTGAGCAGGACCTGCGTCCCACCCGGAAGAATATATCCTCTTGTCACCGGATCGAGTGTCGCAAAAAGCTGGTCCTGCGCATACACGCCTGCCTGGGTAAGGCAGTTGAGAAGGGTGGACTTTCCGGCATTCGTGTAGCCGACGATGGCCACCTCTGCCATCACGCCTTCTGCACGGCTTTTCCGGACAAGGCTCCGGTGTCGGCGCACTTCCTCCAGCTCTTTTTTCAGGTGGGAGATCCTCTCCCGGATCCGCCGCCGGTCGATCTCAAGCTTCTTCTCCCCGGGGCCGCGGGTCCCGATGCCGCCGCCCTGACGCGAGAGGATCTTTCCCATTCCGGAAAGATGCGTTGCCCGGTAGGTGAGCTGTGCCAGTTCCACCTGAATCTTTCCTTCACTGGTACTGGCATGTTCTGCAAAGATATCCAGAATCAGAAGCGTACGGTCCAGTACCGGGCACTCCAGCATACTCTGCAGATTGCGCATCTGTACCGGAGAGAGCTCATCATCACAGATCACCGCATCTGCCTTTTCCTCTTCTGCCAGAAGCATAAGTTCCTCCACTTTTCCGGTTCCAAGGTAGGTGACCGGGTGCGGATCACTGCGCAGCTGAAGGATCCGGCCTGCAACGGATCCGCCTGCTGTCCGGGCAAGTGCTTCCAGTTCATCCATGGATTCAATACTTTCCGCTTCATCGCCGGTACACACTCCGGCCAGAATCACTCGCTCTTTCTTTTCACTTTCCCGGACATCCTTATTCCAAAGCTTCTGCTCCATACACTCTCCTTCATGCAGCGTTTTGGGGGCAACCTTTTTATATTTTGCGGCTGTTCGGAGACACAGTTTCCGTTTCCGGAAGGCATCAGGCAGCTGCCAGGCAGCTACCTCGTGCGCAGGAAGGTCAGTTCTTTTCTCCCGTTTTCATCTCCCGGATACAGCTCACAGTAAGCTTCTGCCTTCACCAGTGCAGAGGCAAAATCCAGTTTTCGCTCATACGCAACGATCTCGTTATAGCGCAGCTGCTGCTTTCCGTCTTCCTCTTCCAGAGCCAGGCCGCTCTCGATCCATCCGATCGCTTCGTCATAGCTGCCTTCCGCGATCGCACACAGGGCAAGGCCATTGTATCCCGAAGGATTCTGTCCGTCCCGGTCCAGCACAGACTGGTACATTGCACGGGCATGGGCGTAGTCTCCAAGCCGCAGATACACCTCTCCGAGAAGCCGCATGGACGGAAGGTATCCGTCTTCGGCGGAAGCCATGAGCGCCTCCCTGGCCTGGTCATACTGTTCCAGATAAAAATAGATGCGTCCTACCTCATATTGATCTTCATTGGTCTTCGCAACGAACCCGAGCGCTGTCTGCAGATATTCATCCCCGATTCCGGTCAGGTTATGCTCCTCATAGCACTCATAGATCCGCAGATACATCGCATAGTCCCCGGAAGAAAGACGGGCTGCCTTGTCAAAATTTTCCCTCGCACTGTCCCGGTCACCCTGAGCCAGCTGCGATGCGGCCAGGAGGAAATACAGTTCCGGCGCTTCCTTCTCACCGAGCAGTGAAAGACAGGCATTCACAACCTCTTCATATTCGCCCATACGGTACCATGCAGTCACCTGGTAAAAACGGATATCCCTTACGGTCTCCGGCATTTTTTCGTCCGCTGCATCCAGGGCAGCCTGAAATGCCGCGGCAGCCTCCTGATAACGTGCCTGACCCATCAGAGCTATGCCCATACCGCGATTCAGCACTACCGGATCCTCCATTGCGGCGGCAGCCTCCTGGAAGAATGCCATTGCTCCGGACAGATCATTGTTTTCCAGTGCTTCCATGCCGAGCCGGGTCTTTGCCCCACCCTCAGGCTTACGGGCACACCCGGTCATTAAAAGGCTGAACGCCAGAGCGCCCAGCCATAGGAAACGTTTCCATGTGAAACCAGATCCATTGTTCATACTTTACTCCTGTGCTGCCTTCAGTTCCTGTGTGGCTTCGATCTCCATGATCATATCGACCCTGGTCTGATGCCTTCCCCCGAGGAACTTTGCGTTCAGCCATTCATCTACGATCATTTTCGCCAGATCCGGCCCGACCACTCTTGCGCCGAATGCCAGAATATTACTGTTATTATGCTCTCTGGACATTTTGGCTGTATAAGGCTCGCTGCACACGCAGCACCGTATGCCTTTCACTTTATTTGCCGCCAGAGAGATGCCTACGCCGGTACCGCAGATCAGGATCCCCAGATCTGCTTCGCCCGCTGCTACCATTTTGGCTACCCGGTAGCCGCTGACCGGATAATGGAAACTGGTCTCCTGATCCGTTCCCACATTGATCATCTCATATCCCTTTTCCTGAAGATATGCCAGAATCTCTTTCTTTAATGCCACCGCTGCATGGTCATTTCCGATTGCAATTTTCATTTTTCTTCCCCCTCTGCTTTAAACCGGATATCGATATACCTGCGGATCGCATCTACACAGCCCTGGAAGCCCAGCTTCTCACTGTTCAGACACAGATCGTAGTTACGGGCATCCGACCATTCATGCCCGGTATAATAACGGTAATAGTCCCCGCGATACCGGTCGGTCCTGGCAATGAACTTATCCACATCCTTCGGACTCTGGGAACCGCGCTCGATCGCCTGGACTCTGCAGTATTCCGGTGAAGCGTGAATAAATACACTCACCACATTTTCATAATCCTTCAGTATATAATCCGCGCATCTTCCGATAATGACGCAGGATTCGGTCTCGGCAAGACCTTTGATCACTTTTGCCTGATAGTTGAACAGGTTCTGATTGGAAAGGAAATCCTCACTCTCCGGGGGGATCAGTTCTCCTTTATACTCACGTTTCATGATCCCGAAAAGTGTCGTTTTTTTCAGGCGCTCATCCACCTGGTTAAAGAGAGTTTCATTGATGCCGCTGTCTTCGGAAGCAAGTTTCAGAATCTCTCTGTTATAAACATTGATTCCCAATTCCTTTGCAAGCATGCCGCCGATGGTTTTTCCGCCGCTTCCGTACTGTCTCGCAATTGTAACTACAATATTATTCATCCCAAATCCTCCCTTCTGTCCCCTTTGAATAACTGCCCGGTATCGTACTGCCCGGTACAGTTACAATGCAGTTTTGCATGCAGATTCCTATTCACCCAGATACGCTTTCCGGATCGAATCGTCATTCATCAGTTCCTTTGCATCACCCGACGAAGCGATACTGCCTGTCTCCAGTACATAAGCCCGGTTTGCGATCATCAATGCCTTTTTTGCATTCTGCTCTACCAGAAGCACTGTCGTCCCGCTCTCATTTACGCTCCGAATGATATCGAAGATCTCATTTACCAGAATCGGAGAAAGACCCATGGAAGGTTCATCCATCAAAATGATCTTCGGATGAGACATCAGCGCTCTTCCCATGGCCAGCATCTGCTGTTCCCCTCCGGAAAGCGTACCTGCAGGCTGGTTCTTCCGCTCCCGAAGCCTCGGAAAACGTTTGTACACCAGTTCCAGTGTAGCCTCAACTTCGCTTTTATCACTGCGGGTAAATGCACCCATTTTCAGGTTCTGAAGCACACTCATCTGAGAGAATACCCGGCGGCCTTCCGGTACCTGGGCCATGCCCAGACTCACTACCTTATGTGCAGGTATGCGGGTGAGATCCGTGTTTTCAAACAGGATATGGCCGGTCTTCGGTGCGATCAGACCGCTGATGGTATGCAGAATCGTCGTCTTTCCGGCCCCGTTCGCTCCGATCAGGGCTATGATCTCTCCCTCGTTTACTTCGAAGGACACATCCCTGATGGCATGAATCATGCCATAATATACATTCAGATCTTTTACTTCCAGCATTGCCATCGCATTATTCCCCCAGATATGCAGTGATCACCTGCGGTTCGGCAAGCACTGTGGAGGTTTCTCCCTGTGCAAGCACCTCACCGAAGTTCAGCACTGTCAGTTCTTCGCAGATACCGGATACCAGCTTCATGTCATGCTCGATCAGGAGGATCGTCATGTCAAACTGATCCCTGACCAGGCGTATCATATCCATCAATGCCTGCGTCTCCTGCGGATTCATTCCGGCTGCAGGCTCATCCAGCAGCAGGAGCTTCGGATCCGTGGCAAGAGCTCTCGCGATCTCAAGCTTGCGCTGTTTTCCGTAAGGAAGATTGGATGCCAGATGCTCTGCTTCCTGGTCCAGTTCGAAGACCTTCAGCAGCTGCATGGCTTTCTCATCCATCTCACGCTCCGCCCTGCGCCATGATCCCGTGTGCAGAATACCCGCAACAGCGGAATATGTATGATGATTGTGCATACCGGCCTTTACATTATCCAGGACCGAGAGTTTTCCGAACAGGCGGATATTCTGGAATGTCCGCGCAATACCCTCCTTGCTGATATCGATCGTCCTTTTTCCGGTGATATCCTTGCCGTCCAGGAAGATCACACCGCTGTCCGGACGGTATACTCCGGTAAGCAGATTGAATACCGTTGTTTTTCCTGCTCCGTTCGGGCCGATCAGCCCATAAAGCTCACCCTTCTCGATCGTAAGGTTGAACTCATTTACCGCCCGAAGTCCTCCGAAGGAGATCCCCAGGTTTTTCACTTCCAGTATTGCCATCCCTCAGCCCTCCTTCGATTCTTTACGCCTGCCAAACAGGGCATTGCGTTTCTCCACCATCTTCGGGCTCCAGGTCATCACCATGATCAGGATCAGGACGATGGCGTAGATCAGCATACGGTTGTCGCTGAGGAACTGCAGCACAGGACTGTCTCCCATCAGCTGGAATTTTCTCAGGAAATAATCCAGCACCAGATTCAACACTACCGGTGCGATCACGCTGCCGCGGATATTTCCGATGCCGCCCATAACGACATATACCAGAATCATGATGGACATATTGTAACCGAAATTCTTGGAGGTGGCGGTCAGTGTGGCCAGGTTATGTGCGTACAGCACTCCTCCGGCTCCTGCCAGTGCTGCGGATACAGTGAACGCCATCAGCTTGTATTTCGTGATATTGATGCCGATGGACTCTGCAGCGATCCGGTTGTCGCGAATCGCCATGATCGCACGCCCGTCCCGAGACTGAATCAGCCGCAGGACAATGAACAGCGTGAGCAGCACGAGAATCGTGCCAAGTATGAACGTAGAATCCCGGGAGATCCCGGAGATCCCCTGCGGGCCGTTTACCAGCACTTCACCGCCCTCGCCCAGATGAAGCGAGAGTGAATCCTTCATGGAAAAATGTATCCCCTCACTGTCTCTGCCGATAAAAAGAACATTTACAAGATTTTTGATGATCTCACCGAATGCCAGCGTTACTATGGCGAGATAGTCACCGCGCAGGCGCAGCACCGGGATTCCGATGAGAATACCGAACAGTGCGGCGAACGCCGACCCGATCAGAAGGGCCAGAAGGAAACGGACCAGCGAATTGGTGATCGTTCCCTGGACACACTTTGAGAAAAAAGCACTTGCAAAAGCACCTACACACATAAAACCCGCATGTCCCAGACTGAGCTCTCCCAGAATTCCGACGGTAAGATTTAATGAAACTGCCAGAACCACATAATAGCAGAACGGAATCAGAAGTCCCGACAATGAACTGGACAGCTTTCCTGTCATTGCGAGAGGCTGCATTACTGCAAAGAATGCCAGAACAATACCGTAAGTGATCGCATTCTGCCTGGCAGTGCGGCTTATTGTCTTTTTCATCCCTTGCACCTCCTCATACCTTCTCCCGGATGGGCTTTCCGAGTATGCCGGTAGGCTTCACCAGCAGAACAATGATCAGAACCGCAAAAACGATCGCATCCGCCATCTGGGAGGAAATGTAGGCTTTTCCGAAGATCTCGATGATTCCGAGAAGAATACCGCCGATCATGGCACCGGGAATGGACCCGATCCCGCCGAATACAGCCGCCACAAAGGCCTTTATGCCTGGCATTGAACCTGTATAAGGCGTCAGGGAAGGATAAGCGGAACACAGCAGTACACCGGCGATCGCCGCAAGGGAAGAACCGATCGCAAAGGTAAGGGCGATCGTCCCGTTCACATTGATGCCCATCAGCTTTGCCGCACCCTGATCCTCGGAAACAGCCAGCATTGCCTGTCCGGGCTTTGTGCGGTTGATGAACAGACTCAGCCCCACCACGATCAGAATGGAAGCCAGGATCGTAACGATCGTCTCTCCGCTGATCGTGATCTGTCCGCCTGCCAGCTTCAGCGGGGAGAGCGGCACTACCGTGGAGAAAGACTTGGTATTAGACCCAAAGATCAGCAAAGCAAGATTCTGCAGCAGATAACTGACGCCAATGGCTGTGATCAGCACCGCCAGAGGGGAAGCAGCTCCGCGCAGGGGACGATATGCGACACGTTCGATCACAACGCCGAGCACCGTACACACTGCCATGGAAAGAAGAATCGCCGGCAGTGCCGGAAGCCCTGAAGAGGACATGGCTACGAAAACCGTGTATGCTCCGACCATAATGACATCACCATGCGCAAAGTTCAGCATCTTTGCAATGCCGTATACCATGGTGTAGCCCAGCGCAATGATCGCATATACGCTTCCAAGGCTTATCCCGCTGATCAGGTAGTTAAGAAATGTCATGTTGCACCTCTCGAAATATATATATCTTGTTTACAATAAGTATAGCACGAAACAACATATGCGTACAGAACGAAACAGGACATGCATACAGAAAAAACGGGGCTGTCGGCCAATGGACAGCCCCGAAGCACTTCGGATCAACATATGACCCGAGGGTCACTTAATTCAGGTTCAGCTTTTCCCCCGCCTGCAGAAGAGGGGGACATTCCCCTTCCAGGCTGTGATCCTGCAGAAAGAATGATCACTCCATGGGAGCATAAACACCATTCTCGATCACCATAGCCTTGGGATCCTTGGTGGGCTCGCCGTTCTCATCCCATGTGCAGCCTGCACCGGTAAGACCATCGAACGTGATGCTGGTCATGCCGGCCTTGAGGCCTTCACAAATATCAGATATGGACATATCCGGATTCAGGTCAGAAGCCTCTGCTGCAGCCTTGATGGCATACAGTCCGTCGTAAGCATCTGCTGCGAACTGGTTCGGGATACCGCCGTACAGCTCTTCAAACTTGGAAACAAAGTTCTGGGTAAGCTCATCCTCTGCGGAAGCAACGAACGGAGTAAGAAGCATAACGCCTTCTGCCAGGGTCGTGTCAAAGCCTTCCACATCCAGGATGCCATCCATGCCGTCCACACCGAAGAAGGTGGGAGCATATTCCATAGCAGCTGCCTGCGTAAGGATCAGGGAAGCCTCGGTGTAATAGATCGGAAGGAATACCAGATCCGCTCCGGCTTCTTTTGCCTTCTGCAGCTGTACGGAGAAATCGGTCTTGGAATCCTCTGTGAATGCTTCAACAGAAACAACTTCAAATCCCTGACTCTCCGCTTCGGTTACGAAGGTCTCGTAGATACCGGTGGAGTAAACATCAGAACTGTTGTAGATAATTGCAACTTTCTCAGCCAGTCCGTGCTCACCGATATACAGTGCACTCATGGTACCCTGTGCAGGATCCGTGAAGCATACGCGGAAAGCATTGGCGCCTGCTGCGCATTCCTGAGCGGATCCGGACGGTGTGATCTGGAACATATTGTCATTCAGAGTCTCTGCAGCAACTGCAATACAGGGAGTGGAAGTTACTGTACCTTCCAGGATCTGCATTCCCCAGTCCTTCAGAGTATTATATGCATTGACTGCCTTCTCAGCATCATGCTCATCATCCTGGAAATTGATCTCGACCTGATAACCGTTGATGCCGCCGGCCTCGTTGATCTCGTCTGCAGCGATCTGCATGGCATTGGCAACAGCCTGACCGTAAACTGCAGCTCCGCCGGTGGTGGGGCCAATGCCTCCGACCTTCCAGGTATCAGCCGCAAAAGCGGATGTTGAAAGAACCATCGTTCCTGCAAGCACGCAGCTGGCAATCTTCGCAAATTTGTTCATAATATTCCTCCTCTTCTGCAGGGCGGCCTGTTTGGCTGCGCGTACCGCAAAAAACTTGCGGTATACAGCTGCTTTCCCAAAATTTTTCGGAAAGCGGCCGTCCAATCAAAAATGATGTCCTCATCATACGCTTGATTCTACGGGAAGTCAATGCGTTTTAGCGATAAAGCGCCGTAATTTTTACGGAAATACTCGTCTTCTGCGCATATTCATTATCACGCATCCCTGCCCGAAACCGCGCGGCCTGTTAATATGCCTTGCCCCAGTATACCAGTGTTTTTGCGGGTTTTCCGCAGTATACGCAGGTATCCGAAAGGGTTTCCTGAGCAAACGGCATGCAGCGGCTCGTCACGCCGTATTCTTCCTTGATCGCATCCTCGCACTCACGGCATCCGCACCACATAGCCCTTATAAAGCCATGCTTATTTTCCGCAGCATCCGCGAACTCCTCTTTTGTCGGTGCATCATAGGTATGCTCATCCCTGTGTGCCTTCGCTTTCGCGAACAGATCCGCCTGCTCCTGCTCCAGAACCTTTTTGACGGTTCCGGCGAGATCACCGATGGATGAGACCGTCTTCTCACGGTTATCCCTGCGTACGATCACTGCCTGACCTGCTTCGATATCCTTCGGTCCGATCTCGATACGGCACGGGATACCGCGCATCTCCTGCTCAGAGAATTTCCATCCCGGGCTCTTGTCGGAATCATCCAGGCGGGCACGAAGTCCTGCAGCCTTAAGCATGTCCAGAATCTCACGGGCTTTCTCCAGAACGCCCTCTTTCTTCTGCTGGATAGGCACGACCATCACCTGGACCGGGGCGATCCTGGGCGGAAGCACCAGGCCGCTATTGTCGCCGTGGACCATGATTATGGCACCGATCATACGGGTCGTCATTCCCCAGGAAGTCTGATAAGCATATTTCAGCTTGTTGTCACGGTCGGTAAACTGAATCCCGTATGCCTGGGCAAATTTATCCCCAAAATTGTGGCTGGTACCGGATTGAAGTGCCTGTCCGTCATGCATCAGGGACTCGATCGTGTAAGTGGCTACCGCTCCGGCAAATTTTTCTTTGTCGGTCTTCTTGCCGCGCACCACCGGAATCGCAAGCACTTCTTCGCAGAAATCCGCATATACATTGAGCATCTGTTCCGTACGTTCCTGCGCTTCCTCAGCAGTTGCATGGACCGTGTGTCCTTCCTGCCACAGGAATTCCCTGGAGCGAAGGAACGGGCGGGTCGTCTTTTCCCAGCGGACCACCGAGCACCACTGATTATATACCTTCGGAAGATCACGGTAGGAATGCACATCATTCTTATAGAAATCACTGAACAGCGTCTCGGAGGTAGGTCTTACGCAAAGTCTCTCCTGCAGAGGTTCCAGTCCGCCCTGCGTGACCCATGCCACTTCCGGCGCAAAGCCTTCCACCAGTTCGGATTCCTTTCGCAGAAGATTCTCCGGGATAAACAGAGGAAGGTATACATTCTCCACTCCGGTCTCCTTAAAGCGGCGGTCCAGTTCAGCCTGGATGTTCTCCCAGATCGCATAGCCGGCCGGCTTGATGACCATACATCCCTTAACGCTGGTATAATCGATCAGCTCTGCCTTTTTCACTACATCCGTATACCACTGGGCGAAATCCTTCTCCATGGAAGTGATCTGTTCGACCAGCTTTTTGTCGTTTGCCATATGCTTTTCTCCTCGTTCTGTAAAAATGATGTCACCAAAACCCGATCATCCGCCGCTTTTAAAGGTGTGGCCTGCCTGACTGGGTCGAAACAGCCTTTTCTAGCAAGTGTAACCTTGAGCGTTTTTTGTGTCAAGCCATTTCTTCCGGGCGGAAAACCTCGTCAAAGCGCTCCGGAGACAAAAAGCCGAGTTTTACGCAGGCCTCCTTCAGGGAAATATTCTCCCGGAACGCAAGATGAGCTGTCTTTGCGGCATTCTCATATCCGATATAAGGATTCAGTGCCGTGACCAGCATCAGGGAATTATACAGATTATGGCGCATTTTTGCCCGGTCAGCCTCGATGCCCTTCACACAGTTCTTCGTAAAGGAAAGGATCGATTCGGAGAGCAGTCTGGCCGACTGCAGGAAATTGTAGGCTATCACCGGCATGAATACATTCAGCTCAAAATTGCCCTGGGATGCTGCCATGGAAATGGCTGTATCATTTCCCATCACCTGTACTGCCACCATTGTCA
The DNA here is from genome assembly GCA_902785635.1 of uncultured Lachnospiraceae bacterium. Lineage (GTDB taxonomy): Bacteria > Bacillota > Clostridia > Lachnospirales > Lachnospiraceae > Merdiplasma. The sequence goes on from CACZZH010000001.1 coordinate 58,107, forward strand.
CCTGTTCGCACTGAGTCGGATTGACCTTTCCGGGCATGATAGATGATCCGGGTTCATTCTCCGGAATCCGGATCTCTCCCAGTCCGCAGCGCGGGCCGGAGGAAAGCCAGCGGACGTCATTTGCGATCTTCATCATATCCGCTGCCAGCGCTTTTACAGCTCCGTGGGCAAACACGATCTCGTCCTTGCTGGTCAGTGCATGAAACTTGTTGGGAGCGGTCACGAAGGTCTTTCCCGTCAGTTCCGATGTTTTTTCGGCTACCAGCTGTGCAAACCCTTCCGGTGCATTCAGCCCCGTGCCTACCGCTGTTCCACCCAGAGCAAGTTCCCGGAGAGGTTCGACAGCCATGCTCAGCAGTGCGATGTCCTTTTCCACCGAAGAGCGCCAGCCGCTGATCTCCTGGGAGAAGCGGATCGGTACCGCATCCTGCAGGTGAGTCCGGCCTGATTTCACCACATCCCGGTTTTCCTCCTCCAGGCGCTCCAGCTCATCTGCAAGCTCCTGTGCAGCAGGAATCAGGCAGTCTTCCAGGATAAGAACGGCACTGATATGCATTGCGGTTGGAAAGGTGTCATTGGAGGACTGGCTCATGTTGATATCGTCATTCGGATGACACAGCTTCTTCCCTGCGAGCTCATTGGCACGGTTCGCGATCACTTCATTCGCATTCATATTGGACTGCGTGCCCGAGCCTGTCTGCCACACCACCAGCGGAAAATGGTCATTCAGTTTCCCGTCCGCCACTTCATCGCAGGCTGCACACACCGCGTCCAGCTTCTCCTGCGTCATTTTCTCAGGACGAAGCTCGTGGTTCGCCAGTGCCGCTGCCTTTTTCAAAATACCGAATGCATGTGTGATCTGGGAAGGCATCGTCTCGATTCCGACCCCGATCCGGAAATTTTCACGGCTCCGCTGTGTCTGTGCTGCCCAGTAACGGTCTGCCGGCACCCGGACCTCTCCCATTGAATCATGTTCTGTGCGATATTCCATTTTATCTCCTTTATGCAGGCCTCATACGGCCTGTCCGTATCTGGTAAGATTGACGGCCCATGCTCCCCGTTTCACCAGGAAATGTCCGATGAAGCATTTGATCACTTCTGTCAGCTGCACGATCAGGAACAGGGCATAGAGCGGCAGCCCTGTAAAATGCGCTGCCACGAAAACGGCCGGAATCACGACGACCCAGCTGTAAACACTGTCAAAGAAGAAGGTGACCACCGTCTTTCCGCCTGAGCGGATGATAAAATATGCTGCGTTCACATAGGCATAGACAGGCATGAAAAGCGCGCCGATGCGGATCAGTCCGATGGCCAGAGAGCGCACCTCTTCCGAGGTATTGTACAGACGCGGATAAACACCGGAGAGCAGAAGCTCCACGGCTGCGAAGGCAAGACAGAACACCACCGAAAAAGCCGTCAGGCGGTGTGCTTCGGATCTCGCGCGCTCGATCTGCCCCGCACCGAGCATCTGTCCCAGAAGGATCGCAATGGCGCTTCCCATTGCGATGAAGCTGACACTAAACACATTGGAGATCGTCTGATAGATATTTACCGCTGCCACCGCGGAAAGTCCGCGGATCGAATAGTTCTGTGTCAGTGCAGCCTGTGCACCTGACCACAAAGCTTCGTTCATAAGAAGCGGCATTCCTTTGACGGCGACCTGACGGTTGAGACCCGCCGGAATATCGAACAGTCTTCCATAGACCCCCCGGATAAACGGATTGCGCTGCGTATGCGCATGCGTCCATACCACGACGATCGCCATCTCCGCAAAGCGTGAGATCACAGTGGCAGCAGCTGCGCCGACCACGCCCATTCTAGGCGCGCCGAAATGACCGTAGATCAGGATATAGTTTCCGGCCAGATTGATCAGCACGGCCGCTACACCGGCTTCCATGGGGATCATAGTCTCCCCGGTATTGCGCAGAGTGCTGGAATACACCTGGGAGATCGCAAACGGTAGGAAGCCGGCGTACATTACATTCAGGTATTCCTTTGCATGACGGAAGGTGGCCTCCACACTCCCGGATCCATCGCTGTGCAGATATAGTCTGATCAGCATGTCTCCCCAGCCCAGGAAGACAACGGCGCCCAGAATCGCCAGCACCACACTCACCAGTATCTGCTGACGCACCGTGTACCGGACTCCTTCACTGTCCCCTTTTCCGTAAAACTGAGCGGTAAAGATTCCGATTCCGGACAGTGCCCCGAAAATACACAGGTTAAAGATAAACATCAGCTGGTTCACGATCGCAACACCGGACATGGCATCCGTTCCAAGCTGCCCTACCATAATATTGTCCAGCATTCCCACCAGATTTGTGATTCCGTTCTGAATCATGATGGGGATCGCGACCCGCATAATATTTCTGTAAGAATTAGAATTCATTGTTCACTTCACGGATAAACCTTCCGAATGCCTCCTGGCCTTCTTCTGTCCTCTTATAGACACCCGCGTGCTCAAGCACTTTTGCAAAAACCAGTCCGATCTCCTTTCTGAGGATCTCATCCAGCTCTTTCTCCCCGTTTTCGGCGAGTGAAGGATATTTCTCTTTCAGTTCATCGATCCAGTCCGCATGTTTCTCAAGCTGCTCGTCTGCGCGGATATCCCTTCCGGTGCGAACCGCCTCATTCAGGGCATGCATCTCATCCCGCAGTCTGGCAGGAAGCACAGCCAGTCCCATCACTTCGATCAGACCGATGTTCTCTTTTTTGATATGGTGCAGCTGCGCATGCGGATGATAAACGCCAAGCGGATGCTCCTTCGTTGTGATATTGTTGCGCAGCACCAGATCCAGCTCATATTCTCCGTCACGCTTGCGGGCGATCGGCGTGATCGTATTGTGAGGTTCCCCATCGGTAAATGCGTAGATAAAGGCATCCTCATCCGTATAACCGCGCCACTTATTCAGGATCTTATCACCCAGATCCACCAGCCGTTTCCAGTCCGCGCAGCGGATCCGGATCACGGACATAGGCCATTTCACGATGCCGGCTTTCACATCTTCATATCCTTTGAAAACGACCTCACGCTCCACGGGAGCTTTTGCCATGGCGAATGTGTAGTGTCCGCCCTGGAAATGTTCATGGCTCAGGATGGAGCCGCCCACGATCGGCAGATCCGCATTGGACCCGACAAAATAATGAGGGAATTCCTCCACGAACTCAAACAGTTTGCGAAATGCCGCGCGGTCGATCTTCATAGGCTGATGAAGCCCGTTGAAAACGATGCAGTGCTCATTATAATACACATAGGGAGAGTACTGCAGGTACCATCCTCCTCCGTTTACGCTGATCGGGATGATCCGGTGATTCTGCCGCGCGGGATGCCCCGGACGCCCTGCGTAACCGGTATTCTCCCGGCAAAGCAGGCACTTCGGATAGGATGTTGCCTTCGCATTGCGTGCAGCCGCGATGGCTTTCGGATCCTTCTCAGGTTTGGAGAGATTGATCGTGATATCCAGATCCCCATATTCCGTAGGTGCGATCCACTTGATATCCTTCCGGATGCGGTAACGGCGGATATAATCCGTATTCTGGGAGAAATCGTAATACCAGTCGGTCGCCGCCTGCGGACTTTCCTCATAGTGCTCGAAGAAGGTCTTTGTGATATTGTGCGGACGGTCCGTAAGCAGCCCCATGACCTTTGTATCAAACAGATCCCGGAACCCGACAGAGTTTTCCGGCATCAGACCATGCTCAAAGGCATAATCACAGATCTGCCCGAGGATGCCTTCCAGTTCCACTTTAAGCTGTTCTTTTCGGTCCACTCCGGCAGAGACATATGCAAGGATCTCCTGTTCCGTTTCAGGTTCCAGAGAATCGATCTCCAGCAGTTCCAGAAGCCGGTTCGCCGTATATATGCTGTCTTCGTTTTCGATAAGGCCGGTTGCAAGGCCGTAACACACCAGTTTTGAGATCGCTTTTTGTATCATTTTTCTCCTCCCATATGGATCGTTCTGTTTCAGGCTGCCAGGATAAAGCATAAAAACGTTGTAAATGTTTCCGGGAAACCACGCCCTGAAAACCGCAGTTTTGCATAATATAGCATAGTTCAACGTTTTGTTGCAACAGGCGGAATGGAATGATATATTAGTTGCAAATGACAACACTGTTTCTGATTTCTTCATACTTCAGGGAGGATCCTCCATGGACCAGGTCAGGCTTTTCAGAAAACGTATCATCCCTGCAGAATGTGTCGAATTGAAAGATGACATCATTCTCTACCGGGATCCGGAAGTGATTATAACGAAATGGAATACATTGAAACCCAAAAAAACACTCAGCCACGGCTACTCCTGTTACTTTCTGGAACGCGGCTTCAAAGTGAGTAAATTCTACGATCACAACGGCAGCCTGATCAGCTGGTATTGCGATATCGTGTCACATACCTATGATGCAGACACGGATACTTATGTTTTTACCGATCTTCTGGCAGATGTGATCGTTTATCCTGACGGATTTGTACGAGTAGTGGATCTGGACGAACTAGCCGACGCCCAGCGTGATCATCTTATCACCGGTCCCGAGATGGAAACTGCCCTGCGGCACCTTGACAAGCTCCTCTCCATCATTTATAAAGGGGCCTTTCCGAAGCTGCAGAAATACATCGAAGATTTCGAAAATGCGGATTCCCCGGAAGCATAAGAGCAGGAACCTGCCGGAATCTTTTTGTTTTACAGGAAAAAGGAAAAAGCATGCATCCCCTTCTGTTTTGAAGGATCTGCATGCTTTTTGTGCTTTCTTACGTTTATTACAGGACTTTGTTCAGGAAATCTATGGTTCTGGGCTCTTTGGGATTGAGGATCACCTCCTGAGGTGTTCCTTCCTCAACGATATATCCCCCGTCCATAAACATCACCCGGTCGGATACCTCCCGGGCAAAGCCCATCTCATGCGTAACAATGACCATGGTCATCCCGTCAGCCGCAAGCTGCTTCATGACCTGGAGCACCTCGCCCACCATTTCCGGATCCAGCGCACTGGTAGGTTCATCGAAGAGCATGATATCCGGCTTCATGCAAAGTGCCCGGGCGATCGCCACTCTCTGTTTCTGCCCGCCGGACAACTGCGACGGATAGGCATTCGCCTTGTCTGCCAGACCGACCCGCGCGAGCATTTCCATAGCGCTGCGGCTTGCTTCGCCCTTTGACTGTTTCCCAAGCTCCACAGGCGCCAGCATCAGATTATGGAGTACATCCATGTTGTTGAAAAGATTGAAATGCTGGAATACCATTCCGATCCGCTCACGCATCTTATTGATGTCGGCATGCCTGTCGGTGATATCTTCCCCGTCGATTAGCACGGCGCCCCCCGAGACTTCCTCCAGCTTGTTGAGGCAGCGAAGGAATGTCGATTTGCCGCTGCCCGAAGGGCCGATGATCACTACGACTTCACCCTCATAAATATCCGTTGAGATATCTTTCAGGACCATCAGATCCCCGAAGTTCTTTTTCAAATGAGAGACATGGATCCTGACAGCTCTTTCCTTTCTGTCTTTTCCGGTATGTTCAGCGCCCAACATTCAGCCTCCTCTCAAGCACCTTGGCGGACTTGGACAGCGCCAGGATAATGATCAGGTACATCACTGCAACGATTCCCCATGTCTGGAATGACATGAACGTATTTGCCACCACGTTCTTGGCAGTGTTGACCAGCTCCGGAAAACCGATCACGGAAAGAATGGATGTATCTTTCAATGTGATGATGAACTGATTGATGATACTGGGAATCATGGTACGGATCGCCTGGGGGAGCACGACCTTCTGCATGGACTTCCAGTAAGGAAGGCCCAGGCTGCGGGCCGCTTCCATCTGCCCCTTATCGACTGACTGGATGCCGGCGCGGATGATCTCCGCCATATAGGCACCGCAGTTGAGCGCAAGACACACCGTGCCCGCCTGAAGTGCCGTAAGCGTGATGCTTCCGTGCAGGATATTGTTCACCAGGTACGGAAAACCGAAATAGATAAAATACGCCAGTACGATCATTGGCACACCGCGGATCACATCCACAAAGATCAGTGCAATGATGTTGCATACCTTGTTCTGAAGAACGCTCATCAATCCGAAGATCATGCCGAGAATGCAGGCGAAAAACAGTCCAAGCAGTGCCAGCAGCAAAGTCTGGCCCATCGCCCGCAGCAGCAGTGCTCCGTATCTGGTTACAATCAAAGCCATACAGGATCTCCCTCTTTTCCGGTATCCGGAGGATCTTCCTCCCCGGTATATCTATTCTTCATCGGGCAGGACCCGCACTGACGGGTCTGCACGTTCCCCTGCCAAACAGCAGGGGAACTCCGATCAAACCGTATTTACTCCGCTTCTGTCGCTTCTTCTGCAGCTCCGCCGAAGGCTTCCACTGCCATCTTGGCAGCATCCTCGCCAAGGTAGTTTGCGATCACTGCTTCATAGGTGCCGTCTGCGATGATATCTGCAAGACCTGCGTTGAACATATCGATCAGTTCCTGGCTGTCCTCGGTGAATACTGCGAAGCCATAGGGAGATCCTTCATTTTCAGAGCCTTCCACGATCGTAAGAGCCAGACCGCCGTCCTGGATGGAAGCTGCCATGATCGGAGTATCCTCGAAGCATGCCACTACCTGTCCGCCGAGCACTGCCTGATACATTGTGGGGGAGTCTTCAAAGTAGGTGATGCTGAAGCCATATTCATCCATCAGGCTTTCTGCATAGGAAGCACCCTGGGTACCGGTCTTAACACCTACCATTTTTCCTTCCAGATCTGCAAAGGAAGCAATGTCAGAACCTTCCTGAACGGTCATGCTCTGGGTAGCATTGTAATATCCGTCGGAGAATGTCCAGCCGCTGGCCTTTCTCTCATCGGTGATGGATGCACCGGCGATCATGCCGTCAGCCTGGCCTGCCTGGCATGCAGCGATGGAAGCATCCCATCCGAGGCTGTTGAGTTCATATTCAAATCCCTGATCCTCGGCGATCGCTGCAAGGATATCTACATCGATTCCTACGAATGCGCCGGAGTCATCTGTGTATTCAAAAGGCTTGAACACGGTGTCCGTTGCGATCTTCCATACTTTCCCTTCTTCTGCGAAAGAAGTCATCGCCATGCAGCCTGCCAGTGCTCCGGCACCCAGTAAAACAGCAAGATTCTTTTTCATAATAAATTCCTCCTTCTATAAACTCTTTCATGGTCCCAGACGGACCACGTGTTTCATTATAACAGATACAGACCGTATTTCAAACATTATTTTAATGCGCTAATAGTTCACCGCATTAAAGGATCGTCTCCATTCCGATCTTATATGGTCTCAGTCCGCAGTTCTCATAGAACTTCAAAGCGCCTTCGTTGCAGCTCCACACATTCAGCGTCAGATTATAACAGCCGTTTTCTTTTGCATAATTCCTTACATATTCATAAAGCTGTTTTCCGACATGCCTGCCGCGGCAGTTCTCATCCACACAGATATCGTCAATGTAAAGAGTCTTAATATCGGTCATCAGATTGCTTTCCTTCACCTGCTGGAAAATACAGAACGCATGCCCCAGCACATGACTGTCCGTCTCGTCCGTAAGCACAAACACCGGCCTGCTATCATCGTGCAGCAGTTCCAGAAGTTCTTCCTTTGTATATTTGGTCGTCGGTCCTTTGAACAGATCCGGTCTGCCGATATGATGCACCATATTTACCTGTACAAGCAGCCGGAGAATATCTTCCGCATCTTTTTCCTGTGCCCGTCGAATTCCCATAAAAACCTCCTGATCCGGAATCCTTTCACGTTTTTTGCCGCAGTTACTATAGCATAAGAAATCCCCGGCTACAAGCATCGGATTCCGTAACAAAAGAAACATGAATTGAACACAGTTTCTTCATAATTTCAATTTATATTGAGGACATCAAAAAACAAAAGACCATTGAAATGGAGGTATAGATCATGAGCAGAAAATTATTAGCAATTCTCGCAGCCACAGCAGTGATCGGCACATCCGTTGCCGCAGTTACATTCGGAGGTCCCTCCGGAGATTCGGCGGAAACTGACAAGGCCGTTTCTTCCATCATCCCGACCGTATCGGAAGTATCTTCCGGTCTGACATTTGCGGATGATCCGGTCACAGATCAGGATGAAACGCCGGCCTTCTCTTACAGCAATGTTGCAGATGTGGCGGAGGCAGTCATGCCGTCGATCGTAGCCATTACCAATAAATCCGTGCAGGAAGTCAACAACTATTTCTTCCGCCGTTCCTTCCAGTATGAAGCGACCAGTGCCGGCTCCGGCATCATCGTCGGTTCCAATGATACAGAACTTCTGATCTGTACGAACAATCACGTGGTGGAGGATGCCAGCGAACTTTCCGTGACCTTCATCGATGAGCAGTCTTATACAGCGAACGTAAAAGGTACGGATCCCGACAATGACCTGGCGGTCGTCTCCGTAAATCTGGAAGATATTTCAGAGGACACAATGGATCAGATCCGGATCGCCCGGACAGGCGACTCGGATGACATGCGTGTAGGTGAACAGGTCGTCGCAATCGGCAATGCTCTCGGTTACGGACAGTCTGTAACGACCGGCATCATCAGTGCTAAAAACCGTTCCATCGAGGCAGCCGCCGACAGCTACGGAACGAATGTTACTACCTATGAAGATCTGATCCAGACAGATGCCGCGATCAACTTCGGCAACAGCGGCGGTGCTCTGCTGAATATGAACGGAGAAGTGATCGGGATCAACTCCGCAAAGGCTTCCCAGTCCGGTGTTGAAGGAATGGGTTACTCGATCCCGATTGCAAAGGCAATGCCTATTCTGGAGGACCTGATGAACCGTCAGACGAGAGTCCGTCTGGCTGAGGATGAGATCGGCTACATCGGCATCAACGGGCAGAGCGTATCCCGCGACGCAACCATGCTGTACGGTATTCCGCAGGGGATCTATGTGACCTATGTGGAAGAGGACAGCCCCGCTGCCCAGGCCGGCCTCGAAGAGGGAGATATCATTACCGAGTTCGACGGTGAACAGGTCACCAGCATGCGGGATCTGCAGTACATGATGCAGTACTATGCTGCAGGAGAAACGATCGATGTGAAGATCAGCTCCGCTTCCAATAATTATGAAGATGATACTCTCAGCATTACACTTGGCAGCCGCAGCTCCGTGCAGTAATATTGCAAAGGGGTTCGGCCCTTCGTAAACACTCTTATGAAACACAGAAAGACCGCGAGTCTCCGGCCGGAGACCCGCGGTCTTCTTTTTTCGTCATGAATGCTCAGCACCTCACGGTCCTTCACAGTTATCATGTCACAACTGTCATGTCACAGTTATCAGGTCACACTTCCGCATTGCTGCGTTTTTCATCCAGCATCTTCTCCAGCGTGACCATCTTTACACATACCGTAAAAAGTCTTGCTGCGATCTGAAGGTCTTCAAGCGTCGGATAAGTCGGTGCAATACGGATATTGGAGTCATTCGGATCTATCCCGTAGGGATAGGTTGCCCCGGCTCCGGTAAGCGTAACGCCGGCCTTCTTGGCCTTTGCTACGATCGCCCTGGCGCATCCCGGAAGGGAATCAAAACTGATGAAATATCCCCCCTTCGGTTTGGTCCAGCTTCCTGCTCCGATTCCTTCCAGTTCTTCTTCGAAGATCCTTTCCACTGCCTCGAACTTCGGCCGGATAATATCGGCATGCTTTCTCATATGCTGTGTCATTCCATAGATATCGCCGAAAAAGCGTACATGCCTCAGCTGATTCACCTTGTCATGACCGATCGTCTGCACCTTCAGCTGCTTTTTGATATCCTCCAGATTATTCAGGGACGTAGCCATTGCTGCGATTCCGCTTCCGGGGAATGTGATCTTGGAAGTGGACGCAAATTTGTAAACAAGATCCGGATTTCCGACACGTTTGCATTCTGCAAGGATCTCGATCAGGTAATCCTGATCCAGGTCATACAGATGGTGGATCCCGTAGGCATTATCCCAGAAGATCCGGAAATCAGGAGCCGCCGGCTTCAGCCTTGCGAACCGGCGTACCGTCTCATCGGAATAGGAATAGCCCTGAGGATTGGAATATTTCGGCACGCACCAGATACCTTTGATCGCGTCGTCCTCGGAAACCAGCTTTTCCACCAGATCCATGTCCGGGCCTGTCGGAGACATCGGCACACAGATCATCTCTATGCCAAAATACTCAGTGATCGCAAAATGCCTGTCATACCCCGGCACAGGGCAGAGGAATTTCACCCGGTCCAGTTTGGCCCACGGCTTATTGCCCATGATTCCGTGGGTCATTGCCCGGGCTACAGTATCATACATCACATTCAGAGATGAATTACCGTAAATGATGATATTATCAGGATGATTTTCCATCATGTCCCCGATCAGTTCCTTTGCCTCCCGGATTCCATCCAGAACGCCGTAGTTGCGGCAGTCAGTTCCGTCTTCACACCTCAGGTCCACTTCTCCGTTCAGCTCATCCAGCATCTCCATGGAAAGATCGAGCTGCTCGGTGCACGGTTTCCCACGGCTCATATCCAGATGCAGATCCAGATCCTGAAAATGGCGGTAATGCTTCCTGATCATTTTCAGTTCCTGCTCCAGTTCATAAATCGTCATCTCTGAATAAGGCTTCATGTGATGTAACTCCTCCTCACTTAATAGTTCTCCTGATGAATCTCAAAATAGCTGCGCGGATGATTGCACACCGGACATACCTCCGGAGCCTCGGTCCCGACAACAATATGGCCGCAGTTGCGGCATTCCCAGATCGCCACGCCGCTCTTTTTAAAGACTTCGTCCGCATTGATATTTTTCAGAAGCGCACGATATCTCTCCTCATGATGACGCTCGATCTCTCCTACACCGCGCATCTGTGCTGCCAGTTCCGGGAAACCTTCTTCTTCCGCATCCTTCGCCATACGCTCATACATATCGGTCCATTCGGCATTCTCTCCTTCCGCCGCTGCAAGGAGGTTTTCAGGCGTAGTGCCGATTCCGCCAAGAGCCTTGAACCAGAGTTTCGCATGCTCTTTTTCATTTTCGGCGGTCTTCAGAAACAGCGCCGCGATCTGCTCATATCCGGCTTTCTTTGCAGCAGATGCAAAGTATGTATACTTATTGCGCGCCATGGATTCTCCGGCAAATGCCTCCAGAAGATTCTTCTCTGTCTTTGTTCCTGCGTATTTATTGTCTGCCATTTTTCATTCCTCCTTTTCAGAAACACACCATCCGGTCTGACTGACCTGAATGTTTTATCTATTCTACACTATGAAAACGATTATAGCAAACGGAAAACAGATGTGATATGATAACAGCGCCATAATTCCAGGAAAGGACCGGCAGCAGAATATGAATAAAAACAATAAATACTGGCTCCTGCGCGGACTGCGCAGCGGCATCCCGATCGCACTGGGTTATTTTGCGGTAGCCTTTGCACTGGGAATCACCGCCCGCAATGCGGGCATGAGTGCATTGCAATCCGGCGTAATGTCTCTATGTATGCTTGCATCAGCCGGAGAGTACGCAGCTGTTACTCTGATCGCCTCCGGAGCAGGTATTCTGGAAATGATCTTTACGACCATCGTTGTAAATCTTCGGTATTTCCTGATGGGATGTGCGCTGTCCCAGAAGCTGGATGAGCATATTCCCCTGATACACCGCTTTCTGCTCTCCTACTGCATTACAGATGAGCTGTTCGGGATCTGTATTGCCCAGGAGGGACGGCTTGCTCCTGTATTTGCCTATGCGGCTGCCTGTGTTTCCGCCATTGGCTGGACCAGCGGTACCGTGCTCGGGGTCCTGATGGGCAATATTCTGCCGCATGCAGCGGTCGATGCGCTCTCCGTAGCGCTTTACGGAATGTTTCTGGCCGTTATCATCCCTGCATCCAGAAAAGACCGCTTTATCGCAGGCATCGTGATCATCTCCATGGCAGCGAGCTGGCTGTTTACAGTGATTCCCGTCCTGTCTCACATCTCTTCCGGTTTCCGGGTGATCATTCTCACGCTTCTGATCGCAGGGGCTGCCGCATGGATCCATCCCATTCCGGAAGAAACCTGACTGCCAAGGAGGTGTCAAATTTATGAAATCATTAAACACCTGGGGCTCACTGCTGGTCATCATCCTGGTGATCTACAGCGTCCGGCTGCTCCCCATGCTTCTTCTCCGGAGAAACATCACCAACCGCCGGGTACGCTCTTTCCTCCATTATGTCCCCTACGTCACGCTTGCCGTAATGACTTTTCCCGCCATTGTGCTGGCCACGGATCATCTCTCCTGCGGTCTGGCAGCCCTGATCGTCGGCCTGGTCACGGCATGGATATGGGGCGACCTTTTTGTGGTGGCTGTGAGCTGCTGCCTCGCGGTATTCCTGTGCGGTCTGATTCTCTGAAACGGAATGATGTGACAGTCAGAAATGATACCAGGACCTGATGACACGAAATACTGGTTGTGTACATTTTTCATATCTGATATACTGTGACAGGCTGGTTCCAAGTTTTACTCAATGGAGGTAAACATGCCATTTATTATTACCAATGGCAGCTCGTATTGTCATAAGACACGTACTCAGGCGGTAGAGATCGTGAATGACAATGCATCTGCCACCAGATTTTCAAGCAGGGCTTCTGCTGAAAAGCTGCTGCAGCGGGCGACCAAAAAGCTCAAAGGCTTTGAGATCGTTGAACTGCAGTCAGACAGCCGTGTTCCTCTCACGCCCAAAAAGGCAGAAAATCCTGTCATGCCAAAGGCGGAAGAGTCCGGAAAAAGCGCTGCTGAAGATGGTCAGAGCGGCAGCTCCGCCCAGAATCAGACATCCGCGTCAAAGCGGCGCCGCGGAAGACCGAAAAAGGAAGTCGCCGCTTTGGATGTGCAGCCGGCCGTATCTGAGGAAAAAAAGGAAGTTTCCGAAGATCCTGTCAGAGAAACCGCTGTGAAGCAGGCTCCCCCACAGGAGCCGGTCCCGGAACCTTCCGGGAAGCAGAACAATAAGAAGCCTTCCGAAAAAGAGATCATCCCACAGCAGCCTGTAAATGAAAATCTTCCGGAATCCGCTGCAAAAGTGAACACATCGTCGCAGCCCCGGGAGAAAAAGCCTGCTCCCGAACGGAAAAAAAGCTTTTTCCCTGTTGTCCGGGATATTCAGGCTGCCAGTGCCAGTCTCTGGGGAGATGCACCGATCGTTCAGCCCGGCCTGAAAAAGAACCGGGCGGCGAACGAGACACAGGCATCTGCACGTGAGGCATCTGATGAAGATTCATCCCGGGAAAAACATGCGGAAGATTCCCGCCGCGGGAAGAACCGCCGGGAAGATCTTCGTTCTGCAGAAGTGAATTCTGAGGAAACTGCAGCTGTGCAGATCGCTCCTGTATCGGAGGAAACTCCTGCTGCACAGACCGCACCTGATGTGAAGGCTGCTCCGGCTGCGCAGGCCGCACCTGATGTGAAGGCTGCTCCGGCTGCGCAGGCCGCACCTGATGTGAAGGCTGCTCCGGCTGCGCAGACCGCTCCTGATATGGACACTGCTCCCGCTGTGGATACTGTTCCCGCCGTGGAGGGTGCTCCGGCTGTACCCAGTGCTCCGGCAGGGGAAAGCTCCGCCAGGGAAAACACCATGCAGGAACCATTCGCAGATCGTTCTTCTGAATCCTTCCGGCGCAGGTCCGAGCAAATGAGAGAAACCAGTGAAAAGCGTTCAAACCGCAGACGCAGCAATCGTCGGGGGCAGGCATCCAGAAACATGGATTCCGCTGCCGTCGAAACACTTCCTTCCAGCGCTGAAGATATCTTTTCATCTGACCCGCTGCCGCAGGGAAAATCTTCCGCCGCCAACACCTTCCGGGAGGACTCTGAGACCAGACAGGGAACCGGCAAGATCAGGTCCACCGGGAAACGGATCGGAAAAGTTTCCGGCAACATCCACAACGCAAGAACCGACAATGAAACTTCCCAGTCAAAAAGACGGTTTTTTACAACAAAAGAGCGTAACATGATCTATAACCGTTCTGAGGGACATTGCGGTATCTGCGGAAGATTTATTCCTCTTGAGGAATATACCATTGATCACATCATCCCTCTGTCCAAAGGGGGGACCAATGATCTTGACAATCTGCAGGCTTGCTGCGGTTTCTGCAACAAAGCCAAGGATGACAGCATGGGAGAAGAGTTCTTCGACAGAATTCAGCGTATTTTCTTATATCAGGCAAAACTCCGGTATGGGAAAAAGCAGTTCAAGCAGCTGAAAAAAACATTAAAAGAGCTGGAGTAAATAAGTACGGAAAAGGCCGGTGGCTAAGCATGAGCATTCTTCGCTCAGCTCCACCGGCCTTTTTCTTTCCTGCCAGCATGTTCCTTACTTCAGATGTATACGTCAGCGATTATAACCATGGTTCTTCCCAAACTCCTGCAGATATGCTTTTCTTGCGATCCTTGTCAGTTCCTTTCTCGCCCTGCCGCTGTCATAACTGATCGTTGAAAGCAGCAGTTCCTGATCAATAAAATCCCAGCAATAATGTCCCAGATACATCTGGGCGGAGCTCCACCAGTAATCCGCTGCCCAGTCTACATATCCCTCTCTTCTGGGCAGAAGATGCAGACGGATGCTGTTTTCCACCAGCTGATCCGTTCCAAAAAGCGGCACTGCCCGGACCCGGACCCGGGGCAGTCCGCTGCATGCATGCCGGTGTTCATAATACGGAAGGAATACCTGATTAAATCCGTTAAGGATGCGCTCATCAGGATCGATATCATCTGCCTTTGAATTGAGTACCAGATGCAATTCCGAATCTGTCAGAACAAATGCGATTCCGCGGTATCCGGGCGGATCCAGTATCCCTTTCAAAGTCTTCAGAAAATGAAATTTGTCGATTTCGTCTGCAAATATGTGCTGATCTGTGACCAGAGAAGTAAGAAATGTGCGGCCGGAAAGAACCGCTGCTTTTTTATACATGGCAGGTTCCTCCCTGATTTTTTGTGGGAACAGAATATCATATTTTCATTTATTATTCAACATCAAAATACATTATGCAACATAACGTTGCGTTTATCACACTTTGCTTATACATTGTAAAAAGCAGGAAACCTCTCTGTCACTGCTGACAAAGAGCGGTTTCCTGCTTTTCTTCATTTTAATTTTCAATTTCAGATTGCCGATGGCTGCACCCGGAAGGGAATCATATTTACGGCAGCTGTGTTCCCAGCTGCTGGCTCATCTCCCGGATCCGGTTCATGATCCGGTCCTGTTCCGTTCCTGTGGCCGGTGTCGGCTGATAATTGTTGCGTCCGCTCTCGGAAGAAACACTGCACGGAATGATCTTGATATCCCCGGGCGTGATGGTTCCGTCCTGAGTGACTGTAAAGGACTGCTGGAAGATCATGGTATCCTTGTCGGTAGGATTGGAGTTTCCGCCAAAGCAGAAATTCGCCAGACTGTAGGCAATGTACTTTCCTTTATACAGCTCGATTCCCTGAAGCACATGCGGATGATGCCCGACTACAAGATCTGCACCATTGTCGATCGCCAGATGGGCAAGCGTCTGCTGGATGTCATCCGGTGCATTGCTGGCCTCGCTCCCCCAGTGGAACGCAACGACCACAAGCCGGGCGCCGTTATTTCTGGCTTCTCTTATCGTGCTGAGCACCTGCTGTTCCCGCTCCAGGCCGTCTGCCAGGACATAGATCCCGATCAGGCCGATCTTTACGCCTTCCGCTTCCACATACGCGATCTTATCACCGTAGCACCACGCAATGCCGGCTTCATCCAGATACTTCTGGGTATCCGCCAGACTCACATCGCCGTAATCCCTGCTGTGGTTGTTGGCAAGCGTCACAGCCTCGACGCTTCCGTCCAGAAGGATCTGCGTGTATGAGGGATCTCCGCGGAATGCGTACTCTTTGCTCTCCCGTACACCCTGATTCGTCAGGGTTCCTTCCAGGTTACCGAAGGTAAGGTCGTCTGCCGCAAAAATGCTTTTCACATTTGCGAAGAAATAGCTGCTGTCATTGGCATTATACGTTTCAGTAAAACTGCCTGCCGGGTTGAAGTTTTCATCATCTCCGAGCGTAATATCTCCCACCGTGGTGATCGTCAGCTCCGCTTCCGAACGCACCTCGATCTGGCAGGAGGCAGGCTGCAGGCCGGGTGCGGATGCCTGGATCTTTGCGGTCCCCTCGGCGATTCCGCGGATACGCCCGTTTTTCTCCAGTGCGATCACGGAGCCGTCACTGTTGGTGAGCGTCAGATCCGATACGTACGCATGCTCCGGCTCTGTCCGGACCGTAACATAACTGCTTTCGCCCGGGAACAAATGGATCTCATCCGCTGCGAAACGGATCTCCACAGATTTACTGAAATCCGTCACTACCGGGATCGACATGTTTCCGGCATTATCCTGTGCAACGCAGCTGTATACCACGCCCTCTTCCGGGGCGAAGGGCTGCGAATAGAGCCGATAAGCGGGCACATTTGAGAAGCCCGTGATCTCTCCGTAATAGATGGCTGCTGTTCCGGACAGATCGTCGGATGCTTCGAGGCTGATCCTTCCTCCTTCTTCCCGGATCTGAAGGTCCGGTGCATTGGAGTCGATCCACTCGAACTCAGTCCTGGCTGTCAGTACTTCCTCTTCACATACGACCATCAGTTCCAGATACCGGTCATCTGCCCTGTATGTGATCGAAGTCCGGTCGGTTCCCTCAAATTCCTGCGCATTTCCATTGATACTGATGGACTGGATCGGTCCGGGGGCTTTCACGGAAAGTGTCACATCTCCGGAATTGACCCATTCACCGGGCTCATGCACAACTTTTACGGTCAGTCCTTCATCCGACTCGATCGTTCTGCCGGCAGTCCGGCTTCCCAGAAGCCGGACTGCCATGACGGCGATCAGAATCAGCAGCACGGCACCGGCTCCGATCATGACCAGTTCCTTTGCGGCAATGCCTTTATCCCGGAGGCGCTGCATGAAGCCTTCCTTATCCTCATCGAAAGCATCCTCTCCGGCCTGTTCTTCCGGCTCCGGAAGTACCTTTTCGGAAGGAGCACTGTCTTTTTCAGCTTCCTCCGTTTCCCCGTCAGCGTCTTTCACACCGTCTTCCGGATGTTCTTCCCCGTCAGCTTCTTTTGCGCCTTCCTCCGGATGTTCTTCCCCGTCAGAGTTCTTTTCACCTTCCGCGGCAGAATCCTCTGCTGCAGGTTCCTCTGCTGGCTCTTCACCGGAAGGAGCTGCTTCTTTTTCAGCCTCTTTCTCTTCCTCAGGTTCGGATACCGCTGTTTCTTCCATAGCGGCTTCCTGCCCGGAGGTCTTCTCCGGATCCGGTTCCTCTTCCCCGTCAGTCTCAGATTCCGGAATTTCTTCCTCCCGGTGTTCCTCGGCTTTTGCAGCTGCGCGCTTTTCTTTTGCGTCCCGGGCCTTCTCCCTGCCTTTTTCAGCAGCGTCCTTTATCCTGCTGCCGATTCCGCCGATCGCACCGGCAAGGAATCCCCAGACCTTTCCGTCACCGCCGTCTGCAAGGAAGTCCTCCGTAAAGAAATCCGCATCGCTTTCATATTCGGGCGGCTCCACGGGAACAGTGTTTCTTTTCTTCGCACTTTTTGGCTCCTGTTCCTCTTCCCGCACTTCCTCCTGTGGCTCGTCCTCCGATTCCGGCAGAATCTGCGGTTCTTTTTTGCCTTCCCGGTATTTTTCCGGACGTTTCGGCTGTACCCGCTCCCTTTCTTTGGGAATCACCGAAATAAAGCTGTCCTCTTCCAAAGTCCCGGTCTCTGTCTCCGGAGCTTCCTCCGGAAGCTTCCAGGCAGTCTTTTCAGATGGCTTTTCCGCCTCTTTGGGAGACGGCTTTTCCGCTTCTTCAACAGGAGCCTTTTCTGCCTTTTTATTCACACGGGTTTTCCGCTTTTCCTTCTTTTTGGCGGGACGTTCCTTCGGCTCATCGGAACTTTCATTCTTCTTCGGATCAAAGGTGATCCGGACCGTTTTGCTTCTGGTCTCGCCCTCCGCTTCGGCTTTCTCTGCCAGCTCCCTGAGCAATGCCTTGATTTCTTCGTTCGTCATGGTCTCTTTCCTATCTGAAATATGCCACTCCCGCTTCAAACAGCTTCATATCCTGTTCGCCCGTAATATTGAGGGCAACACCATCTCCGCGGCGTTCACTGTGGCACATCTTTCCCAGCACTCTTCCATCCGGACTGATAATGCCTTCGATTCCCATGTAGGATCCGTTGACATTCCATTCGTCATCCATAGATGCCTGCCCGCTGCAGTCGGCATAGACTGTAGCGATCTGTCCGCCCAGCGTCAGAGTGCGAAGCCAGTCGGGCGATGCCACAAATCTTCCCTCGCCGTGCGAAGCCGGATTCACATAAGTCTCTCCCGGAACCGCCAGCGCCAGCCAGGGCGATTTATTTGTCATCACTTTCGTATATACCATTCTGGACACATGACGCCCGATGGTATTGAACGTAAGCGTCGGTGAGTCTTCCTTCTGACCCACGATCTCGCCATAGGGTACCAGGCCAAGCTTGATCAGCGCCTGGAAACCGTTGCAGATGCCGAGAGCAAGGCCGTCCCGTTCTTTCAGAAGACGCATCACCGCTTCTTTTATCTTCTCATTCTGGAAGGCGGTGGCAAAGAACTTTGCGGACCCGTCCGGCTCATCACCGGCCGAAAAACCGCCCGGGAACATAATGATCTGCGCCTGGCTGATCGCTTCGGCATATTCCTCTACCGATTCGCGGATATCCGCTGCCGTAAGGTTGCGGAACACCCTCACATCCGTCACTGCCCCTGCCCGTTCAAATGCAGCTGCACTGTCAAATTCACAGTTCGTCCCGGGGAATACCGGAATAAACACTCTCGGGGAAGCGATCTTATGGGAGGAAATGATCGTGCACCCGCGGCGGTAAACGCCGTCCGGATCCGGCCCTTCTCCCTCTTCCGCTTTGAACAGCCAGGATGTCGGGCCGTCGCTCCTGTTCGAAGAAGGTCTGGTGCGGAATACTTTTTCAAGGGGCTTTTCCCAGGCAGCCAGAGCGGTTTCCAGATCGATGCATTCCTCTCCGTAGCAAAGTTCTTTTTGCTGTGTGACCGTACCGATCACGCGGCCCTGCGCACAAAGCTGTCCGTCTTCTTCCCGGACCTCCGCAAGAATATTGCCAAACCCCGGTGCGAACAGCTCTTCCGCTGAAAGAGCCTCTGCATCAAGTGCTGCTCCAAGGCCGTTTCCGAAAGCCATCTGGGCAAGGGCGGATGCAATTCCATGTCCGTCCAGCGCCCAGGCAGAGAGCACCTTTCCGGAACAGATATCCTTGTGCAGGTCCCCGTAAAGCTGAAGCGCCTGCGCATAATCCGGCAGGTCCCAGGCATCTCTTTGCACGGTAAAGAGGACAAGACGGCTCCCGGCTTTTTTCAGTTCCGGCGAGATCACTTCCTTGGCATTTCCGGTGTCCACTGCGAAAGAGACCAGCGTAGGAGGTACATCGATCTCCTGGAAAGTACCGGACATGCTGTCCTTTCCTCCGATGGAAGGAAGCCCCAGCGCCATCTGCGCGCGATAAGCCCCGAGCAGTGCTGAGAGCGGCTGGCTCCAGCGGTGTGCATCCTCTGTCATCCTGCGGAAATATTCCTGGAAAGTGAAGCGGATCTTCGTAACATCTCCGCCCGCAGCCGCGATCTTCGCCACGGATTCCAGTACCGCATACGATGCGCCATGGAAGGGGCTCCAGCTGGACAGGTAAGGATCAAAGCCATAACTCATCATTGTGACCATATCACATTTCCTGCCGCCGGTGGGCAGCTTCGCCACCATGGTCTGTGTCTGCGTGCGCTGATATCTGCCTCCATAAGGCATCAGCACCGTTCCCGCGCCGATGGAACTGTCAAACATTTCCACCAGACCTCGCTGTGAGCAGCAGTTCAGATCGCCCAGCGTTTCCAGCCAGCGTTCTTTTACGCTCTTTCCCTGATCGCTGCGCGGCAGGAAGTAGCTGTTCTTTCTGCGGGGGATCTCCACCACCGCATCGGTCTCCTGGTGCGCGCCATTGGTATCGAGAAATGCTCTGGAAAGATTAACGATCTCTTTGCCGCGCCATGTGAGAACCAGCCTGGGCTGCTCTGTCACAACAGCGACCTTCGTCGCCTCCAGGTTTTCTTCCCGTGCATAAGAAAGGAATTCATCAGCATCTGCCGGATCCACAACCACTGCCATCCGTTCCTGGGATTCAGAGATCGCGATCTCCGTCCCGTCCAGTCCGGCATATTTCTTCGGTACCTTGTCCAGGTCCACCAGAAGACCGTCAGCCAGCTCACCGATCGCCACCGATACGCCTCCGGCACCGAAATCATTGCATTTTTTGATCAGGCGGGTCACCTCCGGCCTGCGGAACATGCGCTGGATCTTACGCTCTGTGGGAGCGTTCCCTTTCTGTACCTCTGCACCGCAGACCTCGATGGACTGCTCCGTATGGACTTTCGAAGAACCCGTTGCTCCGCCGATACCGTCGCGGCCGGTCCTCCCTCCGAGAAGGATGATGATATCTCCCGGATCACTGGTGAGCCGCTGTACGTCCTTTCTCGGAGCCGCTCCCATCACGGCACCGATCTCCATACGTTTCGCCACATAATCCGGATGATAGATCTCACGCACATATCCGGTAGCCAGGCCTACCTGATTGCCGTAGCTGCTGTATCCGTGTGCCGCCTCCCGGACCAGCTTCTTCTGAGGAAGCTTGCCCTTCAGCGTATCCTTTACGCTACCGGTGGGATCTGCCGCACCCGTCACGCGCATTGCCTGGTACACATAGGTCCTTCCGGAAAGCGGATCACGGATCGCGCCCCCCAGACAGGTGGCTGCGCCGCCGAAAGGCTCGATCTCCGTGGGATGGTTATGGGTCTCATTTTTAAAGTTGACCAGCCATTCCTCTTCCTTTCCGTCGATCTCCACCGGAACGACGATCGAACAGGCATTGATCTCGTCCGATTCCTCCTGGTCCGCCAGTTTTCCTTCCATTTTCAGGCGCTTCATCGCGATCAGAGCGAGGTCCATCAGGCAGATATATTTATCCTTCCGGCTTCCGTACACCTCTGCGCGGTCCTCCTGATAAGCTTTCCAGGCTGCTTCGATGGGTTCTTTATAATCTCCCTCTTCAAAAGTTACATTCTTCAGCTCTGTGGAAAAGGTCGTATGCCGGCAGTGATCCGACCAGTAAGTATCCAGCACACGGATCTCCGTCACAGTGGGATCACGCTTCTCTTCTCCGGCAAAATAGCTGCGGATGTGCAGGAAATCCCGGAAAGTCATTGCCAGATTCAGAGAATCATACAACCCATGCAGTTCCTCCTCCGACATTCCCGTAAACCCTTCAAATACAGCAATGTCCTCAGGTTCATCAAATACGCTCGTGAGCGTATCCGGTTTCCCGGCCGCCGCGACTCGCGAATCCACCGGATTGATACAGTAACTTCGGATGGCCTCCTCCTGTGCATCACTGATCGCACCGCTGATCACATAAACCTTTGCGCTCCGGATGATCGGATCTTCATCCTCCTTCAGAAACCGTACGCACTGCTCGGCACTGTCCGCACGCTGGTCAAACTGTCCCGGCAGATACTCCACTGCAAAGACGCGGTCTTCCGCCTCATGAGGAAATTCCTCCCGGTAGAGCAGATCTACAGGAGGTTCCGAAAATACCGTCTTGCAGGCTCTTTCAAATACTTCGTCAGAGATGTTTTCCACATCATAACGAATCAGAATGCGCACCCGGGCCACATTTTTTATTCCAAGATATCCCTGGATCTCTGCTGTCAGGTCTTTTGCCGCTCCGGCAAAAGCTTCTTTCTTCTCCACGTACACCCGTCTGACATTACTCATGCACTTTCCTCCTGTAATTCACTCATTTGACGTTTATTCTGATAGTGCTTCATAGACATATGAAGAGATCTCAATACCCGCATCAATATAGGCAAATCCGTATGCTCCGGTCATCATTTCACTGATGATATAGGAGCATTGATCATCCGAGACCACGGCCACTTCGGCAAAACGGGTCTCTCCCATCCCGTTCTGATTGAGGAAAAGAGCCGCATCCCGGACTCCTTCCGCCAGACCGATCACCGTACGTCCTTCATCCGTCTCATCGATCCGGAAATACTGTTCCATATATTCCCGGCCGATCTGGGAAAAGGCTCCGCTGTAAAGATCCCGTACCATTCCTCCGAGATCTGCTGCGCTCACATAATTTTCCGATCCGTCTGTTACCACTTCCACGATCTTACGCTGCACATCCACACTGGAGAATCCTCCTTCGTGACAGATCCGGTTGATCTCATCCCGTCCGAAATGGTCGATCAGCACATTGATGCAGTTGTTATCGCTGTAGGTAAGCATTGTCGACAGATAGTAGGAAAGCGGATACTCTTTTCCGTCGCGCTGTTCCGGAAACGCTTCCCCTCTGCCGCCGATACTGTTCACATACAAAATCGGGTCGTCCATCGAAGCCGCTCCTTCATCCAGCAGGTGAGCGGCCGTATACAGGATCGGTACGGTGACAGCAGCCGTCGCATACATCGGTTTGTTTCCGTCACCGGTGACATAGGCCTTCTTCTGTTTCAGATCATAGACACACACACCATAGCTTCCTGCTTCCGAATATTCATCCATGATCCGGGCGATCTGTGAAAAGTCGATCCGGCTGACTGCATCATTTTCGGACGCTGCGGCAGTTTCCTTCTCCGTCGAAGCTTCTGTCTCTCCGGCAGCAGCCTTCTGTGTCTCTTCTGTATGTTCACCGGACTGTGTTTCCGCCTGCGGCTGATCCGGCTGCATCTGCGACGCGGCTCCTTCTGTTTCCCCCAAGTCCCCGCTCTGTTCTTCGGACTCCTCTGTCTCCGGATAGATCATGATCACGTCATCCCCGTTCGGACTGCTGACATTTACGCTCTGGCTCCAGTCGGTCCCTGAAACCCCCTGTGAGGATGTTCCCTGGCCTGAAGCAGGAATTCTTCCGGTCTTCTGGCGTATCATAAAATAGAACATGACAAATCCGGCGCTGAGCAAAGCGATCAGAAGAAGGATCGCAAGCGTGATCAGCAGGGCCTGCGAACGTTTTTCCTTCTTCTCCTCCAGAAAACTGTCCTTATAAAGATGTTCATCATATAAAGGCTCCCGTATTACACGCGAGCCGCCATGTCGGTCGATCGTTCTGCCTTCAGCGCCGGCTCTGGAACCCGGATAAATATTGGGATCCTCCTCCGGATTTCTGGCCAGTCCGCAGGAAGGACAGAACCGGTCACTCTTTCGGATCTTCGCTCCGCAGTTTTTGCATTTCATGTTGTCATCCCGTTTTCATTCCGGTCCCGCAAAAGCGGGACATCAGGCGTGGACATAGATATACTTCTATAACATACCATATATTGGCAGGGGTGTCAAAAACTGGAAGACCAGAAATCACGGATCCTCAGTGCAGCATCCTTAATGGAACAGATTCCGTGGTTTTCCCATTCCCTCGGAAACATGCAGCGGTATTCACTGCGGGCGAACCGTTCATCCAAAAGCAGTGCGATCCCGCGGTCGGACTCTGTGCGGATCACCCTTCCGACCGCCTGCATCACCCGGTTCATTCCGGGGCACATGTAAGCATAGCGGAAGCCGTCCTTTCCCCGGCTGTCGTAATACTGGCGAAGGATCTCCTGCTGCGTGCACACCATGGGAAGCCCGGGACCCACAATGAATGCTCCGATCAGGGTATCGCCTTTCAGGTCTATCCCCTCCCCGAAAATGCTTCCCATAACGCACAGCCCGATCAGTCCCCCCGGCCGCTGCTCTGAAAAGGCATTCAGGAAGACCTCTCTGCTCTCCTCATCCATACCGCTGTGCTGGCAGAGCATTTCATATTCCGCCGGAAGGATTCCTTCCAGAACTGCCTGTACATCCTCCAGCATCCGGTAAGACGGAAAAAATGCAAGATAGTTTCCCTTTTTCTGCTGAAGTCCCGCACATATATACTTCGCGATTCGCTGATATTCCTCTTCGGTTCTGCGTGTATAACGCGTACTGGTGTCCCGGCCGATGAGAATCTGCAGGTTCTCCTTCGGGAAGCAGCTTCTGGCATACACGGCATAAGGATCCTCCTGTGTGCACAGCAAAGATCTGTAGTAATCGATCGGCAGCAGTGTCGCCGAAAAAAGGATACTGCTGCGGACCTTGTCCATACATTCCTGCAGGCGCCGGGAAGGATCCACACAGTAAAGCCGCAGCATCAGTTTCCCGTCCGGAAGCAGCTCTGAATAGGGAATGTAATCCTCCCCCAGCCGGTCCAGCGTATCCAGAAAAGCCAGGATCTGAAAGTAAAGATCCCTCACCTCCTCCGCCGCTTCCTCTCCGGACATATCATCCAGATATTCCTCGATCAGTCCGGAAGCATTCAGCAGTGCCAGCGGAAGCGTCCGAAGGTCCGTACACACCTGCCACAGTTCGCCCCTGCGCGGATGGATCTTCTCCCTCAGATCTTGTGTCCCGGCAGAGTCTTCGATGAAGTTTCCGCCGGTCTCCTCCGTATTTCCGGCAAGTTCCCTCTTCAATTCCAGCAGCAGACGATTGCATTTTTCCAGTGCGCGGCCTAATTTCGGATGTGTTCCCCGAACTGCCCGTTTTACCGACAGAAAATCTTCCTTGATCAGCTGCGCACTGTACATTACCCTGCCCCGGTCCACAAGATTGTGCGCCTCGTCGATCAGAAGAATCGCTTCGCTTTTCATACCCTCTCCGAAAAACCGCTTCAGCCGGGCCCTGGGATCAAACACATAATTGTAATCACAGATCACCGTATCCATCCACTCCGAAAGATCCAGCGACAGCTCAAAAGGACACACCCGGTACCGCTCGGCTGCCGCCTGGATTCCCGCCCGGTCAAATCTGTCCTCCTGCGTGATCAATTCATACAGTGCCTGATTGATCCGGTCAAAATGACCTTTTGCCCGGGGGCAGTGATCCGGATCGCACAGACACTCTTCCAGCGGACAGATCTTTTCCTTTGCCGTCAGGATCACGCTCTTCATCCGAAGTCCTTCTGCGCGCAGCAGATCCAGCGCCTGGGCAGCCACCGTGCGGGCTATGGTGCGGGCAGTCAGATAGAAGATCCGCTCTCCCTGCTCTTCTCCCACAGCCTTCACCGCGGGAAACAGGACAGCGAGCGTCTTTCCGGTACCGGTAGGCGCCTGAATGAACAGAAGCTTCCGCCTCTGGATGGTCCTGTATACAGCTCCGGCCAGTTCCTTCTGCCCCTCCCTGTACACATAGGGAAATACCGTCTTTTTTATGGAAGCATTCCGGACAGTCTTCCATTGCCGCTCAAAGCGGGCCCATTTTTTGTACTCCTCCAGCACTCCGAGGAACCATTCCTCAAGCTGCGCGAAAGTATAGGAATAGAGGAAGTACTTCATTTCTTCAGTCTCGAGATTTCCATAACTCATGCGGACCCGGATACGCGCAGCACCATCCGTATCCTGTATCCCATCGGATCCGCCGGCACAGGAAACAGACCCTCCTTCAGCGGCGGCCTTCTTCTGAGAATCCCCTTCCGCCGGAAGCCCCTGCTCAAGTCCGTACAGGTATGCATAACATTTTGCCTGCGCCAGATGTACAGGCACCGGTTCCTCCAGCAACGCGAGAGGGCGCATAATGCCCTTGATCTCATCGATCAGCACGCCTTCAGCGTCGGTCAGGATCCCGTCCGCTCTTCCTTCTACACAGATCTGAAAATCATCACACGCAAAAGTGCCGGACAGAGGAACCTCCGCCCGGTATTGGATGCCCATATTCTTCTGAATCCTGCGGTGAAGACGGCTTCCCATCTGCATCGCTTCCGTATCCGCGCGCCCTGCTCCTGTGCGGCTGTCGATATCCCCTGACCTGAGAATAAACTCAACCAGGGAACGTACAGAGATCTTGTGCACAGGAACGGCTTTTTCAGTGCTCTCCATCTTTTTCTGCATGGCGAATGTAATAGCGCATCATACGCTGCGCATCCTCCTCGATCAGCGTGCCCTTCCCGAAAAGACCAGCTCTTGTCTCCATATGATGAAGGAATTCATGGCGGAGCGTATCCCGGATCTGAGAGCGGATCACTTCGAACGGAGCTCCACCCATGGTGCGCATGAACGACCCGTAATACAGCACGATCTGTTTTCCGTAGATCCAGCTGTTGGAATAAGTCCCGAGAATGTACAGATCCTGCGCCAATGCCTGCGGATGCAGGTACTCGGCGGTATCCACCAGGACACCGCCGTTCAATTCTT
This sequence comes from uncultured Lachnospiraceae bacterium, assembly GCA_902785635.1. GTDB lineage: Bacteria > Bacillota > Clostridia > Lachnospirales > Lachnospiraceae > Merdiplasma. The sequence continues at coordinate 84,361 of CACZZH010000001.1, forward strand.
CCTTCACATATTCCGGCAGAGCATCGATCTCCTGCCGGACAGCCTCTTCAAATTCATCAAATGTCATTCTACTACTGCTTTCATTTCTTTTAATGCTTAAGGATCAGCTCCACAGCCGGATCCAGCTGCGTGCAGGAAACGTCTGCAAAAGCGCCTGCATCTGCGGCGGCAGCGATAGCCGGATCAACGGGAATCTGTCCTCCGACCGGCAATCCGAGCTTCTGTGCTGCTGACTCGATGCGGCTCTCTCCGAATACGGAAATATGCTTTCCGCAGTCCGGACATACAAGATAGCTGTAGTTCTCGATCACGCCCAGTACGGGAATATCCATCAGCTTCGCCATGTTCAGAGCCTTTTTCACGATCATCTCCACCAGTTCCTGCGGAGAAGTCACTACAAAGATCCCTTCCACCGGAAGTGACTGGAATACCGTGAGCGGTACGTCACCGGTTCCCGGCGGCATATCCACAAACAGATAATCCAGTTCTCCCCAGACTACATCGGTCCAGAACTGTTTTACGACTCCGGCAATGACCGGTCCTCTCCAGACTACTGCCTGCTCGGGATCCGGCATCAGCAGATTCAATGACATCACCCGGATATTATTCCCGGTGACCAGCGGATACATCCCCTGATCATTTGCCATAGCCCGTCCTTTGATCCCATACATCTTGGGGATGGACGGTCCTGTGATATCCGCGTCCAGAATACCGACCCTGTATCCCTTCGCAGCCATGCTGTTCGCCAGGGAAGCGCATACCATGGACTTGCCCACGCCGCCTTTTCCGCTGACCACGCCGATCACGTGATCAATTTTGGAATACGCATTCAGATCCGCATGGAAATCCGGTTTGCCGCCATTCTGTTTGCTTGGGCATCCCTCACAGCTCTCTCTGCTGCAGGAGGAAGCGCTTGCGCAATCTTTGTTGTCTGCCATTTCATGTTCCTCACTTTCTGTCAATAATGATCATTATTTATAATTAATCCGCCTCTCCGGTATCCTGCTCCATCAGGCGGATCAGATAGGTGCTGACGACCCTGGAGAAGTTCCGGATATCCCGGATGTAGGCAAAATCCTTGCCGAAGATCTTTTTCTCAGCGGCCAGGTCCTGTTCTTTCCCTGTGAACACGCCAAGCACGCATACGCCTTCACTGCGCAGAGTGCGGATCTCGAAAGCAGTGTCCTTCACCGCGTATTCTCCGTAATACGGACGGGGATTGCGGCTGCCCGGACGATTGACAATGATATCATTGGGTCTCCCGTCACTGAGCACGATCAGGATTCTGTTCTCCTCCGGCCTGGCTGTCAGTGAATCACCCGCCGCACGGACAGCCAGCCCGTCCCGGTTGTTGGACGAGGTGGTAAATTCCAGTACTCTGCGGTCTGAAGAAGGTGGATCGTCAAAGTCCCGGAACCGCTGCATCACAGTATAGTCCCAGAATGTACAGAAGCTCATGATCTGATGCGGTATCTTCACTCTGCTCAGAGATGCAGCGATGATATATGCCTGCAGTGCTACCTGTCCCTGACGCTCCCTCTGGGATCCGCTCGCATCGATCAGGATCTCCACCGCGAAGGAATTGCTGCTCTGCTTTGTCGTCAGGTAAAACATTTTCCCGGGATCTTCCGTCCTGCCGATCTTCCATACCGCGTGCACATCAATATTACCATGATCTGCCCGGGTCTGCTCGGTCTGCGTTCTGGCCTGCAGGGAACGTTTAATGAACCCAGACATCACATCGATGCTCTGTTCGATCAGATGCCGGTTATTCAGGAACAGGCGCTCATTGTTTCTGGCGTGGCGGACCGCATTCACATACTGAGCGTTCTTGCGCACGCTGTTATGGATGATCCCCTCGGTATAGTAGAGAGAGCAGTCCACGTGTGCTCCCCTGCAGAGACGGTGATCAACGGCTTTGCGCTCCTGCTCCCTCAGGTAGGATTTCCCGAAGTTCAGCTCCATATAGCTGTGCATTTTCGCCAGAGCCTGTTCATCCACCTGAATGATCCTGCGCCCTTTTTTCCTCCGGACTTCTTCCTCCGAAGGCTCCTCCTTCGAAGACAGATCCAGCGTCGTCACCTGGGCAGTCACCTGCTCTACGAAATTCTCAAACAGATCTCCGGCCGCCTCTTCCTCCAGGAAGTTCTTCCAGCCGTATTCACGCATCTCTTCAATGGTGACCTCCAGAACTTTCTGCAGGTCCCCGTGCTCCTGTTCAAATGAGGGATCCGCCACTGTATTATAGAGATCGTCCACAGTGCGTATGAACCGGTCTGTCCTCGCAAGGATCTGTTCTCTCCCCGGTGTTTCTGCCGGTTCTTCAAAATAGTTTTCCGCCAGCAGAGCCTTCACTTTTTCCAGCGGGATGCGGATCCTGCCTTCACAGTCCCAGTTTCCCGTGAGCACGCCTTTCATAAATGCAAGCCGGATCTTTCCGATATGCGTGTGCATATATTTACCGAAGCGATGATCCAGAAGATACTGGTATGCTTCCATCCGGATATGTTCCGTGCCCGGTCTCTCCCGGAGCGCGAAGGGATAGACCGCCGCCTCAACACACAGCTGCGCGATCTGTGTGAGAGGTTCCTGGCGCGCACTGCTGTAGATCTTTTTCGCAATGTACAGTGCGAACCGGTCTTTGGAAAAATACTTTGCAAAGCTTCCCTGCTTTACCGCGTCGAGCATTGGCACAAATCGGTTTTCCCGAAAAGAAGTGATATCCAGCTTTGTATCCAGGGAATAATTCCCGCTCACCGCCCACATCAGATTGCGCATCCGGCTCACGGCCGCGGTTTCCCATTCTTCCTCTTCAAGCAGGCCTTCCTCAAAATCCCTGTCACTGATCATGCAAACAGCTCCTCACTGCCCCATTCCGGCGGGATTCTGGTCATCAGAACATCCTCCGTCACTTCCCTCTCAAACAGGTCGAAGGTCTTATTGACGATTCCCATCTTCAGGGCAGCATAAGGCGAAAGGCCTCCCCGCACCGTGCGCAGCGCACCTACAAGGCCGCGCAGATCCAGAGGTCTGGAAGAGATCTCATGATTGGCGGCTTTTATCTGCAGATCTGCGAAGAAACCGGTCACCTGCTTCATTCCTTCTTTCCGGATCTCCGGAAACAGATGCATAAGAATGCGCTCCAGCGTCTCAGTGTCTACCTCCGGCATGTCTATGACCATAAAACGTGACACCAGTGCCTCGTTCAGTTCTCTGGTACCGGCATAGCCGTAATTCATGGTCCCGATAAATCTGGCGGCATCATGCAGATGAATCTTTTCGTATCCGGGAATGTCGATCACCCTCCGGTAATCCAGACAGGCATGCAGCACGGAGACTGCTTCATTCTTGGCCATATTGATCTCGTCAAGCACCGCAAATGCGCCGTGCACCGCACTCTCATAGATCGGCCCGGTGCGCAGAACCACTTCATTATTCCGGAATGTGTCCGTCCCGATCAGAGTAGAACTGTCTGTATTTATATGAAAGGATACATTATACACAGGACGTCCGAACACCCAGGCCAGATTCTCTGCCAGCACATTCTTTCCGGTCGCCTTCGTGCCGGCGAGGAGAAGGTTCTCCCCCTCCAGCAGCGCGATCGCCGCCATCTCAAAGATCTCCTTCCCGAAAAAGGGGATCAGCGGAGGACGCATCCGGCGGCGCCCTTCCTCATCTGCCGGAAAACGCCGGGCAAACCTTTCGATCTGCTCCAGCAAACGCAATGATACTCCCTGTTCCTGCAGGGTCTTTCTGATCTTGTCTTCCATATCTGTCAAATCTCCGTGAAAGAATACCTCTGCCGGATCCCGGATGCATTGATCTCATAGATCACCGTTCCGTTCTCTCTTGAAACACATTCAAATGTAGCATTGCGGTCACGGATCTTTCCCCTGAGGAACTCTTCCAGTCTGTCCTCATCCAGCTCGATCTCATCTATAAAAACGTCACGCATCTGATTGTTCGCGCACTCATTGAAGATCTCCCATACCGTTTCGTAGCTTTTCTTCAAATCCGTCTCTCCCTTTTTCGTTTCCGGTCCTTCCGGATATTCTGCCATACAGCCTGCGCGGCGTACAGCAAACGGCAGGAACCGCTGTTCTCACAGTTTCATCAGTTCGTCCAGGATGCACATGGCAGCCTGTTCCTTCGTCATCTTCTCCAGCTGGATCTTCCTGTCCCTGGTAAGGATCGTGATCACATTGGTATCCCCGGCAAAGCCTGCACCTTCCACCTTTACATTATTGGCGCAGATCATATCAAGATTTTTCTTCTGCAGCTTCGCGGCGGCGCGTGCGTCCATGTCACTGGTCTCCATTGCGAATCCGCACAGAAGCTGTCCGTCTCTCTTGTGATCTCCCAGATACTGCAGCGTGTCCTCTGTGCGTTCGAGCACAAGTGAGAGATCGTCATCTTTTTTATGGATCTTCTCATCCGCCACTGCAGCCGGACGATAATCCGCCACCGCAGCTGCTTTAATGATCATATCCTGCTGATCAGCCCTGCCGGTCACTTCGCGGAACAGATCCGCTGCCGACCGGATCTTTACCATCTCCACCCCGGGAATGTCCCGCAGCGCCGTCTGCCCGGCAACAAGCGTTACGTCCGCGCCGCGCATCCTGGCCATCCTCGCGATCGCATAGCCCATCTTGCCGCTGGAGCGGTTCGTGATATAACGCACCGGATCGATCGCCTCCTGCGTCGGGCCGGCTGTTACCAGCACACGCTTCGAAGCCATATCATGCGGAAAGGCAGTCTCCTGCAGAATGCATTCCAGAATATCTGACACATCCGCCAGTTTTCCTCTTCCTGTATCCCCGCAGGCAAGGCGTCCGCTTGCCGGTTCGATAATGTTCCATCCGTAATGCTTAAGCTTCTCCAGATTATCCTGTGTGACCGGATTCTCATACATCCGCGTATTCATCGCAGGTGCTGCCAGCTTAGGGCAGTCGCAGGCGAGAAGGGTCGTAGTAAGCATGTCGTCCGCCAGGCCATGTGCCATTTTCGCCAGCACATTCGCCGTTGCGGGAGCGATCACCGCAGCGTCCGCCTTTTTGGCGAGCGAAAAATTCCGGTCGAAAGTATCCGTAACGCATTTATTTCCGGTAAGCGTTTCAAAGGTGACCGGACTGATGAACTGTGTGGCATTGGCGGTCATGATCACATGCACACAGGCATGCGCCTTGATCAGAAGGCTGGCCAGCTCTGCAGCCTTATATGCTGCTATGCCTCCCGAAACGCCCAGGAGGATGGTTTTTCCTTTTAACATGGCTTTCATTCCTTTCACAATCCCTGCCATTGTAGCACAGAAAGCATTGCAGTTGTAGTGATTTTTCGCAAGGCGCTGATCTTGCATGATTTCTCTTACTTTCGAGGCTGAAAGCGTATAGGATTTTCCGCAGCCGCGCATTTCACTCAAACGGACGGCATGCACACCATCGGAGACAGGGAATATTATGAGAAGCTGCCGCTTCCTGATATAGGTACTCACGAAATCGCTTTCAGCGATTTTGTTCGTTATCTTATCGGTTCCCTTTGGGAAACAGCAGCTTCGCTGCTTCCGAGTAAGATACATTACCGCGAA
>CACZZH010000002.1:0-7009 GCA_902785635.1 uncultured Lachnospiraceae bacterium
ATTTGAGAAATGCATCAAAAAAGCACCGACCCCAGGACGCTAAGATCCTAAAACCGATGCTTTCGTGCACCCTCAGGGGCTCGAACCCTGGACACCCTGATTAAGAGTCAGGTGCTCTACCAACTGAGCTAAGGGTGCTTGTTCTGACGAACAAGTGCATTATAGTCTATATGGACGAGAAATGCAACCTTTTTTTTAATTTCTTTCACTTGCGTTATATTTGCTCTGTTGTATGACGATTTATTTGCCTCTGTTTTTTTCAACGGAATGATAGTATACTTGTATTCATCGGAGGTAATGCGGAAATGTCGAAAAAAAGAGAGAACAGCAATAAAACCATTTTCGAAGAACTGCGCGGACCTGCGAGTGAAGCGGACACACCGGATTCGAGGCCTCAGAAGTTTATTCGCAATGACCGTTATTTCACTATATGTGTTTATACATTTCTTCTGGTAGTGGCCAGTACGGTTGCAATCAAAGCGATCTTTTCTTTTGGACAGACAAAAGCGTTTTTGTCAAATATCGTCCGGGCGATCGGACCGTTCCTGATCGCGATTCTGATTGCCTATGTGCTCATGCCTTTTGTAAAGCGGGTGAACGTGCTGCTGCGCAGAATCTTTAAAAAGCTTCCGGAGAAACCTGCGATGGTATTGTCTTTGCTGATCGTGTATCTGCTGGGAATCGGACTGATGGTCGCGGTGCTGATCTATGTGCTGCCGGCGGTAGTGCGAAATCTGGCGGACCTGGTGCGTATGGTACCGGAAGGATATAATCAGCTGAAGATCCTACTGGGGCAGCTGCAGGAGCATTTCCCCCAGCTGGATCTGTCATCCGTTACTTCGATGCTGGACAGCACGCAGGGGGATGTGATGAGCATGCTCACCGACATCTCAGGAGAAATGATTCCGGTTCTCTATACGGCTTCGGTATCGGTAGTACAGTGGTTCTTCAATTTTGTGATCGCCATCGTGGTATCGGTTTATATGCTTTATGGGAAAGCCTCGCTCAAGCGGCTGTGCAAGCTGGTCGTCTATGCGTTTATTCCCAGGGAGCAGGTGCCGCAGGTCCGCAAGGTTCTGGGAGACTGTAATACGATTTTCGGAAGATATGTTGTGAGCAAAATGGTGGATTCGGTGATCATCGGCATACTGTGTGCGCTGCTGATGACCATCCTTCAGCTCCCGTATGTGTTTCTGATCAGTATGGTAGTGGCGATCACGAACATGATACCGTATTTCGGACCTTTTATCGGCGCTATTCCCGGGCTTGTGATCGAACTGGTCGTCAGTCCATGGAAAGCATTGATCTTTCTTATCATGATACTCTGCCTGCAGCAGTTTGACGGGCTCTACCTCGGACCAAAGCTGATGGGCAATTCTACGGGAATGAAACCGATCTGGATCATTTTCGCGATCACAGTCGGCGGAAAATTCTTCGGAGTGCCCGGAATGTTCCTGGGTGTCCCTGTTCTGGCCATTCTGGCGTACCTGGCGGAGCTTCTTGTATCCGAAAGGCTTCGGAAAAAGGGTCTTACCATAGCGGATATCCAGTGATGCACCGGATGCTGATCTGTCATGTGAAGACGTCATGTGAGGAGCTCATCCAATGTACTTCCATAGTGAGGAAGAAATGCATCCGTAAAGATCCGGACCTCCGGAAGTTCGGTGCAAAGCTGATCCACAGCCTTTTTTGAGGTACACATTGCGGTGTGGAATTCACGGTTGCCGGACGTTTCCTCTTCGATACATTTGATCAGGGCGGAGAGCTTATCTGCTGCTTTGACCAGTTTCAGTACATAGGGATCTTCTGCTTCAGGATCCGGATCAAGGATCTTCTGATAAACCGGCCTCAGGTCATCCGGCAGCTTTTTGAGCAGGCGCTTAAGCGCCTGCTTTTCTGCGTCCGCATATGCTGCCTTCATTTCAGGACTTCCGTATTTGACAGGTGTGGGCATATCCCCGGTTATGATCTCAGCAGCATCATGATAGAGCGCGATCAGGACAGCGCGTTCGGCATTCAGGTTCTTATGCAGCCGTTCGTTTCCGATCGTGCAGAGGGCATGGGCGATCATGGCAACATCCAGAGAATGTTCGCTCAGGGATTCGTTCCTGGAAGAGCGCATCAGGGCCCAGCGTTCAATATATTTCATACGCCACATGGTTGCAAAAAACGTATCAGACATGATGATCCTCTCTTAATGCAAAAGTCTTTTCAGTCTCAACATCATAGCATTCAGGAGACATCCTTGTAAACAGGGGAATTCTATTCGGGCAGTGCGAAAAGCCTGTTAAATTGTATAAATATTATCATAAAATATAGAATTTACATTCAATTAAACATATTTGGAAGACGATTTAAAAGTCAAGATAAATTGAAGACGAATTCAGGAAGGGTCTATTTTTATCACTATCCACAAAACGGACGTTCGCTTCTGTTCTTTCCGAAATGGGGTGTTTAAACACCTGAAAAATGTGGAAAATGTGGATAACTTTGTGTATAACTCATTTTTTGCGGGTTCCGGGGATCGGAAAATGTGGAAAAACCGGATTTGACTGAGGATGTCACCGGGAGATCCGGCGCGCATTGTATGCCGGCCAACAACGAAAATTTGTGCATCTTTCTTTCGGGATGCGTTTGTCCGCATCAAAACGACAAAAGTAGAGAAATGTATTTTCAAACAATACAATAAAATGACAGAAAATATCCCAAGAGACTCATCGGCTCTCGCCATGACTCACCATGGCTGCAGAAAAAAGCCGGGGACGGATCCCCGGCTTTCATTTTCAAATATAGATATGTTATACAAGTCTTGTTGCACAGCAAGGTGTGCGGTATCCGATATCGGAGATAATGATTCCGTTTGTCGGATTGCTGGCATGTACTACCTGGCCTCCGCCGATATAGATGGACACATGACCGATACCGCCGTCGCCGTTGTAGAAGAGCAGGTCGCCGGGCTGCAGGTTGTCCATGGAAACGGAAGTACCGTAACCGGACTGGGCTGCTGCGTTATGCGGAAGGGAAATGCCAAAGTTGGAATAAACTGACATTACGAAACCGGAACAGTCGGCACCGCCCGTGAGGCTTGAACCGCCATATACATAAGGTCCGCCAACATACTGTACCGCAAAGTCAGCAACTGCCTGACCGGTGGAAGAGTAGCCTGAATAGAAGGTATCCTCATAGGACTCTTCATAGCTTTCTTCGTAATAGGAGCTGTCGTCGGTGTAAGTATCTTCATAGGAAGATCCGTCATCATAGTAAGTATCTTCTGTATAGGTATCTTCATAGGAAGAACCGTCATCGTAAGAAGCGTTCTCTTCTGTGTAGGTCTGCGCGTCAATTTCAGCCTGAGCAGCAGCAGCTTCCGCCTCAGCCTGAGCAGCAGCGGCGGCTTCGGCCTGAGCGAGCGCATCGGCTTCCGCCTGGGCGGCAGCGTCGGCGGCTGCCTGAGCATCCACATACTGCTGATATGCATCGGATGCAGCCTGAGCGGTATCCAACACAGTCTGTTCATCCATGGATACAGCTGCTTCATCTGCGGCTGCCTGTGCTGTCAGATAAGCCTGATACTGTTCCTGTGCGAGAACCTGTGCATCGTAGGTAGAAGCTGCAGCAGCATTTGCCTGCTCCTGGGCTTCGTAGGTGTATGCTGCAGCAGCATCTGCCTGTTCCTGAGCTTCATAACTGTAAGAGACAGTTTCTTCATATCCTGTGTCATAGTATGAAGGCTCCTCATAAGAGGTTTCGCTGTAGGAAGGTTCTTCGTAATACTCCTGGTAGGAAGGTTCTTCGTAATACTCCTGGTAGGAAGGCTCTTCGTAATACTCCTGGTAGGAAGGCTCTTCGTAATATTCCTGATAGGAAGGCTCTTCGTAGGATTCCTCATAGGAGGTTTCGCTGTCGGAAGCACCGTCATAGGATTCCTCATAGGTGGTCTCGCTGTAGGAGACCGGAGCTGCCGGTTCCTCTTCCAGAGAAACTGCGGTAGCATATTCGGTGGAGGTGTACACGTAATCGGAAGAAACATATCCGTAGGTACCATCCACAACGACCTTCACCCAGTCACCGCCATCTTCGATCACCTCAACTTCGTGTTCGGGAGAGATGGTAGCCAGGACCGGCGCATCACCGTCAGCTGATGCGCGGAGATGAAGTGCTTCAACACCTACCTCAGCGGATGTATAACCGGCGTCAGCTGCGATCTCTTCTGCAAGAGAACCGGTAGCGATATACTGACCGGCCACATAACCTTCCACGTTGCCGGAACGGATCTTATACCATCCGTTTTCATCTACATCAACGATCTCCATGGATCCGAAATTGTAAAGCTTTCCGACGGGAACGCTTTCCTTATCCGCCTCGGAGCGGACATTCAGGTACTCGTCACAAAGTGCAAATGCTGTTGTACCCACAGCATCGGGATCCGGTACAAAAAGATCCTCCTCCACAGCCTGGACTTCTTCAGCAGCAGCTGTATCTGCAGCCGGGGCATCCTCTGCAGCTTCCTTTGTTTCTCCGGAGGCATCGGAGCTTACTGCCGGTTTTGAGAAATCTCCCAGACCTGCAAGAATAACATCTGTTCCTGCTGCATATACAGGCATTGCTCCTTCGCATAAGACCAGTCCTGCTGCCATACACAGTGCGGTTGCTTTTATGTTACTCTTTTTCATTATCATTATCCTCCTGCTGATCCCGCAAACACAAATAAAGTCAAAAGTGTTAAGCGGCAAAGCTATTTATTACGGAAATATTACATTTATTACACGCAAATACTAACACAGCGAAATATTTGTGTCAAGTTATTTTAAGGAAAAATTAAAAAACGTTTATATAGGAAATAAAAATGCAAACAAAAAAGGAGACGCAGAAGCGTCTCCCTGTAAAAAAACGGGTTTTTCAGCGATTTTGAGCCGGCCGCATGATCAGTTTGCAGATCGGATTTCCTGCGGCTGAAAAACGCTGTTCATATTCTGTCATGATATTGTCACGGCAGAGTACGGGATCGGAGTGAAGGTCGCGGGTGCAGGCAAGAATCTCCCAGCCGGCTGCCTGTGCCTGTTCAAGGGCAAAGGAAAAGAGCATGGTGTTATCTGTTTTGAATTCCACAACGGCGTCTTTTGTGAGAACCTGCTCATAACGGGAGAGAAACTGCCGGCTTGGAAGCCTTCGATGTGCATGCCGGTCCTTGGGCCACGGATCGGAAAAGTTGAGATAGATTCCCGCTACTTCATTATGATCAAATACTTCCGTGAGGTCTTCCGCATCCATTCGCAGAAAGAAAAGATTGTGAACATCTTCCATTTTTTCTCTTTTCTGAAGTGCCCTCAGAAGAACACTGGAGTATTTCTCGATACCGATATAATTATTCTCAGGATGAGCAACGGCCAGTTCGCTGATGAAGCGGCCTTTTCCCATTCCGATCTCCAGAAACAGGGGCTGATCAGCCCCGAACACCTGCGGCCAGTGTCCTTTATTATTTCGCATGATATCTTCCTGGATAACAAAAGGGCTGGCAGCGATCGCTTCCCGGGATCCCGGGATATTGCGTAGTCTCATTATGAATTCCTTCCTTATATAAATAGTCTGTATTTGATACGTTAACAGACCTTTTCCGATTTTTCAATGCTCTTTTTGTGACCCTTGACAACAGGGTTAGATTAAGGTAGACTTAATAAAAAGTAATACAATTGTAACAAACACATTCTGGTCTTTATGAGGTGTTTTATATGAAAGCTCAAATAAAGAGGAGGGTATTAACAGCTGTAATACCGTTCCTGCTGATCATTTTGTTTGGCATGTCTGCCGAGGCGGACTGGGTAACGACAGCAAAGGGCAAGATGTATACAACCAGCGGTTCTCCTGGATATCTGACCGGCTGGCAGATGATAGGCGGGAGCAAATATTATTTTACTTCTGAAGGAATCATGGTTACCGGATCGGTCAAGCTGAACGGGAAGACCTACTACTTTACGAAAAACGGTAAGCTGCGTACGGGGCTTGCGAAGGTCGGGAAGTATTATTATTATTTCGGTACCGAGGGGTATCCTCACACCGGCTGGCAGAAGATCACAAAAAACGGCAAAACGAACCGTTATTATTTTAAAAAGAAAAACGGCCGGATGGTGACGGGCATGGCGACCATCAGCAAGAGAAGATATTATTTTGCCGCCAGCGGAAAACTGCAGTATGGGTGGATCACCCTGAACGGGAAAAAATATTATGCGAAAGCTACTACCGGGGTACTTGCCCAGAATGAATGGCTGAACAATACGTATTATTTCCTGAAAGACTGCACAATGGCTGTAAGCACGACGATCGACGGAAAGCAGATCGGAGCAGACGGACGATATGTCGGAAGCATTAAGCGCTCTGCATGGGATGGAAACCGGTATTTTGATGCAAACGGAAAAATGGTGACCGGCTGGCAGACAATCGGCGGGAAAAAGTACTATTTCAAAGCATCGACCGGCGAGAAGGTGACCGGCTGGCTTTCTAAAGGAGGGAAGATCTACTTCTTTGATAAAGACGGCGTACTGCGCACGAACTGCTGGGTGAAGTCCGGAAAAGACCGGTATCATCTTGACTCTGAAGGAGCCCGGCAGACCGGGATCACAAAGATCGGCAAAAAGTATTATTACCTTTCAAAAAAGTCAAAAGGGAAACTGGTGTACGGATGGATCTCAACCGGCGGGAAAAAGTATTTCGGGCACAGGACAAAGGGCTATCTGATCACAGGCCTTGCGAACATCAGTAATAAAAAATATTATTTTTACTCTTCGGGAGAGATGGCAAAAAGCGTGAAGCTGTTTGTCGGAAGTAAGGAGTACACCATTAACTCGAACGGAGTGATCACCAGTGAGACAAAGGTGAATATCTCCGGATCCACAAAGGGAAGCGAGATCGCTAAATTTGCGGTGAAATATGTAGGCAATCCCTATGTATGGGGAGGAACGAGTCTGACGAACGGAGCGGATTGTTCCGGTTTTGTATACACGGTATTTGCAAA
>CACZZH010000002.1:7019-70930 GCA_902785635.1 uncultured Lachnospiraceae bacterium
CTTCTTCCCGGTGACCTTGTATTTTACGGATCCTCCGGATATGCAAGCCATGTGGCGCTTTATATCGGCAACGGCCAGATAGTGCATGCAAGCAACAGTGCACCTTATCCGCAGGGCGGTATCAAGATCAGCAATTACGATTATAATACGCCGATCGCATTTGTAAGATACTGGTCATAACCGGTTTTGGACGAAGAAGATATGGAAGCCGGACGGTACCGGCCGCGGTAATGCGGAGGTCCTGTCCGGCTGTTTTATCTAAATGGTGGAAAATAGAATTAATCAGTGTTTCCCTGATAATAATGAAAGGATGAGAATATGACGAAACGATCCGGAAAAAATGCGGCAGCGGTACTGTTGTGGATCCTGCTGATCCTTGCAGGCGTGTGCATGGCGTCGGGAACTGTAAAGGCTGAGGAAGAGGGAACCATTGCCATTACACTGAAGCCGCGAAAAGGAACTTTAAAGACAAGAAAGTTATTGCTGGATGAGGACGGTGTTTTCGGAAAGCTGCCTGTCCCGGTGCGTTCGGGATATAAGTTTAAAGGATGGTATACGCAGGGATCCGGCGGAAAGAAGATCCGGAAGACGACAAAGGTCCGGGAGGCCGGGACAAATGTGCTTTATGCACATTGGAAGCTGCTTAAATATAATATTACCTGTGACCTGAACGGAGGGACGCTGCCGGAGGGAAAGAGTATTCCGGAAACCTATACAGTAAAAACGGAAACATTCCGTCTGCCGTCGCCTGTACGGGAAGGATATGTTTTTCAGGGCTGGTTTACACAGGAAAAGGATGAGACCGAACAGCAGGTGAAAAAGATCCGGAAAGGATCTGTCGGGGATGTGCAGCTCTTTGCCAGATTTAAACCGGTGACGATCACTATTAAATTTAAATCGAATGGAGTTCTGAAGTCTTCCGTAAAAAAGATCAAGGTTGAATTCGGAAAACGGGTGGTCCTGCCCAAGCCTTCGGACAAGGCATTCGCCAGCTGGAATACTTCCGCGGACGGAAGCGGTACATCCTATGCGGGCGGAGCAAGAATCAGGATCAAAACGGCAAAGAACGGAGCGGTGCTGACGCTCTATGCGAATCCTTTTATTCCGGGCAACAATATCCGCAGACTTTATGACTATTTCCAGAGAATCGGCTTTACGAAAGAGGCTTCCGCGGCGATCGTCGCGAATCTTATGTATGAATCCGGCGGAGGTTATTCGGATATCGTACTTAATGCAGTGGAGTGGAGCACCGGACGGGGGATCGGCATGTGCCAGTGGACAAACACAGCGGATATGAACCGGAGGGATAATTTTGAAAAGTACTGTGCTTCAAAAGGGAAACCCTGGCCCAATCAGGATCTGAAGGTACAGGTGGATTTCCTTATGGAAGAACTGGAGGGAGTGAACTATGGGAAAGTGTGGTATTTCCTTCCGTCCCAGGGCTATCCCGCTTCTTACAAAATGACACTGGAAGAGTTTAAGAAACTGAAAAATGCATCCACTGCGGTTGCGGTCTTCTGCGCGAACTTTGAACGTCCGCTTCCGCAGCACGCTAATCTGACCCAGAGGACAAACTACGCCGCTTATGTCATGAACAATTATTGAGTTTTTGCAGTCTCTCTGATATACTTCTTTATGAAGAATGTGAAGCGGCAGAATGCATACTCTGTTCCAATGGAGGGATCACAATGGACCGGAAAGAGCTTGCGCTGGAAGTGATCAGCCGTCTGAAAAAGGCTTACCCGGGAGCGGACTGTACTCTGGAATACGATCAGGCGTGGAAGCTGCTGGTAAGCGTAAGGCTGGCAGCCCAGTGTACGGATGCAAGGGTAAATGTAGTGGTCAAGGATCTTTTTGAGCGTTATCCCGGAGTGGATGCTCTTGCGCAGGCTTCACCGGACGAGATCGAAGCGATCGTAAAGCCCTGTGGGCTTGGCCGCAGCAAAGCAAGAGACATCAGTGCCTGCATGCGTATACTGCGGGACCGGTATGGCGGAAACGTTCCGGATGATTTTGATGAACTGCTTGCGCTGCCCGGCGTCGGACGCAAAAGTGCCAATCTGATCATGGGCGATGTGTTCGGGAAACCGGCGATCGTCACGGATACCCACTGCATCAGGCTGTCCGGACGGATCGGTCTGGTGGAGGAAGGCCTGAAGGATCCTGTTAAGGTGGAGAAAGCATTGTGGGAGATCATACCGCCTGAGGAAGGAAATGATTTCTGCCACCGGCTCGTGCTTCATGGAAGAGAGGTATGTACGGCACGGACTGCTCCGCATTGCGGCAGGTGTGTGCTGAATGATATCTGCAGGTATGCATCCGCTTAAGCGCAGGCATTGCAGTCATCCCGGCGAGGGAAAGAGAAAGGAGAGACTATGTATCAGGATTTTAAAGTGTATCTGGGAAAGTCCGGTGAGGAAAAAGTCTGTATCTATCCTTCCATGGCAAACCGTCATGGGATGATCGCCGGAGCTACCGGCACCGGAAAAACTGTGACACTGAAAGTGATGGCAGAGGCATTCAGTGACTGCGGCGTACCGGTTTTCCTGGCGGATGTCAAGGGGGATCTGGCCGGTATGTGCCAGCCGGGTCTTGAGACTGCGGATATGGCGGAACGCATTGAACGGTTCGGACTTCGGGAGGAAGGCTTTTCTCTTCATGCCTATCCCACCGTATTCTGGGATGTGTACGGACAGATGGGACTTCCGCTGCGCACAACGATCTCTGAGATGGGTCCTCTGCTTCTCTCCAGGATCCTGGGACTGAATGATACACAGCAGGATGTACTGACGGTGATCTTCAAAATCGCAGATGATGAAGGTCTTCTGCTGATCGATACAAAGGATCTGAGATCCATGCTTGCGTATGTGAGCGAGAACTCAAAGGATTATTCGGTGCGGTATGGCAACATTGCCAAGCAGAGCATCGGGGCGATTCAGCGTGCAGTGATCGCTCTGGACGAACAGGGCGGAGAACAGTTCTTCGGAGAGCCGGCGCTGTCCATCGCGGACTGGCTGAGGACGGATATGAACGGCCGGGGCATGATCAATATCCTGGACTGCCAGAAACTGGTGCTCAATCCTGCGATGTATTCCACGTTCCTGCTCTGGATGCTTTCGGAGCTGTTCGAGACGATGCCTGAGGCAGGGGATCTGGCACAGCCGAAGATGATCTTCTTCTTTGACGAGGCGCATCTGCTGTTCGATACGGCTTCCAAAGCCCTGCTGCAGAAGATCGAGCAGGTCGTAAAGCTGATCCGTTCGAAGGGAGTCGGGATCTATTTCATTACTCAGAATCCATCGGATATCCCAAATCCGATTCTGGCGCAACTGGGGAATAAAGTACAGCATGCCCTCCATGCCTATACGCCGGCGGAGCAGAGAGGCCTGAAGGCTGCGTCCGATTCCTTCCGTGCCAATCCGCAGTTCAATACGATCGAAGCTTTGCAGAACCTCGGCATCGGGGAGGCACTGGTATCGGTGCTTGACGAAAACGGTATTCCTACGATGGTCCAGCAGGTCAGGATCCTTCCGCCGCAGAGCCAGATGGGAGCGCTGGATGATCTGGTGCGGACAGCCGTGATCAACAACTGTGATCTCTATACCAGGTATACGGATTACTTTGACAGGGATTCTGCATACGAATTTCTGCAGCGTATGGAGCTGACCAGGCAGGAGAATGCCCGCCTGGAAGCTGAGGAGAGAGAACGCCAGAAAGAGGAGGCGGCAGCGGAAAAAGAGCGTATGAAAGCGGAAGCCGCGGCAGAAAAAGAACGGCTGAAAGAAGAGGCGGCTGCAGCCAGGGCACAGGCAAGAGAAGAAGCAGCTGCACAAAGAGCAGCGGAAGCAGAAGAACGCAGAAAGAAACAGGCGGTCACCAGCGTGGCCAGCACCGCAGCCGGTACGGTGGGAAGGGAGATCGGCAACACCATCGGCAGCGTGGTGGGAGGCAGTTTCGGAAAAAGGCTTGGCGGCAACGTCGGAGCCCAGCTTGGACGGGGTATTCTGAAAACACTGTTCCGTTCATAAAATCGAAAAACCGGTGGCTGAAACACAAGCAGGCTGTCATTGATCATTTAGGAGAACAGACATCATGGGAAGATACTATTCAATATCAAAAAAGCTCTCGGAGGAGAGTGCACAGCGGATCTTGGGAGAACTTCGTGCACTGGAAGATGTGGAGTATGCGGATTTTGATGAAAACTATGCCGGAATTACCATTATTACCAAAAGCGGAGAGTATACCGGAGTAATGGATCGGGCGGTCAATATTTTCGCCAGAGAGGGCGGCGGGGCGGAACTGTCGTTCCGGCGCTTTATTCCCGCATGAAAGGCCGTAAAAGCTTGACAAACCTCTGTATCCATTATATAAGTTATTATGTAGTTTGAGACCGATCAGTGAAAAATAATTACAGTAAGGACGGATGTCCCAAAGCGGGTCCCGAACATCAGATTTCATTTATTAAGATCAGAAAGTTTTTGAGGAGGAAATTATCATGAACAAAACCGAGTTTATCGCTGCAATCGCGGATAAGGCTGAGCTTTCCAAGAAGGATGCTGAAAAGGCCGTAAAGGCTTTTACAGAGGTTGTTGCAGAGGAACTGAAAAAGGGTGAAAAGGTTCAGCTGGTCGGCTTTGGTACGTTTGAGGTTTCCGAGCGTGCTGCCAGAGAAGGAAGAAATCCGCAGACAGGCGCTTCCATGACGATCGCTGCATCCAAGAATGCAAAATTCAAAGCAGGAAAAGCTCTGAAGGACAGCCTGAACTGATTGGTAACGTATAAACGCGAGTGAATACTCCTGGCCGTATCCTGAAGCGGATACGGCCGTTTTTATCCTTAGCGGGAGTCTTCTCCCGCTAAGATAAACGCTCCGCGGGGATGCACACGCGCGCAGAAAGGAAAGTGCTGCCAGGAGGCAGCCTGCGCGCGGCGCGAGAGTCCCGCAGGCGGGACTTGAACATAGTGGGAGGATTTATGAGACTGGATAAATACCTGAAGGTTTCGAGGCTGATCAAGCGTCGGACTGTCGCAAATGAAGCCTGTGATGCGGGAAGAGTGCTGGTGAACGGGGTGAGCGCCAAGGCATCCTACAATGTAAAAGAGGGAGATATCCTGGAGATCGTATTCGGGACGCGAACGGTAAAGGTGAAAGTCCTGGATGTACAGGAAACGGTGAAAAAGGAAGAGGCAGGAGCCCTTTACGAGTATATCCATTGACAAGATTTCCCAAATTCATTACAATCGATTTATGAAGAGAAGGTGCATTCCGGGCGGAATGCGGCGAAAACACGGGAGGGTTTGGATATGTATATGGATGACTATAAGAGATGGCTTGAAGCAGATCTGATCGATTTTGACCTGAAGAAGGAGCTTCTGGATATACAGGGAGATGAAGAGGCCGTCAAGGAACGGTTTGCTGTGGCTCTGCAGTTCGGAACTGCCGGCCTTCGCGGTGTACTCGGAGCAGGAACCAACCGTATGAATATCTGGGTGGTCCGCCAGGCTACACAGGGAGTTGCCGACTGGGTAAAGACCCAGGGAGGTACTCAGACGGTCGCGATCGGTTATGACAGCCGGATCAAAGGATGGAACTTTGCCCGTGAGGCGGCAGGCGTACTTGCAGCAAACGGGATCAATGTACGCATTTATGAAGAACTGATGCCGGTACCGGGGCTGAGCTTTGCAACCCGTTACTATCACTGCAATGCCGGCATCATGGTAACTGCTTCCCATAATCCCGCGAAATATAATGGATATAAGGCATACGGGCCGGACGGCTGCCAGATGACGGATGATGCAGCAGCTGTTGTGTATGCTTCGATTCAGAAGACGGATGTGCTCACCGGCGCTAAGTATATGCCGTTTGCGGAAGGCGTGGAAAAAGGCCTGATCCGCTTTGTCGGAGAGGACTGCAAGGATGCTCTGTATGAAGCGATCGAGAGCCGTCAGGTCCGTCCGGGTCTTTGCAGGACTGCCGGCCTGAAACTGGTATATTCACCGCTGAACGGTACCGGCCTTGTCCCTGTGACCAGAGTCCTTCAGGATATGGGCATCACGGACATCACGATCGTTCCGGAACAGGAATATCCCAACGGATACTTTACGACCTGTTCCTATCCGAACCCCGAGATCTTTGCTGCACTGGAAAAAGGCCTTGAACTGGCGAAAGAATGCGGAGCGGACCTGATGCTGGCAACAGATCCGGATGCGGACCGCGTAGGCATCGCCATGAAATGCCCGGATGGCTCTTATGAGCTGGTTACCGGAAATGAGATGGGTGTTCTTCTGCTGGATTATATCTGTGCAGGAAGGATCGAGAAAGGAACGCTTCCCAAGAATGCCGTTGCAGTAAAATCGATCGTTTCGACTCCTCTTGCCGATAAGATCGCCGCACATTACGGCGTGGAACTTCGCGGCGTGCTCACCGGTTTCAAGTGGATCGGAGATCAGATCGCGCAGCTCGAAGAAGCCGGTGAAGTGGACCGGTTTATCTTCGGTTTTGAAGAGAGCTATGGCTATCTTGCCGGTCCGTATGTACGTGACAAGGATGCGATCATCGGTTCCATGCTGATCTGTGAGATGGCTGCATATTACCGCAGCATCGGATCCTCCATCAAGCAGCGTCTGGAAGAGATCTACGCCCAGTACGGCCGTTATCTCAATCAGACGGACAGCTTTGAGTTCCCGGGCCTTTCCGGTATGGACAAGATGGCAGGAATCATGGCTTCTCTGCGCAAGGATCCTCCGAAGGAACTGGCAGGAAAGGCAGTGGAGAAAGTCGCGGATTACATGAAACCCGAGGAGACAGGCCTTCCGAAGGCAAATGTGCTGATCTATTCTCTGGAAGGCGGAGCGAGCGTTGTTGTACGTCCGTCCGGCACAGAGCCCAAGATCAAAGCATATTACACAACACTCGGAAAAGACAAGGCCGAAGCCCAGGCGCAGAAGGATAAACTGGCCGAAGCTCTGAAGCCGATCTTTGCCTGACCGGAAGCGGCAAAGGAGCAAGTCTTGACACAGGAGGTTCAACAGGTATGCCCACAAAAACAAAGCGGCGCGCCAGTGCAGGCAACCGGATCGGAATGGCAGTAGTGGCAGTGGTGGTCACGGCACTGATCGTTATCATGCTGGTACAGAGTCATTCTGTTAAAAATAAGATCGATGCGTATCAGACCGCTAATCAGAATCTCTCACAGGCGATCGCAGAAGAAAACGGGCGTAAAGAAGAGCTGAAGACCCTTCCTGATTACATTAAAAGCGATGCATTTGTGGAAAAGACCGCCAGGGAAAAATTCGGGCTGGCCTATGAAAATGAAGTGATCTTCCGTGCGGAAGATCCGTGATCATCGTATGATTTGCGCTGCATGGATCCGGAATTCCGGATCCGTGTACGAAAAGGAGCCGGGGAGCTGCTGCTCGCCGGTTCTTCTTGTCTCACACGGGGAAATATCGTCGGATCTCCCATGAGACGGGATGCCTCCGGCAGGATGCTTAACAAAAATTGGATGGAGGAGGACCGATGGATGTATTTGAGAAGCGGATTCTGGCCGGGATCCGGGAAAATCATCTGATCGCACAGGGAAGCACAGTGATCACCGGAGTCTCCGGAGGAGCAGATTCCGTATGTCTTCTGCGTGTGCTGACTGCTCTGCGGCATCTGTTGGCTATAGAGATCTGTGTCGTACACATTGAACATGGCCTGCGCGGACAGAGCGCGCTGGAGGACGAGGCATTTGTGCGCTCTCTTTGCAGCAGCCTTCATGTCAGCTGCCATACAGAGCATGTGAATGTGCGGCAGATGGCGGAGCGGGAAGGTCTTTCACTGGAGGAAGCAGGGAGAAAAGCGCGGTACGAATGTTTTGAACGCTGCCGTATCCAGACAGGAGCAGACAGGATCGCGGTTGCGCATCATGCCCAGGATCAGGCAGAGACTGTACTGCTGAATCTCTGCAGGGGAAGCGGAGTGCGCGGTCTTGGCGGGATGCGTCTGCAGTCCGGGTACCTGATCCGGCCGCTGCTGGAGGAGAGCAGGGATGAGATCGAAGCATATCTGAAGAGATGCGGACAGGACTGGCGGACAGATGAGACGAATTTTCAGGATGTTTTTGCCCGCAACAGGATACGCAGTCATGTCCTGCCGCAGCTGATCCGGATCAACCCGCGCAGTATGGAACATATCTGCCGGACTGCCTTATTTGCGCAGAAAGCGGAAGAATATCTGGAAAAGCAGGCTGCCGGGGCTGCCGGAAAGAGCGTTCGCTTCGAAGAAGGACGGGTATTTATTGATATTCAGTGCCTGATGCAGGAGGAGGATCTTCTCCGGGAGTATATCCTGCGCAGTGCGGTAAAGCTCCTGAAAGGGGGAAGCGGACTGAAGGATATTGGCTTTGTGCATGTCCGGATGCTGGAAAAGCTCCTGGAGATGCCGCCCGGTGCAAAAGCTGATCTTCCGGATGGAATCACTGCACAGCGGACCGGCGGCAGAATATGCCTGAGCATCGGTCCCTGGACGGCGCAGGAGGAAGAGAAGCTGTATCTTTGGCGGCCGGGAGACGGGCTGCGGGCGGAACAGTTCACACTGGAAGGCCCTGTTTTCACCGGAAAAATGCAGCTGTGTGCCTCATCGGTGTATGGCTTTGACGGGGAAACAGTGAGCATAGAACTGCGCGAGGCCTCAAAGACGGAACAGATCGAGGAAAAAAAGTATACGAAGTGGCTTTCGTATGATACAATGAAAGACAATCTTTGTCTGCGCACAAGACGGCCGGGGGATTATCTGGTGGTCAATGCCGCAGGAGGGAAAAAGAAACTGAAGGATTACCTGATCGATGAGAAGGTTCCGGCTCATCTGCGCAGCAATGTGCTGCTTCTTGCACAGGGAAGCCACATACTCTGGGCTGCCGGCCTGCGAATCAGTGAAGCAGCGAAGGTAACCTCTGTGCCGGATAAGCACAGAAAAATGATCTGTATTCAGGCCGGAGATCCGGAAAACGTATAAGGAGGCATCTATGGCGGAACATATCAGTGTACTGATCTCAGAGGAAGAGATCGAAAAAAGAATCAGGGAACTTGCAGAGAAGATCAGTGCGGATTATCAGGGACAGACGCTGCATCTGATCTGTATTCTGAAGGGGAGCCTGTTTTTTACCTGCGAACTGGCGAAACGCCTGACCATACCGGTGACGATCGACTGTATGTCTGTGAGCAGCTATGGAGCGGGTACATCATCGAGCGGCGTCGTGCGGGTCAATAAGGATCTGGATGAGACCATCGAGGGCCGGCATGTGCTGATCATTGAGGACATTATCGATTCGGGCAGGACCTTAAGCTATCTGATCCGCAATCTGGCATCCCGCAATCCTGCAAGCATGAAGCTGTGCACACTGCTGGATAAACCCGACCGCAGAGTGTGTGATGTAAATGTGGAATACACCGGATTTGAGATTCCCGATCAGTTTGTTGTCGGATATGGTCTGGATTTTGATCAGCGCTATCGGAATCTTCCGTTTATTGGAATCCTGAGTTTTGAATGACGGAAAGGAGATGCAGTTTTGAACAGAAATCCCAGGAGCCTCGGCTTCTATGTGGTGCTTGGGCTGCTTTTTGTAGTGATGGTCTTCGGACTCAGGGAGACCCTGAATACCCGGACCTCCCTGACCTGGAAGCAATTCATGGAGATGCTGGACGCGGATCAGATCTCAGGTGTGACGATCACACAGAATAAAGAAGTTCCCACCGGAATTCTTGAGATCTCGCTTGGAAGCGCAGGAGACAACAGCCCGGCCAGAACGGAGACACTGTATGTATCGGATGTCATCAAAGCGCAGGAAGTTCTTGAAGACTATGACGTTCCGGTGCATGTGGAAGATGTGGAGCGTGACAGCTTTTTCCTGACGACTATACTGCCGATTCTGCTGATGGGCATGATGATCCTGTTCTTTATGGCGATGATGAACCGGCAGAGCGGCGGAAATGCAAGGATGATGGACTTTGGGCGAAGCAGGGCAAAGATGTTTAACCCTGACGCAAAAAGGGTGACGTTCGCAGATGTGGCAGGCCTGCAGGAGGAAAAGGAGAATCTGGCTGAGGTGGTTGATTTTCTGAAGGAACCGCAGCAGTACACAAGGCTTGGTGCACGTATCCCGAAGGGCGTGATCCTGGTCGGCCCTCCCGGAACCGGAAAAACACTTCTGGCAAAGGCAGTCGCCGGAGAGGCGGGAGTTCCGTTCTTTTCCATCTCCGGATCCGATTTTGTAGAGATGTTCGTGGGCGTCGGTGCTTCCAGAGTCCGTGATCTGTTCGAAGAGGCAAAACGCAATCAGCCGTGTATCATATTTATCGATGAGATCGATGCAGTTGCCAGAAGAAGAGGAACCGGTCTTGGCGGAGGCCATGATGAACGGGAACAGACGCTGAACCAGCTGCTGGTCGAGATGGACGGCTTCGGCGTGAATGAAGGGATCATAGTAATGGCAGCGACCAACCGGGTGGATATTCTGGATCCGGCGATCCTGCGCCCGGGACGTTTCGACCGGCAGGTAGCTGTCGGCAGACCGGATGTGCGCGGCAGGGAAGAAATACTCCGTGTGCATGCCAAAGATAAACCGCTGGCGGAGGATGTGGATCTGAATAAGACTGCAAGGACGACTGCCGGATTTACCGGTGCGGATCTGGAGAACCTGATGAATGAAGCTGCCATTCTGGCCGCAAAGAAACATCGGGAATATCTGAACGCGGCAGATCTGGAGCAGGCTTTTGTAAAAGTCGGGATCGGTACGGAAAAACGAAGCCGGGTGATCTCAGAGAAGGAAAAGCGTATCACCGCTTATCATGAAGCCGGCCATGCCATTCTTTTTCATGTGCTTCCGGAAGTCGGACCGGTGCATACCATCTCGATCATCCCTACCAGCAGTGGTGCCGCTGGATACACGATGCCTCTTCCGGAGCAGGATGAGATGTTTGATTCCCGCAATCGCATGTTCCAGAGCATTATCGTGAGCTTTGGCGGGAGAGTGGCAGAGGAGCTGGTGATCGGAGATATCACTACAGGAGCATCACAGGATATACGGCAGGCAACCGCAATTGCCAGGTCAATGGTCACACGCTTCGGCATGTCGGAGAAAGTCGGTCCGATCAATTATGAGACCGAAGATTCCGAAGTGTTCATCGGCAGGGATCTTGGGCATATGAAGGCTTATTCTGAGCAGTCTGCTGCCATGATCGATGAGGAAGTGAAACGAATCATAGATGAGGCTTATACAAAAGCCCGTGAACTGATCCGGGAGAATGAAGAAGTCCTTCACCGCAGTGCACAGCTTTTGATCGAGCGGGAAAAGCTGAGCCGCGAAGAATTTGAAGCACTGTTCTCTGAAGTATGACTTCATCAGCAGAGGTGACAGGTCGGGATTTGGGAAAAATGCACAAAAACAGACATTCATTTTTGTGAAGTTTGTGTAGCCTTAAATGGAAAACCGTGTTATTATAATACTCGTAAACCCCCCAATACATAAATAGTTTTTGCTACACCCAAAGAAATACCTTCTCCAAAAAAAGACAGTCTTTTGACTGTCTTTTTTTCTTCCTTCCCATTTCTCAGGCGGATATGCTATAATGATACGATATGTCATACAGGAGATGAAAAACCATGCATGAGAAGAACGATCAGAAAGCGGTAAGATCCATTAATTATATAATGCAGATGCGGCCTGTCTTCAATATCCCGGCGCTTTTCAGCGATGAAACGGAAAACTATGTGACTCCCATGGAGCCGGATCCGGGCGAAGAAGTGAAGATCTTTTTCCGTACAGCACACAACAATGTGGATGAGATCTGGCTTTGCTGTCGGGAGGAACGGAAGCCGATGGAATATGACAGGTCCGACGGCATTTTTGATTACTATCGGGTGTGCCTGCAGGCAGACGCGGAACCGATCGAATACTATTTTGAGATCCGGAGCGGACGTTTTACCTGTTATTATAACAAGCTGGGAATGTCGGAGCATCCGACGGATGAGTTCCGATTCTGTGTCTGTCCGGGATTCCATACACCGGACTGGGCAAAAGGCGCAGTCATGTACCAGATCCTCATGGACCGTTTCTGCAACGGGGATCCTTCGAACGATGTCCTGGACAGGGAATATGCTTATATCGAAGGGCAGTCCGCACGGGTGACGGACTGGTTCAAACGGCCTGCATCCATGGGTGTACGCGAATTTTACGGAGGAGATATCGAAGGAGTCCTGGCAAAGCTGGATTACCTGCAGGATCTTGGAATTGAAGTGCTTTATTTCAATCCGCTTTTTGTGTCTCCCTCCAATCATAAATATGATATTCAGGACTATGACTATATTGATCCTCACTTCGGACCGCTTCCGCTGGATGAGGGAGAACTCCTTCAGGGACAGGATCTCGATAATACGCATGCGTCAAGATATATCACCAGAGTGACCAGGAAGGAGAACCTGGAGGCAGCCAATGCGCTGTTTGCTCATATGGTGGAGGAATGCCATAAAAGAGGGATCCGGGTGATCCTGGACGGTGTGTTCAATCACTGTGGTTCTTTTAATAAGTGGATGGACAGGGAACGCATCTACGAATTCCAGGAAGGGTACGCGAAAGGCGCCTATATCAGCGCAGACAGCCCTTACCGTTCTTTCTTCCGGTTCGAGGATACAAATGCCTGGCCGTATAATCCCCGCTATGAAGGATGGTGGGGACACAACACACTTCCGAAACTGAACTATGAAGACAGTCCCGTGCTGGAGGAGTATATTCTTCAGATCGCCCGGAAATGGGTGAGCCCGCCTTACAATGCGGACGGATGGCGGCTGGATGTGGCAGCGGATCTTGGTTATTCGCTGAAGTATAATCACGCCTTCTGGACTAAATTCCGGAATGCAGTTAAAGAGGCGAATCCGGAAGCGGTGATTCTTGCGGAGCATTATGGAGATCCGCATGACTGGCTGAACGGAAAAGAATGGGACAGCGTCATGAACTATGATGCGTTTATGGAGCCTCTCACCTGGTTTTTTACCGGTATGGAGAAACACAGTGATCACAGGGATGACGGCCTTTTGGGAAACGCGGATTTCTTTATGAACGCCATGCACTATAATATGGCCCGTTTTATGGCGCCTTCCCTGCAGGCGTCCATGAATGAGCTGTCCAATCATGATCACTCCAGGTTCCTTACCCGCACCAACGGGAAGGTTGGAAGGATGGATCACTTCAATTATGATGCAGCCTGTGACGGGGTGCGTCCTGAGGTGATGCGTGAAGCGATCGTTATGCAGATGACCTGGCCCGGCGCACCTACGCTATATTATGGGGATGAAGCAGGTGTGTGCGGCTTTACCGATCCGGATAACCGCAGGACCTATCCTTGGGGAAGAGAAGACCAGAGGATGCTTTCCTTCTATAAAGAAGCGATCCGGATCCATCGCACACATCCGGTCCTGAAGAGCGGGTCTCTGATCTTTCTGCTGGGAGATTATAATGTGCTTTCTTATGCACGCTTCTCGGAGCAGGAGAAGATCGTTGTACTGTTTAATAATAATGCAGAGGAACGCTACATTGATGTCCGTGTGTGGACGACCGGTCTTGCCGATGGCGACAGGCTGGTTCCGATTCTGCAGACGCAGGCGGGGGAAGCGTCCCCGGGTACCTGGCCTGCGGAAGAATACTGTGTAAGTGAAGGATATATGAAGATCCGGATGCCGGAAATGTCGGCACTGGTACTTTGCAGGTGATGAAAGTGACAGCCGGATCTCCGGCAACAAATGAGGAAGGGATTTGCATGAATATTATCGTACTGGCTGGCGGAACCAGCACAGAGAGAGCTGTTTCCATCGTTTCAGGAACGCAGGTGACAAAAGCGCTGCGCAGTATCGGGCACTGTGCAGTCCTTCTGGATGTATTTGCCGGTGACGGCCGGATCGAAGAAGGGCTTTCCGATGAGGAGCTGAAAGAGCGTGTCTTTACGGAAGAGTATGATCTGAATTCACAGGTGGAATACATAAGTTCTTTCAACGATATGATCGAAGAAATGATCGCTGTCAGAAAACGGGACAGGATCCCGTTCTTCGGACCCAATGTACTGCGGCTGTGCCGGATCGCCGATGTGGTGTTCCTGGCACTGCACGGTTCCAACGGGGAGGACGGAAGGATCCAGGCGGCGTTTGATCTGCTGAATATTCCGTATACCGGCAGCGGATATCTTGGCAGTGCCCTGGCCATGGACAAAGCGATCGCAAAGCAGATGTTCTGGCACAACGGTGTGCCGACGCCAAAAGGGATCGCAGCGAAAGCCGGAGATGAGATCCTTTCGCCGCAGTGCAACGGAGTAGGGCTTCCGTGCGTTGTAAAGCCGAGCTGCGGCGGCTCAAGTGTCGGTGTTTCGATCGCCCGGACACAGGAGGAATACGAGGCAGCGCTGGCGGAAGGCTTCCGCTATGAAGATGTCTTGATCGTAGAGCAGTATATCAATGGAAGGGAGTTTTCTGTCGGAGTGGTCGACGGAAAGGCCTATCCCGTGATCGAGATCGCACCGCTGCAGGGCTTCTATGACTATCACAATAAATATCAGGCCGGTTCAACGGTGGAGACCTGTCCTGCCGATCTTCCTGCCGATCTGACTGTCAGGATGCAGCAGCATGCAATGGATGCGTACCATGCACTGAAGCTGACCGGGTATGGACGGATCGATATCATGATGAATGAAGACAATGAGATGTTCTGCCTGGAAGCAAATACGCTTCCCGGAATGACGCCTACCAGCCTGCTTCCGCAGGAGGCAGCGGCGCTGGGGATGGATTTCGCCATGCTCTGTCAGAAGCTGGTAGATGTATCCCTGAAGCAGAATATCTGATCAGATCTGTTTTAAGAGAGGACTTGTGATATGAAAAACATGACACCGCGCCTGATGGCGAATGCATGCGGAGGGATCCTCCATTTTCCGGAAATGAACGAGGCTGCGGCAAATCTGGAAGTGACAGATATCGTTACTGACAGCCGGAAAGCTGCAGAAGGGATGCTTTTTGCGGCGATTCCGGGAGAGCGGGTGGATGGTCACAGCTATATCCGGCAGGTGTGTGAGAAAGGGGCCTTCTGCATTCTGTGCGAGCGGGATCTTACCGAAGGAGATATTCCGGCCGGATATGAGGACTGTGTGTGCTGGATCCGGGTGCCTTCAACACTGGGTGCCCTGCGGGATCTCGGAGAATATTATCTTCAGCAGATGGGGATTCCGGCGGTCGGAATCGTCGGAAGCGTAGGAAAGACCAGCACCAAGGAGATGGTGGCGGCTGTCCTCTCGCAGAAATACAGAGTATGCAAGACCCAGGGGAACTTTAATAATGAACTGGGTGTACCGCTGACGATCTTCCGGATCCGGGAGGAGGATGAGATCGCTGTCCTGGAGATGGGCATCAGCGATTTTGGTGAAATGCACCGCCTGTCCCGGATCGTTCATCCGGATACGGTGGTGATGACCAACATCGGAGAGTGCCATCTGGAATTTCTGGGGGACCGTGACGGCGTGCTGAAGGCAAAATCCGAAGTCTTCGATTATCTGCACAGCGACGGACATATCATTCTTAACGGGAATGACGACAAGCTGGTGACCCTTCAGAATGTGGGCGGAATCCGTCCGGTATTTTTCGGAATTCCGGTTGAAAAGGCCCAGGGAGTACCTGTCGGTGCAGAGCAGACTCCTCTGACCTGTTTTGCAGATGAGATCGAAGCGCTGGGACTCGACGGGACAAAAGCAGCTATCCATACGCCCGGGGGTTCTTTTACCTGTACGATTCCCATTCCCGGAAAGCATATGGTGATGAACGCACTCGCCGGGACAGCCGTCGGTCTCGCTTACGGCATGGATCCGCAGCAGATCCGTGAGGGAATCGAAAGCCTGCAGCCGGTGAGCGGGAGATTCCATATCGTGAAGACAGGCCGGATGACGATCATTGATGACTGTTACAATGCGAATCCGATATCCATGAAGGCTTCGCTCGGGGTGCTCCGGGACGCGCTCGGAAGAAGAGTTGCCGTTCTGGGAGATATGGCAGAGCTCGGCAGCGAAGAACGCAGGTTCCATCTTGAGGTCGGTGCGTTTGCACGGGAGTGCGGGATCGACGCGCTGATCACGATCGGAGACCGGGGAAAGTGGATCGGTGAAGGCGCCGGTGACGGTATCTTACAGGCCCATTATGACAGTACGCAAAGTTTCCTTGAAGCGGAGAAAACGCTTCTGCAGCCGGGAGATACGGTTCTTGTGAAGGCTTCGCATTGTATGGCATTTGAGAAGATCGTTGCGGCACTGGAAAATCGAGAGGTTTGACGGAATGTATGTGATCGCGGGGCTGGGCAATCCCGGCAGGAAATATGAAGGGACCAGGCATAACAGCGGTTTTGCGGCGCTGGATATCCTGGCGGAACGCTACAGGATCCCTGTAGCCTCTGAGCGGATGAAAGGTCTGTGCGGGAGCGGACTGATCGACGGAGAAAAGGTGCTTCTTGTGAAACCGCAGACTTACATGAATCTGAGCGGGGAGTGTATCCGTGAGATCGTCTCCTGGTATCGGATCGATCCGGAGAAAGAACTGATCGTACTGTATGATGATATCAGTCTTGCGCCGGGAATGCTGCGTGTACGCGAAAAGGGCAGTGCCGGCGGGCATAACGGGATGAAGAATATCATTGCCATGCTGGGAACGCAGACCTTTAAGCGGGTCCGCATTGGGGTAGGAGAAACGCCGGAAGGCTTTTCACAGATCGACTGGGTGCTGGGCCGGTTCCCGCTGGGACAGCGCGCAGATATGCTGGATGCTTATGACCGGGCTTCCCAGGCTGCAGCAGCGCTGGTCACACAACCGGCTGCGGAAGTGATGAACCGGTTTAACACGAGACTGACAACTGCGTAGGGGTTTTGCAGTGATGACAGACAGGAGGTATTCATGAGGGCTTTTCGTGCCCCGATGAACGAGCTGGGAGAGTTTCAGGAGATCAAAAACGCGATGAAGCGGAATAAAGGTCTCCTGCAGGTCACCGGCTGTATAGATTCCCAGAAAGCCCATCTGATCGACAGTCTCAGCGCGGAAGCACCCCTGAGGCTGATCGTAGCGGCGAATGATCTGAGGGCAAAGGAAATATATGAGAATTATAAACTCTTTGACCGGAATGCAATGCTCTTTCCGGCCAAGGATTTTATTTTCTATCAGGCGGATGTGCGTTCGGGGCTGATCGATGCACAGCGTCTTGGGGTGATCAAGGCGCTCGCAGAGGGCAGCGCGACAACGGTGGTGCTTACTGTGACTGCATTGATGAACCACATGATGCCGTTCGGACAGTGGAAAGAGGCAGTTTGCACCGTGCAGGTCGGAGACGAGCTGATTCTGGAGGAATGGAAAACGCGCCTGATACAGCTGGGATATGAAAGAATGCCGCAGGCGGAGAATCCGGGGCAGTTTGCGCTTCGCGGCGGCATCCTGGATCTTTTTCCCATGACCGGTGAAACGGGAGTGAGGATCGAGCTGTGGGGAGATGAGGTGGATTCGATCCGAAGCTATGATCCGCAGACACAGAGGTCCCTGGAAAATCTGGAAAGTATCCGGATCTTCCCGGCGTCTGAGGTGATCCGTACACAGGAACGCACGCTGGATGCGCTGAAAAAGATCCGGGAAGAGGGAAAGAAGACCGAAAAAAAGCTTCGTGAAAACATGAAGACTGAAGAAGCGCACCGTCTTTCGCTTCATGTAAAGGAATGCTGTGATGTGCTGGAGGAAGGGCTTTATACCGGAAAGACGGAAGAACTCCTGGATTATCTTTATCCGTATCCGGCTTCCATTCTGGATTATTTCAGTCCGGACGTGCCGGTATTCCTGGATGAGCCGGGCCGGCTTGGCGAAGCAGCGCAGGCAGCTGAAACCGAATTCCGGGAGAGCATGAGCGCCCGTCTGGAAAAGGGATATGCGCTTCCGGGGCAGACAGGCCTGCTGATGAGGGGATCGACCGTCATCAGCATGCTGGGGGGCAGAAACTGTGTCGCCCTGTGCATGCTGGAAGGAGTCCGGGGGGCCTGGAAGGTAAACGGAAAATTCGGACTGAGCGTGCATGCTGTAAGTCCGTATAATAACAGCTTTGAGCTTCTGATCGGTGATCTGGAGCAATGGAAGAAGAAGGGATACCGGGTGATCCTTCTTTCCGCGTCCCACACAAGGGGACAAAGGCTTGCAAAAGATCTTCTCGAGCGGGGGCTGAACGCATTCTATTCCGAAAAGGAAGATGCCGTTCTTCAGCCCGGGCAGGTGATGGTCACTTATGGAAGCGCGCACCGGGGCTATGAATATCCTCTGATCAAATTTGTGGTGATCGCAGAGAGCGATATTTTCGGAAAAGAAAAGAAACCTGTCCGCCGGCGCGGAAGCGCCTACGAGGGGAGTCGGATCAGCAGCTTTTCCGAGCTTTCTCCCGGAGATTTTGTGGTGCACGAGAGCCATGGACTTGGAATCTACCGGGGGCTGGAGCAGATCGAGATCAATCATGTCCTGAAGGATTACATGAAGATCGAATATGCCGACGGAGGGAATCTGTATGTGCAGGCTTCCCAGCTGGATGTGATCCAGAAGTATGCCGGATCTGAGGCAAAGGCGCCGAAGCTGAACCGGCTTGGAAGCCCGGAATGGAACCGGACCAGGACCCGTGTGCGCAGCGCAGTGCGCAGTATCGCACGGGAACTGGTGGAGCTGTATGCAGCCCGCCAGCAGAAGGAGGGCTTTGTGTACGGCCCGGATACCGTGTGGCAGAAAGAGTTCGAGGAGATGTTTCCCTTTGAGGAGACGGACGATCAGCTGC
Organism: uncultured Lachnospiraceae bacterium; assembly: GCA_902785635.1. Taxonomy (GTDB): domain Bacteria; phylum Bacillota; class Clostridia; order Lachnospirales; family Lachnospiraceae; genus Merdiplasma. Next base: position 25,868 of record CACZZH010000002.1, read on the forward strand.
GTGCGATCGAGGATACCAAGAAGGATATGGAAAGCCGGAAGATCATGGACCGGCTGATCTGCGGAGATGTGGGATACGGAAAGACGGAGATCGCACTCCGGGCTGCCTTCAAAGCGGTACAGGAGGGAAGGCAGGTCGCCTATCTGGTTCCGACAACGATCCTGGCGCAGCAGCATTACAATACCTTTGTACAGCGCATGAAGGACTATCCGGTTCGGGTAGATCTGATGTGCCGGTTCCGGACAGCGGCCGAACAGAAAAAGACCGTAGAGGACCTGAAAAAGGGAATGGTAGACATTGTAGTCGGCACCCACAGGATCCTTTCAAAGGATGTCTGCTTCAAGCAGCTCGGTCTGCTGATCGTGGATGAAGAGCAGCGCTTCGGCGTGACTCATAAGGAAAAGATCAAGCAGATGAAAAAGGATGTGGATGTGCTGACGCTCACAGCCACACCGATCCCGCGTACCCTGCACATGAGTCTGATCGGGATCCGGGACATGAGCGTACTGGAAGAAGCTCCGCAGGACCGTCTCCCGATCCAGACGTTTGTGATGGAATACAATGAGGAACTGGTACGGGAAGCGATCGCCCGCGAACTGGCAAGAGGCGGGCAGGTCTATTATGTATATAACCGTGTCAATACGATCGCGGATATCACAGCAAGAGTGAGTGCGCTGGTACCTCAGGCCAGGGTCTCCTTTGCCCACGGGCAGATGAAGGAGAGAGAACTGGAAAGCATTATGTATGATTTTATCAATGGTGATATCGATGTGCTGGTCTCTACGAGCATTGTTGAGACCGGACTGGATATTCCCAATGCAAACACGATGATCATTCATGATGCTGATACCATGGGACTCTCCCAGCTTTACCAGCTCCGGGGAAGAATCGGAAGATCCAGCAGGACTGCTTACGCCTTTCTGATGTACCGCAGGAATAAGATGCTGCGCGAAGTGGCGGAAAAACGTCTGGCGGCGATCCGGGAATTTACGGAGCTGGGAAGCGGTTTCCGCATCGCAATGCGGGATCTGGAGATCCGGGGTGCCGGAAATCTCCTGGGAAGCGAACAGCACGGGCACATGGATGCGGTGGGATATAATCTTTACTGTAAACTACTGAATGAATCGGTGCGGGAATTCAAGGGGGAAAAGGAGCCGGAGGAAGAGTTTGAGACGGTGATGGATCTGCCGGTCGACGCATTTATTCCGGAGCGGTATATCCGCAATGAGGAACAGAAGCTGGATATTTATAAGAGGATCGCATCCATCTCCTCGGAAGCGGAGGAGGACGACATGATCGATGAGCTTCTCGACCGGTTCGGAGATCCGCCTCTTCCGGTGCGCAATCTTCTGACGATCTCTCTCCTTCGTGAGAAAGCCCATGAAGTGTACCTCACGGAAGTCGGCAGCGATGCGGAAACGATTCGCTTTGTGTTCTATGAGAAGGCAATGATCGACGTTTCCCGGATGGACGGATTCATCCGGGGATATCAGGGAAGGATGAGCCTTCATACGGAGAAAAACCCCTATCTGCTCTACCGTCGTAATGCACGGGGAGGCGCTGCGGCAAAGCAGGTTCCGGAGGATCTGCTTCATACAGTGCGCCAGATCCTGGCGGAAATGCACAGCCAGCTGCTTCGCCCGCATGTGCACGAAGATGTGAAATGAAGGGTCTTATCCTGATTTTAATTCTTTACAAGAAATAGGAACGTGCTATAATAGTGTGGTATGTTCTTTTGGGCTCATTGAGCAGAATAATAGCGGCGCGTCTTGCGCTTAACAGAAAACGGAGGTTGGTTCTTATGTATAAAGGATTGAAGAGAACTGCTGCAGCGGCTCTGGCCGCGGTTCTCGCAGTATCGGCACTGGCGGGCTGCTCCAAAAAGGATAATTCGGAGAGCGAAGCGGCAGCGGCAGCTGAGGCGCAGGCAAAAGCCCTGATCACACTGGGGGATGCAAGTGTCAGTGCAGGTGCGTTCAACTTTATGCTTCGTTACAATATGGCGACTGACTGGGTCAGCAGCATTTACCGCTCCATGTATGGGCAGGATGTCGATGTGTGGTCCTATGACATGTTCGGCAACGGCCAGGTCTACGGTGAAACGGTGAAGCAGGAACTGCTCCATGAAGTGCAGCATATGCTTCTCGAGCAGGATCACATGGATGAATACAGCGTTTCTCTTACCGATGAGGAGAAGGCTGCCATTACGAAGGCTGCCTCGGACTTCATCGCAGCAAACGATGCGGATGTGCTTGCCAATATGAGCGCTACGCAGGAAAATGTGGAGACCATGCTTACACTGCGTACCATTAAGAGCAAGATGGAAGAAGCAATGTCGGCAGATGTGGATACCAATGTATCGGATGAGGAAGCTGCACAGAGGGCCGTGTCCTATGTAAGCTTTACAGCGTCCACCGAGGCTGAGACTGAGGAAGAGACCGAGGAACTGTCCGAGGCAGAGGCTGCTGCAGAGGCAGCGGATCTGCAGGAAGCAGTCACCGAGACCGCTCCTGAAGCCGAAACAGCAGTGGCAGAGACGGAAACGGAAGTGAAGACAAAGGCTTCCGGTGAGACGGAAGCCGCATCGGAGACAGTGACAGAGGCAGCATCAGAGGCAGCATCGGAAGCAGTTTCCGTGGAAGCAGCAGAAGCAGAGTCAGAAGAATCCACCGAAGCGGAAACGGAAGATCCCGCTATGGCCGCCGCAAGAGAAAAAGCGATGGCAGATGCTCAGGCATTCCTGGAGAGCGTGAAAGGAGCGGACGCGGATGCATTCAGCGCGGCTGCCACGGAAGCATCCCAGCAGAGCAATGTCTCCAACGGCTCCTGGACATTCGGAACCGATTCCACTTACCCGGATGCACAGATCATCACCGCGACAGAAGGTCTGGCTGACGGGACTCTTGTTGAGAACGTCATCCAGGTCGGGGATGTATACTATGTTGTTTATGTTACATCTGCATTCGACAGGGAAGCGACAGACGAGCGCAAGGAAGAGATCGTTGAGGAGCGTAAGCAGGCCCGCATTGAATCCCTTCTCGAGACCTGGGAAGGCGGCAGTGAGGAAGCTGAGACTTCGGATGAAACGGAAGCAGCACCGGTGCAGGCCGCTGACTTCGTGATCGACCAGGAAGCTTTTGCAGCTCTGTCCTTCGATTATCTCCTTTATCAGGAGGAGGAAACGGAGACCGCTCTGGAAGAGATGATCACAGAGGAAGCTGTGACAGAAGGTCTCACGGAAGGCGGCACTGAAGGCGTTCAGTGATCACTTGAATTAGAATAATGCGCAGCAGATCTCAACTGCTGCAGGTAAGAGACTGCTGCGGCCACGCGGCAGCCTCTTCTTATATCTCACAGGAAATCCGATGAAATATCCTGTGAGACAGATAGAGAGTTTAATGTATTATGGAAGTGAATCAGAATTATGAAGAACTGAAGCAGTCGACGAAAACGATTCTTCAGGTAATTACATCGGATGATCTGTATTATGGCTTATGCCTGCTCGGCGTGATGATCATCCTCATAAAGATCATCGATCTCATTTTCCTGCCGTTCAAAAAGCGGAAGAGCCTGCTGTTTCCCTTCCTGAAGGCATGTCTGAAAGTGTTTGTTGTGGGGACGATCGGTATGCGGATCTGTTCGATGATTCCGGTCCTTTCCGATTTTACCAGTCAGATCTTCATGTCCTCCTCACTGCTCGTAGTTGTTCTCGGTTTTGTGTTCCAGGAAGGCCTGAGCAATATCGTCCACGGATTTATTCTGTCCGTTTTCAAACCGTTTAAGAACGGCGACCGTGTGCATATCACTGTGGACGGGGAGAGCATTACCGGATTTATCGTATCCATGGACGCACGGCACACGATCATCAAAAATATTGTCAATTCTTCCCATGTGATCATTCCGAATGCAAAGATGGATACCTGTATCATAGAGAATACGTTTTTTGACGGAAACCGTACAGCGTCTGCTTTTCTGGATGTCACGATCACCTATGAGTCCGATGTGGAGCGTGCGATCTTTCTGATCTCCCAAATGATCATGCGTCATCCTTATGTGGAAAAGCTGCGTAAAGAGAAAGGGATCATTGACCCGGTGAAGGTAATGGTACGGGAACTGGGTGAAAACGGAGTGGGACTGAGAGCTGTCGTTATGACCCAGACTGTTGACGAGAACTTTGCGGCCTGCAGCGACCTGCGCTATGAGCTGCTGCGGGCGTTTAATGATGAGCCGGACATCAACTTTGCTTATCCGCACAGGGTCATGGTCGCTTCGGACCATACTCCGGGAAAAACAGTTGCAGGGGCTAATAAAATACTTTAAAATCACTGTAAAGGCTGTAGGTTTATTTATCTGTTTCAGGAAGGAGAATACTTATGAGAGAAAGATCAGCAGCATTTGCACGCGGCAGAAGGTTTCTGGCGTTCCTTGCCGCACTGAGCATGATTCTTGTGCTTCTTACATCGACTTTTGCGATGGCAGAAAGTGTATCCCCGGCAGAGGGCAGCGGACTGACCGTTAAGATTTCCGGAAGTATGGAAGGAGGAAATCTCGGAGCAGCAGGAAGCATTATTGAGAGCGGAAGCATTAATTTCCGTTACGGGACAGATGCTGACGGAGCGCTGTTGAATGCGGCGGTAAGTCTTGGAGATACAGATTTCCTTTCCCTTCTTCTGAAAGCTACGCAGGAGAAGATCGCTCTGCAGATCCCGCAGGCGGGAGAAGACGTCTATGAGATGTCCACACAGAAAGCTGCGGAGTATGTGACGGAGCTGATATCCGGGTTACAGGATGCTGCCGGAACAGCCATTGACCCCGAAGCTCTTATTCCGCATATCTCGGAGGAACTGATCACGGAGGCGCTCTCTCCTGTTATGGGGGCGCTTTCAGAGCATATCGCAGCAAACACGGCGGTTTCTGCCGGAGCATTCTCCCTTGAGAAGCTGGGACGCACCTATGAGAACGGAACGGTATACACCTATAAGCCGACCGCTGAAGAAATAGAGAAATTCCTCAACAATCTGGCGGATATTGCCGAGTCCAATGAAGCTCTGGGCGAGCTTATCACGGGAGTGGCGGATTATGTGCGCGGCCTTGAAGGAATAGCGACCTTTACGAATACTGCCGCCGGCAGCCCCGAAGAATTTGATGCGCAGCAGACAGCGGATGCCATTGAACAGTTTTATGCAGAGCTTCCGCAGACGCTTCATGAAGGCGCGGGTGAGATCGGGCAGACGCTTGAAGCTATGGATGCGACAGTGAATGTGGGTATTACTGAAGAAGGAGTGCCGGCACTTATCGAACTTCGTCTTACCCAGGATGGGCAGACTCTTCGCGCAGCTCTGGAGCTGGCGGTGACAGACCACGATGTAACCTATTACCTTGTTCTGCAGATCGATGAAGAAGAGTATGCGGTCTTTGGCAACACAGAATCTGATGACAATGCACTCAAAGGACATCATACGATATATCAGTCCTCTATGGGATCAATTCTGGATGTGAATTATAATCTGCATCTGACAAAACGATCTCTTCTGGGATTATTTTACGGTGAGATCTTTGTGGAGACAGTCACGGGCCTGAAGCTGGATGTGATCATAGGGGAAGGCGAAAGCGCCGGAAGTGACCGCCATTCGATCACGATATCCGGGATCGCCGCTCAGGCGGGAGAGGAGGCCGGTGTTCCGGATATTGTCACGGTACATGTCGACTCCATCCCTGAGAACACGGCGGTTGCACCGACAGGCAATCCGGTGGATATATCCGACTACACTCCGGAACAGTACACGGAGCTGTTTGACAGGATCGTCGAAAACATCACAGCATATCTGAACCAGTGATCTCTTTTCGGATCTCCGGATCCGGATGACTGATCTTCAGAAACAGGAAAGGCGGGAAAAGGCAGCGGAGAATGCTCCTTTTCCCGCCTTGTTTTTTTACTGCATCTGAGATAAAAAACTTCTGGATGTATTGCGCTGTTGGAGTTAAAATGGCATCAGGAGTAATTTCGGTTTGTATTGAGTTTTGGCGGAGAAGCAACATGAAAATTGCAATCATGACTTTTTATAAAGAGGATAACTACGGGACTGTACTGCAGGCGGCCGCGCTCAGACGCTATCTGTGCGAACTGGGTCATGAGGCAGATCTGATCCGTTATGTTTCAGACGGAAAAGTTCAGACGATCTACAAAGATTCTGTCAAGAACGAATTCCGCAAACAGGTGCGGGAGGAACTGAGGGAGGAGCGTAATCCCGTTGTAACAGGAAAGATCAGCGGAGAAGGGTTTGCGCGTTTTCGTGAAGCCAATCTGACGGAGACTTTTGAATGCGTGACCTTGTCGGATCTGGAGCGGCTGAATGAGATCTATGACGCATTTATCTGCGGAAGTGAACGGATCTGGTATGCCACAAGCTTTGATTCGCATCTTTTCCTTGATTTTGTTCATGATCCTCAGCGGATGATCGCATATGCTCCTTCTGTTCTGCGGGAAGGAATGCAGGATCTGCATGTCCGGAAGCGTATGGGAGAGCTGATCAGCCGGTTTTCGTATCTGTCTGTGCGGGAAGAGATCGGCCGGAAACTGATGGATGAGTATTTTGCGATTCAGACAGAAGAAGTGGCAGATCCGGTACTGCTTCTGAATACCAGAGAATGGGAGGAAATGTTTATCCGGCAGAACGAGAAGATGAAAGAGGATGCCGGAATAGAAACAGCGCAGGAGAGCGTGCCGGAAGAGGCTGCGGAAGAAGAGATCGCGGAAGAAACAGAGGCCGCAGCAGAAGAGACTGCGGCAGAAGAGACTGCGGCAGAAGAGACTGCGGCAGAAGAGACTGCGGCAGAAGAGACTGCAGAAGAAGAGATCGCAGAAGAAGAAATAGCGGAAGAGAAGATCGCGGAAGAAGAAATAGCGGAAGAGGAGATCGCGGAAGAAGAAATAGCGGAAGAGGAGATCACGGAAGAAAAGATCGCGGAAGAAGCGGCGGAAGAAGAGACTGCCGGTGAAGAAACTTCGGAAGAAGAAACTTCGCAGAAGGACAGGCAGGAAGCGTTTGATTTTGAAGATGCGCAGTTCCGGGAAAAGCCTTACATGTTTGTGTATTACTTATCCGGCAGGAATGCGTATTGGGACGCTGCATATAAACTGGCACAGCGGCTCGGACTGGATGTTAAGGCAGTACCGGTCTATGAGAATGACCTGAACCGTCCGGCGGTCCTGACCGAAGAGGTCGATCCGGCTGATTTTGTGCGGCTGATTCAGAATGCATCCTATGTTTGTACAGACTGTTATCATGCGGCACTGATGGGGATCCTGTTTCACCGTGAGATGTGCTGTTTCAACCGGTATCCGGACGGGGATATGAGCGGACGCAACATCCGGATCCGGCAGATCCTGGATGCGGTGGGAATGCTTGACCGGCTGTATGATGATAACACTCCTCTGGAACAGTATCTGGAAAAGACGGATTTTATTCCGGTACAGTACAAGCTTGATGCACTGCAGCTTAAATCCCATGCTTTTCTAAAGGCAGCGCTCAGACGCATTGACTCAAAGGAAGTACTCAGGAAGGAACAGAACTTCCATGTACGGGAAGCATACAGACTCTGCTGCGGATGCGGAGCCTGTCAGGCGGTATGTCCGGTAGGGGCAGCGGTCGTTTCCATGCAGAAAAACGGCTTTTATGAAGCTGCTGTGGACGAAGAAAAATGTGTCCGCTGCGGGAGATGCACACAGGTCTGTCCGATGCGGGAGGAAAGCAGAGGCCTGTTGCTGAAAGAGGGCCAGCTGCTGTCCTATACAGATGAACAGGAAGATGTATGTGCTGATTCCGATGCGGGAGGACTTGCACGCAGGCTGACCGGACTGTGTCTGGATCAGGGGTATATTATTGCAGGCTGCGCATTTGATGAGAATCTTCGCGGTGCACGTCATATTCTGATCCGGCCTGAGGAAGATGCGGCTGAAGATGCGCCTGCCGGAACGGAGAAGGCTGAGCAGGTAATCAGGGCAGAAGCTGCTGTACAGACCCCGGAAGAGCTGCCGGAGAGGGATGAAGAATTTTCTGAGACGGGAGAGAATCTGCCGGAGGAGGAAACAGCCGGAACGGAAGAGAACCTGCCGGAGGAGGAAGTGCCCGAAACGGAAGAGGAACTGCCGGAGGAAGAAACAGCCGAAACAGCCAAAGAACAGCAGGAGGATGTTTTCGAAACAGCGGAAGAACTGTCGGAGAAGGAAGAAACCGGAGAGAACGGGGAGATAATAGAAGAGGCGGAAGAGATCCCGGGAGAGGACATTGTAAAAGAAACGAAAATGTCCCGCGAGGATCTCCTGAGATCCCTGCAGGGAATCAAGCTTTCCCAGAGCGATTTCTCTGCAGTATGGAAGCTGCTGGAAGAGGAAGATCATCCGGCGCTGATCATCGGAGCGCCTTGTCAGATCGCAGCTGCCCGCAAGGTCTTTGAGGGAAGAACGGACATTGTCTATATGGATTTCGTATGCGGCGGTGTGCCGACAAAGCTGCTGACCGAGAAATACCGTCATACCTTCCGCGGGAGGAGCGGAATCAGTCAGGAACGCTTCAGGATACGATTCCGTTATAAGAATCAGGAAAAAGGAAATCAGTTTATCCTCATCACGGATGATACCAGGGAAAAGATCATTCCCATGAAGAAGGACGCGCTGTGCAGAATGCTCGATATGGGCGGATGCTGCTCGGAAGCATGCTTCAACTGCAGGTGGAGGGACCGGACCTGTGCGGACATACGGATCGGTACCGCAGACGGATCAGGAACCGGTGAGAAACAGCCGGGTGTTGTACACGTACGTGCGAGACGAAACGAGGTTCCGACGCTAAGCGCCGGCTGCTTTGGCAATAAAAAGGAAAATGTAACTGCGCTTTTCTGCATGACTCCCAGAGGAAAAGAAATGCTGGATCTTCTTATGACGTCCGGCTATTGGGAAGGACTGCACCGGCAGCAGAAAGAGGTTTATCTTCAGAACCTGCGTACAGTCAATAATCCTGTACCGGTGTATTATCCGGAACTGATGGAAATGCTTTCAGATGAAAATATTCATTTGAAAAAGATCCTGAATGAGTATGCAAAGCCGGCGGAAAAGCGTGAGAAGATTCTGAGGCGGATGCAGAGGTTCACCCGGGCCGGAAGGAAACGTGCGAAGCAGATTCGCAGGAAGAGAATGGGGTATTGATATGGTCAGCAGATATGTCGTTTATGATGCGGATCAGAACGAAAGTTTTCAGTCCGAGGCGGAATTTGAGAAACTGGAAACAGCCATGGACTTTGTAGAATTTTACCGCAGAAGGTATCCGGAACGGAGGTTTCAGATCCGCGGAATCTCCTACAACCGTTCAGGTGTGACGGTCGGAGGGGAGATCGCCTCGTGGGATCCCATTCCGAAGCCGCTGCATCGCGAAGCTGTGATGGAACTGCTGGCCTGGCTTGAGTCTGAAGAGAGAACGGAGTAGAAAGAAACACGAGAGGAATCATGAAACAATGGACAGAAAAAAACCGAAATGGCCGTATTTTCTTGCAATAGACGTCCTTCTGCTGTGCCTTGCACTGTGGCTGGTCTATGCGGGAGGTCTGAAGACCGGAAATAAAAAAACGGCAATGTCGGATGAGGATCTCACAGAAGTAATATCCGGGCAGATACAGCAGGAAACAGAAACTGCAGTGCCGGAAGCAGTACCGGCCAATATACCGGATTCTTTCTATCCGCACAGTATAGATTCAACGGAGCCTTCCAGGCTGATCGCTTATACAGAGATCATTGACAACGATGAAGTACTCGCGGACATTTCTGATTTTAAACCATGGTATGATATTTCCTTTGGGGACCCGGCAGAATATACCAGTGTGGATGGGATCGTGACCTTCCGGGGAGATCCGTTCCGAAGCAGCGGCACATATGGAACCGCAGATCTGAAGGAATATACGATCAACGGTGTGTGGTCTCAGGAAACGGGAGGACTCACCTTCGGAAATGCATCCTGGTCCGGCAGCGGCTGGACCGGACAGCCTTTAATGGAACGATGGCCGAAACAGGTGCGCGCTCATATGAATATGTATGACTGGGCAAAACAGCAGGAAGAACTGGTCGAGGTGATCTATGCCTGCATGGACGGCTTTGTCTATTTCCTGGACCTGGAAACGGGAGAACCGACCAGAGATGCGCTCTATCTGGGCTGGACATTCAAAGGCGCAGGAGCGCTGGACCCGAGAGGATATCCGATTCTTTATCTTGGCGCCGGATATGACAGCAACGAGGGGACCAGCCGTGCGTTTATCATTAATCTTCTGGACTGCTCTGTGATGTATACCTTTGGAAATGATGATCCCTGGTCACTTCGTGGGCATCTGAGCTTTTTCGATTCCTCCGCCCTGGTGGATGCATCCTCGGATACCCTGATCTATCCGGGAGAGAACGGCCTCCTGTATCTGATCCATCTTGGAACGGTGTATGATGCTTCCGCCGGAACGCTTTCCATTGAACCTGACCGGTTCGTGCGCTGGCGTTACAACGGCGTCCGGTCAGATGCCTCTTCCTACTGGCTTGGTATGGAGGACAGCGCTGCCGTTTATGACGGATATCTGTTTATCGCGGATAACGGCGGCAATCTCATGTGCCTGGATCTGAACACTCTGAAGCTGGTATGGGTTCAGGATACCCTGGATGATTCCAATTCCACGCCGGTCCTTTCGGTAGAACACGGAAAACTTTATCTCTATGTCAGTACCTCGTTCCATCTGGGCTGGAGGAGCAATACCTCTGCCACCGTCCCGATCTGGAAGATCGATGCCCAGACCGGTGAAATCGTGTGGCAGACGGATTATGAATGCTATTCCGAGGAAGGCGTGTCAGGAGGCGTTCAGTCTACAATTGCCCCCGGAAAAGAAGAACTTTCGGATTTTATCTATGTGACAGTATCCCGGACAGGGGATATGAACAGCGGAGTGCTGACATGCCTGAGCAAGCGTACAGGACAGATCATGTGGGAACACAGTGCAGTTTATGCCTGGTCTTCTCCTGTATGCGTCTATAATGAAGACGGAAGCGGTGTGGTGCTTTACTGTACCTGCGGAGGAAGGATGTACATGCTGGACGGGATCACCGGAGAAGAGATCAGCACCTTTGACTTAAGTGAAGGCGCTATCGAAGCATCTCCTGCTGTATATAAGAACCGTGTAGTGATCGGCACCAGAGCCTGTAAGATCTGGGGGCTGGAATTGAAATAGATCAGGAGAAACATATATGGATGCGAAAGAAGCACTGGAAGGGTTGAAGAAAAAAGCGTTAACGGATGAGGACCTGCGTTCCCGCCTGCTTGGCACAAGGCAAAGCAGCGATCCTTACAGTGCATTCTGTAAGATCAGCACGCAGGAAGGGTTTCCGATCACGGAGATGGAGCTTCTCGCACTGGGAGAGGAGACCTACGCGCAGATACGCCGCAGTACGAACGGCGGAGGTGAGAATTCTCCTCTCCTGGAGTGGGAAGACGATTACTATGAACTTTTCCTGACCGGACTGTATTAAAAGGACCGGCGGAACTATCTGACAGCTCCTCTCAGGTCATTTGCTGTGCGAGCTGGTACAGGCGGTAGTACATACCTTTGTTTGCAAGAAGCTGCTGATGAGTACCCTGTTCTTCGATACCGTTCTCTGTGAGTACAAAGATACGGTCGGCGCCGCGGATCGTGGAAAGACGGTGTGCCACCGTGATGGAGGTCCGCCCTCTGGCAAGGTCACGAAGCGCCTGGGCAACTGCAAATTCACTTTCATTGTCCAGGGCGGAGGTCGCCTCATCCAGGATCAGGATGGCAGGATCTTTCAGAAAGACGCGGGCAATGCTGATGCGCTGCTTCTGTCCTCCCGACAGTTTTACGCCCCTTTCACCGATATAAGTATCATATCCGTCAGGCAGTGTGCTGATAAACGCATCGGCACCTGCCTTTTTTGCTGCCTCGATCACTTCCTCTCTGGAGGCTTCCGGACGACCGTACAGGATATTTTCCGCTACGGTTCCGGAAAACAGATATACATCCTGCTGGACGATTCCGATATTCCTGCGCAGGCTTTCAAGAGTATATTCGGAAACAGGGACTCCGTCGATCGTAAGGCAGCCTGCTGAGATATCATAAAAGCGCGGGATCAGGTTGCAGAGGGTGGTCTTGCCGCCTCCGGACGGACCGACCAGGGCAACAGCCTCGCCCGGGGAGATCTCCAGATTCAGATGATGAAGGACCCGCTTGTGTTCATCTTCATATTCAAAGGAAACATCTTCAAAGCGGATGTTCCCTTTTGGCTTTTTCATCTCGCGGGCGCCGTCATGACTGAAGATCTCAATATCCGCATCCATGATCTGCAGAAAACGTTCGATGCCGGTCATGCCGCGCTGGAACTGTTCCGTGAATTCAACGATTCTCCGGATGGTAGCGATCAGCATGTTGACATACAGCACGTAAAGCACCAGATCGGCGGGAGCGATCTTCCGGTGCAGGAGAAAAATGCCGCCTGCCAGGATCACGGTCAGGTACATCAGCCCTTCAAAGATCAGGGTCGCTGCCTTGAAGATTCCCATGTACCAGTAGGTATCTTTCTTTATGGACAGAAATTTCGAGTTGTCTTTTTCGAATTTTTTCATTTCCATCTTTTCGTTGGCAAAGGCTTTTACAACGCGCTGGCCAAGAAGGCTGTCCTCGATCCGGGCGTTGAGTTCCCCGATCTGGACCCGCTGCCGGCGGAAAGCACTGCGCTGCCAGCGGTTCAGGCGCACGCAGACGACCAGCATCACGGGAATGATGGCAAAAAGGATCAGGGTGAGAGGCACATTGATCCGGACAAGGATCAGGAAAGAGATCATGGCTTTTACAAAGGCAATGAAAAATTCCTCCGGGCAGTGATGGGAGAATTCCGTAACATCGAAAAGATCATTTGTGAGACGTCCCATGATCTGGCCGACTTTCGTATTGGTGTAATAGCGGTCGGACAGAGCCTGCAGATGTGCATAGGCGTCCCGCCGCATGTCTGTTTCCACATATGCTCCCATTACATGGCCGGTATGAGCCATGTAAAAGTTCGCCAGACAGTCAACAACACGCAGCAGTGCATAGAGACTGGCCATGCGAAGGATGAACTGTGCAGTGAGCAGTTCAAAATGATTCATGCCGGTGTCAGTGATATTCCGGATGATCAGCGGAAGGACAAGTTCGCATACGGTGGTAAGCGCTGCGCATGCCAGGTCTTTGAGCAGGATGGACAGGTAAGGCCGGTAATAGGGGCTGAAGCGCCGGATCAGGATACCGGTGGAATAGGTTCGTTCATCCCGGCCGGACAGAGTCCGGACGTCGGGTCTTTTTATCAGCAGCATTTTTCGTTCTCTCCATTTCAACTGTAAACAGGATTATGTGCATTTTACCGTTAAGCGGGGGAAAAGTCCAGCCTCAGAGGGGCATTCTGCGCCCGGACAGGTCGTATTCTGCGTAAAATGTTGTAAAATTTCTTTGAATCTCGTACAGTATTGTAGTATAGTTTAAAATGATTGTCTGCGGATGAAGGACGGCCGTCTGCAAAAAGTCGTTTTTCCCGCCGGAAGATCTAATGAATGCATAGTAAGGAGCAAAACGAAAATGGAGATGTTGTTGTACACCCTGAGAAGAATCGGTATCTCCATCATGACACTGCTGCTGGTCGCAGCCATCACATTCTTTTTAATGAATGCGATTCCGGGCAGTCCGTTCATGACAGAGAAATCCACCCCTGAACAGATCGCGCTTGCCAATGCAAAATACGGGCTGGATAAGCCGGTAATCGTTCAGTTCGGGAATTATCTGAAGAACCTGATCAAAGGAGATATGGGAGTTTCCCTGAAAATGCAGGAAGGAACGGCAGTGACAAAGATCCTGTTCTCGCAGGGAAAATTCACACTGTCCATCAAGCTCGGACTTCTGGCTCTTCTGGTGGCGGTACTGATCGGTGTTCCGGTCGGTGTGATACAGGCTTATTACCGGGGAGGATGGGCGGATAACGTGCTCCGGGTGGTCACGACGCTCGGCATCGCAATGCCCAGCTTCGTCGTGGCGACGCTGATGCTTTTCGAATTTGCCGTTGCACTCGGGTGGCTGCCGGTGCAGTCCAACTCTCTGGAGACATTCTCCTCATATGTGATGCCGGTTCTGACGCTTGCTCTCAATCCGATGTGCCGTATCGCCAAGCTCACCAGGACCAGTATGCTGGATTCCATCAGCCAGGACTACATCCGCACCGCCAGGGCAAAAGGACTTAAGACGAAGGTCATTCTGTTCAAGCATGCTCTGCGGAATTCGCTGATCCCCGTGATCACTTATCTCGGACCGCTTACCGCAGGTATTATCACAGGTGCGCTTGTGGTGGAGCAGATCTATCACATCCCCGGCCTCGGGAATTATTTTGTCACCAGTATTCTTAACCGTGACTATCCGATCATCATGGGGACCACCCTGCTGCTGGCGGCACTGATCATCTTTATGAACTTTATCGTGGACATTGCCTATAAGCTTGTTGATCCGCGCATCAATATTATTAAGAAAGGAAACTGACGAAGAATGGACGGAAAGAAAACGTTTCAGGTATTTCATACTGATACTGATTCGATCCTGAGTCAGAATCCGTATCAGAACGAGGACTTCTCCCCGGCATCCGCCGATGAGAAAAAGTCCATGGTACATATGCATAAGAGTGTCTCCTACTGGCAGGATGCCTGGAGAAGATTTCGGAAAAATCCGGTATCCATGGGCGCGCTGATCGTGTTTATCGTGATCCTTCTGTATTCCTATGTAGGACCTTACTTCATCGAATACAGCTATGAGGATCAGTACCGGAGTGCGCAGAAGCTCGGGCCGATGCAGTATTCCGAGACGGAACAGATGGTGCGTGACCTGGTGGCGAACGGGGCAGAAGGTGTGTATGCTACATCTGTCAAGTCCGGTTCTCTTACAGCCATCAAAAAAGGAGACTGGTATATAGAGTACAAAGGGAAGACCTATGCGTTCAATTTGCAAAAGACGCTGGAGAAGGGCACACTGGTGCTGGATGTCGACGCTGCGGATCCTGTATATATCGGTAAGGATAAGGATTATGAGAACGGTTCCTTCACTGAGGTGACCATAGTGGAGACGACGGATACACCGGCAGAGGGAGCGCAGAAGCTTGAACTTTCCAATTCGGTATTTCCGCACTTCTTCGGGACCGATTCCCAGGGGCGCGATCTGATGGCCAGATGCATGTACGGCGCGCGCGTCTCGATCCTGATCGGTATCGTAGCTGCACTGATCGTTCTTGTGATCGGCGCTCTTTACGGATCCATCTCCGGCTTTGCCGGGGGAAAAGTGGACTCGGTAATGATGCGGATCGTTGACCTGATCTATTCAGTACCGGATGTGCTGATCGTACTGCTGCTCCAGGTGGTTCTGAAGGAACCGCTGCAGGTGTGGTTCGACAGCTCTTCCTCTCCCATTGCCAAAGCGCTGAGTACGCTTGGCGTAGGTATCGTGAGTATCTTTATCACCTTTGCCATGCTGTACTGGGTCGGAATGGCAAGAATCATCCGGGGACAGGTGCTGCAGCTGAAAGAGCAGGAATATGTTACAGCGGCGACTGTGCTTGGAGCATCTTCCTCAAGAATCATCCGCAAACATCTTCTGCCAAACTGTGTGGGTCAGCTGATCATCCAGACCTGCCTGCAGATTCCTTCCGCGATCTTCCTGGAATCCTTCCTGTCTTATCTGGGACTGGGTGTTTCCGCCCCGATGGCTTCGCTGGGTTCGTTATGTTCGGATGCGAAGGAAACCTTCCTGCTGTTCCCGTATCGTCTGCTGTTCCCTGCAATTCTGCTGAGCCTGATCGTGCTTACGCTCAATCTGGTGGGTGACGGTCTGCGGGATGCGCTCGATCCGAGGCTGAAGAACTGACGGGAATTTGGCACTTTTACGGAAAGGTCCGGGCAGTCGGTGCACCGGAGCATTCCGAAGATGCAGAAAGAGGAGATAGGATATGTCAGACGTTTTATTGGACGTAAAAGATCTGAAGGTCACCTTTTTCACTCCCGCCGGGGAAGTGAAAGCGGTGGACGGAATCAGTTATCAGATAAAAGAACATGAAGTAATGGGTATCGTGGGCGAGTCCGGTTCCGGAAAGAGCGTGGAAGCATATTCCATTATGGGACTGCTCCAGTCTCCCGGAAGGATCACGGGCGGTTCGGTGACCTTTGAGGGAGAAGACCTTCTGGCCTATACCGAAAGCCAGCGCAGGGAATTCCGGGGAAATAAAGCAAGCATGATCTTTCAGAACCCCATGACTTGTCTGAACCCCGTGTATACGATCGGCAATCAGCTGATCGAAGCACTCCGCTGCCACCATAAAGAGATCACGGCTGCCCAGGCCCGCAAGCGTGCGATCGAGATGCTGGAGCTGGTTGGGATCAATAATGCGGATAAGCGCGTAGATCAGTATCCGCACGAATTCTCGGGCGGCATGCGGCAGAGAGCAATGATCGCCATGGCTCTCATCTGTGATCCGAAGCTGCTGATCGCGGATGAACCGACCACCGCACTGGACGTGACGATTCAGGCGCAGATCCTGGAGCTGATGAAAGATCTGCAGAAAAAGACCGGCATGGCCATCATTTTCATTACCCATAACCTTGGGGTGGTTGCGGAGATCTGCGACCATGTGAGCGTAATGTATGCCGGGCATATCATGGAGCAGGGCAAAGTGGACGATATTTTCTATTCTCCTGCCCACCCTTACACAAAGGGGCTGATGCGCTCGATGCCCAACCTGGACGATGACAAAGGCAAACGCCTGATCCCCATCGAGGGAACGCCGGTGGACCTGCTTGATCCTCCGAAAGGCTGTGCGTTCGGGCCCAGATGTGAACACTGTATGAAAGTATGTCTCACGAAAAAACCGCCCATCATTCAAGTGGGAGAGGAACACACATCAGCCTGCTGGCTGCATGTGAAGGAGCAGGCGGCTGCGGCAGCTGCTTCGGAAAGCAAGGAGGTATGAGCATGAGCGAGTCCCGCAAAAAACTGGTGGAGACAGTGAAGCTGCGCAAGTACTTTCCGGTGAGCGCAGGTATGCTGAAAAAGAATTACGTGCAGGCAGTGCAGGATGTATCCCTCTATATCTATGAGGGAGAGACGCTCGGGCTGGTAGGGGAGTCCGGCTGCGGCAAAACGACCTTCGGCCGGACGGTGCTGCAGCTGTACACGCCGACCTCCGGCAAGATCATTTATGATGGGAAGACCATTTTTGACAGCGAGAATAACATTCATGAAAATATGCTTCCTTACCGCCGGAAAATGCAGCTGATCTTCCAGGATCCTTCCGCATCTCTGGATCCGCGTATGACGGTCGGCGAGATCGTGGGAGAAGCGCTGGACATCCATAAGCTTTACCCGGGCAAGAAGGATCGCACGGACCGTATCAACGAGCTGCTGACGCAGGTCGGACTGAATACCGAACATGCGAACCGCTTTCCGCATGAGTTTTCCGGAGGACAGCAGCAGCGTATCGGTATTGCCCGCGCCCTGGCGGTGGAACCGCAGTTCATCGTCTGCGATGAGCCGATCTCGGCTCTGGACGTATCCATACAGTCGCAGGTGGTCAATATGCTGGAGGATCTGCAGGCACAGATCGGACTTACCTATCTGTTCATTGCCCATGACCTTTCGGTAGTCCGCCATATTTCCAACCGGATCGGGGTCATGTACCTGGGCTGCCTGGTGGAGCTGGCGGAAAGCTATGAGCTCTGCGCACATCCGATCCATCCCTATGCACAGACTCTGCTCTCGGCAGTGCCGCTTACGGATCCGGAAAAGAACCGTCACAGGCAGCGCATTCTTCTGGAGGGTGATATCCCGAGCCCGCTGAATCCGCCGACCGGATGCCGGTTCCACACAAGGTGCCCTTATGCGACTGCAAGATGCAAAGAGGAAGTACCCGAACTGAAAGAATATTCACCCGGACACTATGCCGCATGCCATAAATTGGAAACCTGAACGTAACTGTTCAGCAGGTCGAAGCATTTACTGCTGAGACCGTAAGAATGTGAGGCAAGTTACGGCTGAACAACAAAGGCAGGTTGCCCCTTGCGAAGCATGGTATGGTGGTGTAAAATACAATTGTTCGCTGCGGCGTGGGACGGCTGTTTTGCCTTTTATGCAGCTCTGTCCTGCCGTAAGTAATAAAATAATAAGCAGCTGAAAGCAGCTGCGGGAAAAAAGGAGGAACTATTATGAAAAAGGCTTTAACAATGGCTCTGGCTGTCGGCATGGCAGTTGCAGCGATGAGTTCTGCAGCATTTGCAGAAGAAGGCGAATTTAATGTAAGAGCCTGCATCGCTTCTGAGCCCGAGACTCTGGATCCGAACCTTGAGTCTTCTGTGGACGGCGCTACTTATGCAATGCATCTGTTCGAAGGACTGATGAAGTATGTACCGACCGAAGATGCCGCTGCTCTCGACGGAGATGACAAGGTAGATCTGCTGGTAACTGATTTCGGCCAGGCAGAATCCTATGACGTATCCGATGACGGCCTTACTTACACCTTCCATCTTCGTGATGACATCATCTGGAGCGATGGTGAGCCTGTAACCGCAGCTGATTTCGAATATTCCTGGAAGCGTATCGTTGATCCGGCAAACGCAGCAGACTATGGCTATCTGCTGGGCGGCATTGTTGAAAATGCAACTGCCATCCAGAATGGCGAAGCTGATCCCGATACACTGGGCATCACCGCTGTTGATGACAAGACTCTTGAGATCAAGCTGGAAGCTGAGTGCCCGTACTTCATGGGTATCTGCGCATTCGCAGCTCTGATGCCTCTCCGTCAGGACATCATCGAAGAGTACGGCATCGAGTGGACCAACCCGGGCAATATGGTATCCAACGGCGCATATGTGCTGAGCGACTGGGTACATGACAGCTACCTCGAGATGACCAGAAACGACAGCTATTATGATGCTGACGCAGTAGGTCCGGACAAGATCACATGGTATCTGAACAACTCCGAGACTTCTCAGCTGGCTGCTTTCCAGGCAGGCGAATATGATTTCTTTGACGCTGTACCGGTCGACCAGATCGCTTCTCTGCAGGAGCAGGGCATTGCCCATGCAGCTCCGCAGGTCGGTACCTATTATCTGTATCTGAGTGCTGACCAGATTCCGGACTGGAGAGTACGTGCTGCTATTTCTCTGGCGATCGACCGTGAGAACATCGTTGAGAACGTGACCCAGGGCGGACAGACTCCGGCTACCGGCATTACCGCTGCAGGCATCACCAACAGCGCAGATGAAGAATGGACCGAGACCTATGGTGATTTCACCACGATGGCTCTGCAGGAAATGTATCCGGATTATGATCTGGAGACCTACTCCGGACGCTGCGAACTTGCTCAGGCTCTGCTGGAAGAGGCAGTTGCTGACGGTTATGACACCTCCGCTACCATCGACTATGAGTACAACACCAACGAAGCCCACAAGGCGATCGGTGAAGCTGTACAGTCTGACGTAGCTTCCGTTCTCGGACTGGACATCACCCTGAACAACTCCGAATGGCAGACCTACACCAATAACCTTGGCGAAGGCAAATTCGGCATGGCAAGACTTGGCTGGATCGCAGACTATGATGATGCCAGCACCTATATCGAGCTGTTCACCAACGGCAACAGCTACAACTACGGCAACTGGGTAAACGACGAGTACACAGATCTCGTTGCACAGGCTAAGGCTCTCCCGGGCGGCGAAGAGCGTGACGCTCTGCTGGTAGAGGCAGAACAGATGATGTTCGGCGAAGGCGGTTTCCCGGTCGCTCCGATCTACTTCTATGTACAGCAGTACTGCATCAACGACGGCATAAAGCATGCTGCATGGACTCCGCTTGGATACTTCCTGTTCACCTATGCTGAAGCTGCTGAATAATTGAATCCGGTATTTTAAGAGGGAACAGTTATGCACCCCGCCTTTACGGCGGGGTGTTTTGTGTTATAATCAAAGCTGTGTATGATTCATTGGGATTGTGGAGGCGGAACGTGCGAAGATCCTATATCTGGACAGTTCTGTTCCTGTTTATCGCTGTGGTGCTGGCGTCTGCGCTGTGGATCCTGTCCGAGCGAAGCATCAGTGAGATTCAGGTGCAGGGAACAGGGCTGCATGTGTATAAACGGCATTATATGTTTGTTTCAGATGACCATTCCGAGCAGGGGGAAACTGTTTTTCAGGCTGCACAGTCGGCTGCGCAGGAGAGCGATGCTGCGATCGAATGGACAGGTCAGGGGCTGGCGGCTTCCTATACGGCGGCTGAATGTATGGAGATCGCTGCGGCAGCCAGGCCGGATGGCATTATCCTCTTCCAGAACCAGAGTGATGATCTTTCAGAACAGATCAATAAGGCGGATGAACTCGGGATCCCTGTGATCACATTGCTGAATGATGCAGGTTCCAGCAGAAGGGTGAGCTATATAGGCATTAACAGCTATCAGATGGGTGATATCTACGGAGAGCAGGTCCTGCGCGTGCTTGACGGGGCCTCGGGGGATGTTCTTGTTCTGCTGCCGAAAACTCCGGGCGGTGAGAGTGAAGGTCTGCTTTACACACAGCTTCTGCGCCGCGTGGAAGAGGGAAAACAGACCGGTCAGAAGATCGTGTTTTCAACCTATGAAGTCAATACGATGAGCAGCTTTGATGCAGAGGAAGATATCCGGGATGTCTTTGTGTCGGGAGGGGATCTTCCGTCTGTGCTGCTCTGTCTGGATCCCGTCTCCACGGAATGTACGAATCAGGCTCTGGTGGACTATAATGAAGTGGGAAATCTGGCAGTGATCGGATACTATGCCTCGGAGAATACGCTGCAGGCAATTGAAAAAGGCGTGCTTGCTGCGACTCTGAGTGTGGATGCGGAGGAGATCGGACACATTGCGGTCGAAGCGATGAATGAATACTGCGAGACCGGCCATGTGAGCAATTACTTCAATGTAGGCATTGAGATGATCACACAGAAGAACATAAAGCAGTATCGGGAGCAGAAACGCCCGGGGAATCAGACAGATACCGGAGGGAGCAGCGAATGAGAGAAACAGCGACCGTACGAAGGCAGGATTCCATACAGACTCGTCTGATCGGGATGATCGCGGTGACGCTGGCAGTGACGCTGCTTGTGAATCTGTTTATATACCGTCAGGTCGCATTGATGGTGCGTACGATCGATGCGGTGTTTGCATCCAATGTAACGATCTCGGAACTGACCGAGGATCTGGACCTGGTGCAGGATCATGTATACGAATATCTGAACACGAAAAGCAGTGTGGCGCTTGAGGGATATTACCGATATGTTCAGGAGTATCATGATCTGATCGAACAGCTGAACGGGAAACGGGTAGACAGTGAGATCAAACTGCTGGAAAAGAATATCCGCAATATGTCGGAACGGTATCTGGAGCTCGCAGACGAAACCGTACAGGCAAAGCGGGGACGCAACGTAGAGCGGTACAAAGAATGTTATACTGAACTGGAGGATCTGTTTCATTATATCAATATGCATATTGAGAAACTCAACAGCCTGCAGTTTGAGCTGAACTCCCGGAACTACCAGTTCCTTCTTTCCGCCATGAGGATTCTTGAAGTGCTGAGCGTCGGGGTGATCGCTGCTCTGTACTTCTTCTGCCTTCTTTTTATTTATCTGCTGATCCGTACGATGATCCAGCCGCTGAAATCGCTGTCGATCGCGGCTGCGCGCGTAGCGGACGGGGACTTTGCAGTTGATATTCCGCCGGTCGGTTCGGCCGATGAGATCGGGGTAGTGACCAATACCTTCAGGCAGATGCTTGAGAGCATCCGTGCATACATTGAGCGCCTGCGTACGAGCATGGAATCCCAGGCAAAGATGAAACAGAACGAACTGAAGATGGAAGCCAATCTGAAGGAAGCGCAGCTAAGGTTCCTGCAGGCTCAGATCAATCCGCATTTCCTTTTTAATTCGCTGAATGCAGGAGCGCAGCTGGCTGCCATGGAAGACGCGGATGCCACCGGTGTATTTCTGGAAAGAATGGCGGATTTTTTCCGTTATACGATCAAGAACACGGACGGCAGTTCGACACTGGAAGAAGAGATCGCTTCGGTGGACGATTATATCTATATACTCAATGTGCGGTTTGCAGGAGACATTACTTTCTGCAAACAGATCACCGGAGATCCCGGAAACCGGAGGATGCCGGGAATGATCCTTCAGCCGATCGTGGAAAATGCGGTAACGCACGGTATCCGTGATATGATCGACCGCGGCCGGATCTCGATGAGCGTGGACTGTGAGGAAGACATGGTCAGAGTAACGGTAGAGGACAACGGAGTGGGCATGACGAAAGAGCAGATCGGTGAGGTGCTCTCCGGAAACTATCATTCCTCCGGTGAGAGCGATTCCACCGGCATCGGGCTGGAAAATGTGCGCAACCGGCTGATGCTGTACTATGATCAGGAGGATCTGCTGACCATTCACAGCGACGGAAAAGGAATGGGAACAGAGGTGACAGTACTGCTTCCGGGTATGAACACAGATGGTGACTGAATTTCCCGGGAGATGTCAGAAAGGTGAATTAGAATTATGTACCGGATCTTGATCGCAGATGATGAAGGCATTATGGTAGAATCCCTGAAGGGAATACTTCTGAAAAACTATCCCGACAGATGTGAGATCGAAACGGCGAAAACCGGACGGGCTGCCATTGAGCAGGCTGAGTATTTTCATCCTGACATTATTTTCATGGACATTCAGATGCCGGGTATCAATGGGATCCAGGCTATGAAAGAGATCCGCAGTTTTAATCAGACAGCTCTGTTTTACGTGATCTCTGCATATGATAAGTTTGATTATGCCGCAGAAGCGATCGCTCTCGGAGTAGAGAGGTATCTGACAAAGCCGGTCAACCGCCGTACGGTTCTGGATGTGATGGAAGAAGCCATGGAAAAAGTGGATCAGATGCGGCGCAAGCGAAGTGACCAGCTGAAAGTCCAGGAAAAACTGGAGACCGTTGTTCCGCTCGTGGAAAACGGGTTTGTAAGCAGCATCGTGATGCCCGGAGAATTGCAGGATGCCGACTACTACCGGCAGCTGCTGGATATTACGCAGCAATATGCATTTATCTGTATCTTCAGGCTCGGACAATCGGTAAAGGAGGAGAAGCCTTCAGAGCCGATGGGAATCAGCATCCGGCCGAAGGATTTTTACCCTCAGTTCCGGGCGATCGTCAAATCTTATATGCACTGCATGATCGGGTTTTCCACCTCCAGCAGGATCGCGGCAGTTGTGCCTTTTGAGCGGCCTGAGATAAAGTATGAGGAAAGAATCCAGATCATTGAACAGGTACGACAGATCGCAAACCGGCTGGAGGAGCGTCTTCAGATCCATTTCCGGGTGGGGATCGGCGGAGTGCACAGTATGTCCGAACTTCGATTTTCCTATCAGGAGGCAGCGAGAGCTCTGCAGGAAAGCGGCAGCAGAATCATTCACAGCAACGATATCGGATCGCGCGGCGCTTATGAAGGAGATTTTCCGGCAGAGGTGGAGCGGGCGATCTTTGAATGCCTGAAAAAAGGAGATCTGGAAGGGATGCGCTCCCAGGCAGGTGTCTTTTTTGACTGGATGATTCATCGCTATCCGAGCAGCCGGGACAATATCCGGCTGAAGGTCCTGGAATATATCATCTGGGCAGAGCGGGAAGCGTTCAGGGAGGGGGCTGTGAACTACGGTTTTGAATCCCGTGATAATTATCTGACGCAGGTACTGGCCATTGAGGATTACGAACACCTGCGTGTCTGGTTTTTCGAAAAGATGAATGCTGCCTGCAGTGCGATCCGGGACCGCAGGGAAAAGCAGTCCGAGACGGCGGTAACAAAAGCGAAGAATTATATTCAGGAACATTACGGTTTTGATATCTCTCTGGATGATGTATCCAGAGAAGTGAACATCAGCCCGTATTATTTCAGTAAACTGTTCAAAGAGGAATCCGGTGAGAATTTTATTGAATATCTGACCAGGACCCGGATCGAAAAAGCAAAGGAACTGCTCAGGGAAGGAAACCTGAGCATTAAGGAGATCAGCTCTCTTGTAGGGTATGCCGATCCGAATTATTTCAGCAGACTGTTTAAAAAACAGACTGAAATGACCCCGAGGGAATACCGGGAACGAAACAATGTTTAAGGAGGTAAGTGATGAAATTTGCTCCGAAGACCATTCTATTCCTGATACTGCTGCTGGGCGCATGGTGGATCCAGGGATGTTCGAGGGTCCCGCAGGCAGAGATGTCCCGGGAGGAACAGACAGGGACGGAACACTCTCCTGTGCAGATCGGCCTGAGCTTTGATTCTTTTGTGATCGAGAGGTGGACCAGGGATCGTGATGTGTTCGTGTCCACAGCGCAGCAGCTCGGCGCTGAAGTCAATGTGCAGAATGCCAATGGAGTCGTGGAGGAACAGATCGCGCAGATCCAGTACTTTATTTCGAAAAACGTCGATGTGATCGTTGTTATCGCGATCGATGCGGATGCTCTCGGAGATGTGATAGCGCAGGCGAAGGCTGAAGGCATACGTGTGGTCTGTTATGACCGCCTGATACGCAATGCCGGAGCAGACCTGTACATCTCATTTGACAATGAGATGGTCGGACGCCTGATGGGCGAAGCCCTGCGAAAAGCGCTTCCGGACGGCGGCGATATTTTTGCCATCTACGGAAGCCAGAGCGACTACAATGTGGAACAGGTGATCCGGGGGCTGAATGAAGCTCTGGAAGGATCAGGCCTTGATATCATATATTCTGCGTACTGCAGAAACTGGCTGGCAGAGCTTGCTTTCGACGCCGTGAGTGAAGGGCTGGAGCAGTATGCCCATGTGGACGGGATCATGTGCGGAAATGATGACCTGGCCAGTCAGGCGATCCGTGCGCTTTCCGAGCACCGTCTAGCCGGAAGCGTGGCAGTGGTGGCGCAGGATGCAGAACTTTCCGCATGCCAGCGCATCGTTGAGGGTACGCAGGAGATGACCGTCTATAAGCCGGTAGATGAACTGGCGAAAAAGGCAGCACAGCTGTCGGTGCAGCTTGGGGAAGCCCGGGGGAATGCTTCGGCAGATGAACAACTGCAGAATATGACGGGGGGAGAAGAGATCTTTGACGGGAAAGAGAATGTCCCCTATTACCGGATCGAACCAAAGGCTGTGACAAAGGACAATCTGGATGAAGAGATCATAGACAGCGGGTTTCACAGGAGGGAAGATGTCTATCTGAATGTCTCGGCTTCGCCGGGAGAGTCCGCGGATGAAAAATAATATATTTATTATTTGCAGTTTTCCGGGTTTATGATAGGATATCATATCGTAAGAAAGACGCTGGCGTACGAAGAGCCAAAGGCAGGAGAATGGAGAGTTTTATGAGTGATTACTTCAATGTGGCAGATATCTTCGGAGAAAATGTTTTTAATGACAAGGTCATGCAGGACAAGCTTCCCAACAAGATCTATAAACAGCTTCACAAGACCATCGACGAGGGAAAGGAACTGGATCCCATGGTCGCTGAGGTCGTGGCGGAGGCAATGAAGGAGTGGGCGATCGAGAAAGGCGCAACGCACTATACCCACTGGTTCCAGCCGCTTACCGGCGTGACTGCGGAAAAACATGATTCCTTTATCACAGCCCCCCGCCCGGACGGAAGTATTCTGATGGATTTTTCGGGAAAAGAGCTGATCAAGGGAGAACCGGATGCTTCCTCTTTCCCCTCCGGCGGACTTCGGGCAACCTTTGAGGCAAGAGGATATACTGCCTGGGACTGCACTTCACCGGCATTTGTCCGGAAGGATGCCTCCGGATGTGTCCTGTGTATCCCGACAGCATTCTGCTCCTATACAGGAGAAGCGCTTGACCAGAAGACGCCTCTGCTGCGGTCCATGGAAGCGATAAACACTCAGTCCCTGCGGCTGATCCGGCTTTTTGGGAACACCTCGTCCCGGAAGGTCACTCCGTCTGTCGGTGCGGAGCAGGAATATTTTCTGGTCGATGCGGAGAAGTTCCGCCAGAGGAAGGACCTGATCTATACGGGCAGGACTCTTTTCGGTGCGATGCCTCCGAAGGGACAGGAACTGGATGACCATTATTTCGGAACGATCCGGCAGAGGATCGCATCCTTTATGAAGGATGTGAATGAAGACCTGTGGAAGATGGGGGTCACCTCCAAAACACAGCATAATGAAGTAGCTCCTGCGCAGCATGAGCTGGCACCGATCTATGCGAAGGTCAATGTTGCCGTAGACCATAACCACCTCGTAATGCAGACATTAAAGCGTGTTGCATCCAGGCACGGGCTGAAGTGTCTGCTGCATGAAAAGCCTTTTGCGGGAGTCAACGGTTCCGGAAAGCATAATAACTGGTCACTCACCACGGACGACGGCATCAATCTGCTGGATCCGGGAAAAACACCCCATGAGAACATGCAGTTTCTTCTGGTGCTTTCCTGTATTCTCAAAGCAGTGGACCTGCATGCGGACCTTCTTCGCGAATCGGCAGCTGATCCGGGAAATGACCACCGTCTCGGAGCAAATGAAGCGCCTCCGGCGATCGTCTCGGTATTTTTGGGAGAGCAGCTGCAGGATGTGGTCAATCAGCTGATCGATACCGGCAATGCGACCTGGAGCAAGAAAGGCGGGGTGATCCATACCGGTGTATCTACGCTGCCGGATCTGTTCAAGGATGCTACCGACCGCAACCGCACGTCGCCCTTCGCCTTTACCGGCAATAAATTTGAATTTCGAATGGTAGGCTCGCGTGATTCCATCGCGTCACCGAATATTGTGCTTAATACGATCGTGGCTGAGGCATTCTGTGAGGCATGTGACGTTCTGGAAAAGGCAGAGGATCAGGAGATCGCCCTGCACGATCTGATCAAGGAGTATCTGACTGAGCATCAGCGGATCATCTTCAACGGAAACGGTTATTCGGAAGAATGGGTAAAGGAAGCGCAGCGCAGGGGACTGCCCAATATTGCCTCCATGGTAGAGGCGATTCCTGCACTGACGACAGAAAAATCCATCGCCCTGTTTGGAAAATTCGGGGTGTTTACCGAATCGGAACTGCGTTCCCGCGCAGAGATCAAATATGAGAATTATGCAAAGGCGATCAATATCGAAGCGCGCACGATGATCGATATGGCAACGAAACAGTTTATTCCTGCTGCGATCCATTACACCGGCACTCTGGCAGAGACCATTTCCGCAGTAAAAGCGGTGGGTGTAAATGCGCCGGTGCAGGAAAAGATCCTGCGCCAGTGCAGTGAACTGCTGGAAAAGACCAGCGATGCTCTGGATGCGCTGAAGGCTGTGGAGGAGCAGGCATCCTGTATAGAGGGTGCAAAGGCGCAGGCGGAATACTACAGGAGAAGTGTGGTTCCTGCAATGGAATCGCTTCGCCGGCCGGTGGATGCACTTGAAATGATCGTTGATAAAAGTATGTGGCCGATGCCTTCTTACGGAGATTTGCTGTTCGAGGTATAATAGCCGGATTTTTGGTCAGAATTCACAAAAGCGATTGATTTTTCCTGAAAGGTATATTACAATAGTGCTATAATTTGTTTTGCTGAACAGAGAAGGAGGATTTCGCTGTGATTTCGAATCAGGTTTTACAGTCTACTTTGGAAGGTTTGAAGGCGATCAGCAGAGTGGATCTATGCGTTATGGATACAGAGGGTATCCTCCTGGCTGCCACATTTGACGGCGCAGAAAGCTTCCGGGATACGGTTTTGAGTTTTGTCAGTTCTCCGGCGGACTCTCAGGTGATCTCCGGGTATCAGTTTTTTAAAGTCCTCGATGACAGTCAGCTGGAGTATATTCTGATCGTTAACGGCAACAGTGACGACGTTTACATGATCGGGAAGATGGCAGCGTTCCAGATTCAGACGCTCCTCGTTGCCTACAAGGAAAGGTTTGACAAGGATAATTTCATTAAGAACCTTCTTCTGGATAACCTCCTTCTGGTGGATATCTACAACCGGGCCAAGAAACTTCATATCGCGGCGGAAGCAAGAAGAGTTGTGTTTATCCTGGAAGTAAGCCATGAAAAGGAACACAGCTGTCTGGAGCTGGTGCGGTCTCTGTTTGGTACAAAAAACAATGATTTCATCACGGCAGTGGATGAAAAGAGCATTATCATTGTGAAAGAACTGGAGGATCATGAGTTCTATCCGCAGATGGATGCCCTGGGCAGTGCGATTCTGGATGTGCTTCCTGAGGATAAGAGAAGCAGTGCAGTGATCGCATACGGCACGATCGTGGATGAGATCAAGGATGTTTCAAGATCCTACAAAGAAGCCAGGATGGCGCTGGATGTCGGAAAGATCTTCTTCAGCGAAAGCAAGGTGATCGCATACAGTTCTCTGGGAATCGGACGTCTGATCTACCAGCTGCCCATTCCTCTGTGCAAAATGTTTATCCGTGAGATCTTTGAGAACAAGTCCCCGGATGATTTTGACGACGAGACGCTGATCACCATCAATAAGTTTTTCGACAACAATCTGAATGTATCGGAGACATCCCGCCAGCTGTATATCCACCGCAATACGCTCGTGTACCGTCTGGATAAGCTCCAGAAGTCCACAGGTCTGGATCTGAGGGTATTTGAGGATGCCATTACATTCAAGATCGCACTGATGGTCGTAAAATATATGCGATACATGGAAAAACAGGAATTTTAAGACGAGATGAAAGATCTCTGTGCTGCCGCATTCGCTGCGCATTAATTGCGCAGCCGGTGTGGCAGTTTTGTATCATGGGAAATAAAGATGGATCTCCCGTGGGACAGGAAAGAATTGGATTATGGATCAGAAAATAATTTTTCGGGAAATGCTCAGCGAGATTCGTGAAAAAGCTGCTTTGCAGGGAAGACGGATCCCGCGGAGTGAGGTGGAAGCGTTTTTTGCACATGCAGGGCTCACGGATGAGCAGCTGGATATGGTCTGCAATTATCTGGAGGAACAGCATATCGAAGTCACGGACCAGTCAGAGGAAACACCAGGGGAGCTGAATGGGGAACCGGACGAAGAGCGGGAGAGCGCGCTGGAGCGTTTCCTGCAGGAAGTGGAAGAAACCAGGGCACCGCAGGCTGCACAGGAGCTGCAGCTTTTTCATAATGTTGTTGCCGGGGATGCTGCGGCAAGGGAGCAGCTTGCACAGCTATACCTGCAGACCGTATGTTCCCTGGCTGCAGAGTATGAGGAGGAGGGTCTCCCCGCGGAGGATCTGATCCAGGAGGGAAGTGTAGGCCTGATGATGGCACTGGATGCTCTTACGCCGCTGGACAGTCTTGCCGCATATCGCACAAAGCTCTTTAATGAGATCAATCAGTATCTGGAGAAGGTGATCCGGGAACATAAGGCCATGGAAGACGCCGGCGGAGCTGCTCTTCGGAAGGTACAGCGTCTGGACGAGGCGATGCAGTCCTTGATGGAGGAACTGGGACGTAAGGTGACGCCAGAGGAGTTGTCTGCATTTCTTGAGATGCCTCTCTCCGAATTGATGGATATTGCACGGCTGGCGGGAAATGAGCTTGAATTTGCCGGGTCGGAGACAGATATAAAGATGCCATGGGAACTCTGACTTGCCAAAGAGTGCGAGGAATGATATTCTATATCACAGTGTGAGACGCCCGTCGCAAAGGGCGGGCAAGTCTTGACATTTTACTTCATTGAGCCTGTCTGAAAGCGTCGGGACCGGAGGTGTAATGCCTGTTTCGTCTGGTCCGGAAAATTTTCATGAACCGAGGAATAACAATTATATGAGAGAAAAATACGAAGCAATGTCGCTGGTTGCTTTGAAGGAACTTGCAAAAGCGCGAGGAATCCGGCATCTGTCGACAATGAAAAAGAAAGATGTGATCGATTCGCTTCTTGCAGAGGAGGAGAGTGGATCTGGCGGGCAGGAAACGAAAGTTTCGGCGGCGCAGACAGCTCCCGCACAGGAAACGGCTCCCGCACGGGAGGCTGCACAAGCGCAGCGCAGAGCTCCGGCACAAGAACCGGCTTCCGCACAGGAGACTGCACCGGCGCAGCGCAGAGCTCCGGCACAGGAAACAGGATCCGTACAGCGCAGAACCCGTGCACAGGAAACATCACCGGCAGGCCGCAGAGTTCCTGCACAGGAAGCATCGTCGGCAGGCCGCAGAGTTCCCGCACAGGAAGTATCGCCGGCAGCCCGCAGAGCTTCCGCACAGGAGGCGGGATCTGCACGACGTGAGGCTGTGAGGAGACCTTCCGGTGTACGCCGTGAGGATTCAGCACCGAGGCGTGAGATCTCCCGTGAGGATTCAGTACCGAGGCGTGAGATCTCACGCGAGGATTCAGCACCGAGGCGTGAGATCTCCCGTGAAGAAGCAGCGCCGAGACGTGAGATCTCCCGTGAAGAAGCAGCGCCAAGGCGTGAGATCTCCCGTGAAGAAACAGTGCCAAGGAATGAGATCTCCCGTGAAGATGCAGCGTCAAGACGTGAAGTATCCCGCGAAGAAACACCTCAGAGAAGAGAAGCTGCCCGCCCGGAAAACTTTGACCGGCCGCCTATGGATCTGTCTTCACTTGACAGCGGTATGGAGGTAAGCGGTGTGCTGGAGGTGCTTGCGGAAGGATACGGATTTATCCGGAGCGACAACTACCTTCCGGGAGAGAACGACGTTTATGTCGCTCCTTCCCAGATCCGCCGGTTCGGACTGAAGACTGGGGATATCGTCTGCGGAAATACAAGGATCCGTGCCCAGCAGGAAAAGTTCAGCGCACTTCTCTATCTGAAGACGATAAACGGCTTTACCCCTTCGGAAGCACAGAAACGTTACAATTTTGAGGATATGACGCCTGTCTTTCCGTATCAGAGAATGAGGATGGAACGAAGCTCCAGAGAGATCGCTTCGAGAGTGGTCGATCTGTTTTCACCTATCGGAAAAGGGCAGCGTGGAATGATCGTTTCACCTCCAAAGGCAGGAAAGACGACCCTCCTGAAGGATGTGGCACGGTCGATTCTGCAGAATGAGAAAGATATGCATCTGCTGATTCTGCTGATCGATGAGCGCCCTGAAGAGGTCACCGACATCCGGGAGGCCATTGTCGGGAATAATGTTGAAGTGATCTATTCCACATTCGATGAACTTCCGGAACATCATAAGCGTGTTTCGGAGATGGGCATTGAGCGGGCAAAGAGGCTGGTGGAATACGGAAAGGATGTAACGATCCTGCTTGATTCCATCACCCGTCTTGCAAGAGCTTACAATCTGACGGTACCACCCAGCGGACGTACACTGTCCGGCGGCCTGGATCCGGCGGCGCTGCATATGCCCAAGCGGTTTTTCGGCGCAGCACGGAAAATGCGTGAGGGAGGCAGCCTTACGATTCTTGCGACGGCACTGGTAGATACCGGAAGCAAGATGGATGATGTGGTATATGAGGAGTTTAAGGGTACCGGCAATATGGAACTGGTCCTCGACCGCAAACTTTCAGAGAGAAGAATTTTCCCCGCTATCGATATTCAGAAATCCAGTACCCGGAGAGAGGATCTGCTTCTCACTCCGGAGGAACAGGAAGCAATGTTCATCATGCGTAAGGCTTTGAACGGGATGAAGAGTGAGGAAGCTGTGGAGAATATCCTGAATACGTTCGTGCACACACGGGACAATGCGGAACTGGTCGCCAAGATCCGCCGGCAGAGGTATGTGTAGAAAACAGTTTTTGCTTGCATTGGCGCAAAGCTCATGTTATAATCACGCTGTTGCGGCTCAGGCGAAAGGTACGGTCTTTCAGAAAGCCGCCAGCGAAAACTGCAGGGACTTGCAGGGTTAGTCCGGGAATGCTTGATTCATCAGAGAGAAGAGAATGTTTCATCGACCGGAAATCGGCAGCGGGGGTCGCTGCAAGCAGTTCACAAATTATTTAGAAGAGGTGTATATCATGAAAGACGGAATCCATCCCAATTATTACCAGGCAACCGTAACCTGCAACTGCGGAAATACCTTTGTTACAGGTTCCACAAAGAAGGAGATCCACGTCGAGGTCTGCTCCAAGTGCCATTCCTTCTATACCGGCCAGCAGAAAGCAACTGCAGCCCGCGGCCGTATTGATAAGTTCAACAGGAAGTACGGTATTGCATCGAAATAAGCGTTACAGGCAATGGGTTGAGGCTGCTTCAGTCTCAACCTGTTTTATTCTTCATCGCGCAATACCCGTGACTTCAGTCATGGGATACGCGCGCAGCAACAAACTTGTCTTCATCGTGTAGAAAGCTGGTATTATGAAAGAATGTAAAATGAGATACTCAAATATCGGCGGTCAGGCTGTGATGGAAGGCGTAATGATGCGTAATGGGGAAAAATACGCAGTCGCCGTTCGCACAGTGGACGGAAAGATCGCTGTTAAATCAGATATATATCACAGCATCGTTCCGGCGGCAAAGGTTGCTAAGATCCCGATCATCCGCGGAGTCTTCAATTTCATTGATTCCCTGGTACTGGGAATGACTTCTCTGATGTATTCCGCAGAGTTCTTTGCAGAGGAAACACCGGAAGAGCTGGAAGAGCGGCTGAAAGATGAACGTAAAAAAGCCGAAAAAAAAGCAGCCAGGCTGAAAAGTGCAGGAAAAGCAGCCGAGGCAGATGATCTTCTGCGGCAGCAGGAGGAAAAGGCAGCTGCAGAAAGGGAAAAGCTTGCCGGACGTGTGTCCTCGGAGACGCCGGGGGAGAAGGAGACCGGTGAGAATAAACTTCTGATGGGCGCTACCGTGGCATTTTCTGTGGTGATGTCCGTAGCACTGTTCATGATGCTTCCGTATTTTCTTTCCAGGGCGCTCCGGCTGGTCACTTCCTCTGAGATCCTGATCTCGGTGTCGGAAGCGTGCCTTCGAATGGCCATTTTTCTTGGGTACATGTTCCTGATCTCCCGCATGAAGGAGATCCAGAGGACTTTCATGTACCATGGAGCGGAACATAAATGTATCAACTGTATCGAGCACGGGATGGAGCTGAATGTGGAAAATGTCAGGAAAAGCTCCCGTCAGCATAAGCGCTGCGGCACATCTTTCCTTCTGATCGTAATGATCGTCAGTGTCATCTTTTTCCTGTTTATCCGTGTGAGCTCCCCGTGGCTGCGGATCGTGATCCGTCTTCTGCTGATACCGGTGATCGCCGGTGTTTCCTATGAATTTATCCGCCTTGCGGGAAAATATGACAATCCGGTGGTCAATCTGCTGAGCAGGCCGGGTCTGGCACTTCAGCGGCTCACCACGATCGAACCGGATGATTCACAGATCGAAGTAGGAATTGCTTCCGTGGAGGCGGTCTTCGACTGGAAAAAATATCTGAATGAGAATTTCGGAGCCCACTATGACCTTTCGTGAGATACTGCATTATGGAGAGCGGGTCCTTCTCGAGGCAGGGATCGAAGATGCGCGCGCAGATGCCTGGTACCTGATGGAAAATGTTTTCGGGATATCCCGCAGCGAGTACCTGCTTTCCATGCAGGAGCAGGCGGATCCGGCGGCACTGTGCACATATGAGGAGCTTGTGCAGCGCCGGAAAAGCAGGATCCCGCTCCAGCATATCCTTGGGAAGGCCTGGTTTGGCGGGCTCTGTTTTCGTGTCACGGAGGATGTACTGATTCCACGGCCGGAAACGGAAATTCTGGTGGAGGAAGCGCTGGACTTTCTTGACCGCTGCCGGAAAGCGCAGGAAACAGATATGACAAGGCAGGTCCTTGATCTGTGTACCGGTTCCGGATGTATTGCCATATGTCTGTCTCTGCGGCAGAACTATGCGGCAGTGAGCGCTTCGGATATCTCTGAGAAAGCACTCTGCGTTGCCAGGGAGAATGCTGCCGCATCCGGAGCGGATGCTCATTTCATTCAGAGTGACCTGTTTACAAATCTTCCGGGGCGGTACTGCATGATCGTATCCAATCCGCCCTATATTCCGCGAAAAGATATTGAAGATCTTGCCCCGGAAGTGCGTCTGCACGATCCCCGGACGGCACTGGACGGAGGCGAGGACGGACTGGATTTTTACAGACGTATCATTCTGGAAGCCCCGCAGCATCTTGTGAATGGCGGCGGACTGCTGCTGGAGATCGGCTCTGACCAGGCGGAGGCTGTGTCCGGAATGCTTGAACGAAGAGGGTTTTCCGGGATTCGCGTCTGCCGGGATCTGGCAGGGCACGACCGTGTTGTGCAGGCCAGGCTTGAAAGGAAATATCAGGAAAGGAATTGATCCGTTTATGAATATATTTGACCGATTGGACGGCATGCTGATCCGGCAGGAGGAGATCCTCCGGATGCTGGGCGAACCGGAGGTGATCGCGGATACCGCACGTTTCCAGAAACTGATGAAGGAACAGGGAGAGCTGGCGCCAGTAGCGGATACCTACCGGGCATACCGCAAATGCCGGGAGACTGTCGAAGACAGTCTTTCCCTTCTGGAGGAGGAATCCGATCCCGAGATGCGTGAAATGCTCAAGGAGGAACTTCAAAGTGCAAAGGATGAGGGAGCGCAGCTGGAAAAGCAGCTTCAGATCCTCCTTCTTCCGAAAGATCCGAATGATGATAAGAATGTGATCGTGGAGATCCGTGCCGGCGCCGGCGGAGATGAAGCAGCGCTGTTTGCTGCGGAGATCTATCGGATGTATGTTCACTATGCTGAGAGCCAGCGCTGGAAAGTGGAGACGATGGATTTCGAAGAGATCGGCATCGGCGGAATGAAATATGTCAGTTTTATGATCACAGGGCGCGGCGCGTACTCCAGACTGAAATATGAATCCGGCGTGCATCGCGTCCAGCGGGTCCCTGAAACAGAATCCGGCGGCAGGATCCACACATCCACTGTCACAGTCGCGATCATGCCGGAGGCGGAAGAGGTGGATGTGAAGCTGGATCTGAATGACTGTAAGTTTGATGTATTCCGTGCTTCCGGAAACGGAGGGCAGTGCGTCAATACGACGGATTCCGCTGTCCGCCTTACCCACATCCCGACCGGAATCGTGATCTCCTGCCAGGATGAGAAATCCCAGCTGAAAAATAAGGATAAAGCCCTGAAGGTACTGCGCGCAAAGCTGTATGATCTGGAAATGCAGAAAGCTCATGATGCGCAGGCACAGGAACGGAGATCTCAGGTCGGCACAGGAGACCGGTCCGAGAAGATCCGGACCTATAATTTTCCCCAGGGCAGAGTGACGGATCACAGGATCAATCTCACTCTGTACCGTCTGGAAAAAGTACTGGACGGCGATCTCGGGGAGATCATTGACAGCTGCATAGCGGCTGATCAGGCTGCAAAACTGGCCTCCATGCAGGAGGCGGGCTGAAAGGAGAACTTCAATGAAGGGATGGATGAAAAATATCCGCCAGGTGACTCCGTATACACCGGGCGAGCAGCCCAAAAGACCGGGAATCATCAAGCTGAATACAAACGAGAATCCATATCCGCCTTCACCGAAGGTAGATAAGGCGCTTAAAGAAATGGATGTCTCCATGCTGCGCAGATATCCGGATCCTACGTGTCAGATACTGAATGATGCTCTGGCACATGAGTACCACCTCCGTCCGGAGCAGGTCTTCACCGGAGTAGGATCCGATGATGTGCTGGCCATGTGTTTTATGACCTTTTTTGACGGAGAGCAGCCGGTGCTGTTTCCGGATATTACCTACAATTTCTATGAAGTGTGGGCAGAGGTTCTGCGGATCCCATACAGGAAGGTCCCTCTGGATGAGCATTTCTGTATTCAGAGCAGGGACTATGCCGTGCCGAACGGCGGAGTGATCTTTGCGAACCCGAATGCTCCCACCGGGCAGATTCTGGACCTGGGAACGATCCGGGAGATTCTGGATGCAAACCGCGATTCGATCGTGATCGTGGATGAAGCTTATATTGATTTTGGCGGGGAGAGCGCTCTGCGGTTCCTTGATGAGTATGAGAACCTGGTGGTCATTCAGACCTTTTCAAAGTCCCGTTCTCTTGCAGGAATGCGGATCGGCGCTGCATTTGCGTCCCCGGAACTGATCCGGTATCTGACGGATGTGAAGTACTCGATCAATTCCTATACATTGAACACCGCTGCGCTCATAGCCGGCGCGGCATCTGCGCGTGACCGGAAGTATTTTCAGGAGACTGTCGGAAAGATCGTCCGCACGAGGGAACGCGTCAGCGCCCGTCTGCGTTCACTGGGATTCATATTTGCGGACTCGTCTGCGAATTTCCTGTTCGTGACGCATCCGGAGATTCCGGCGGTGAAATTGTTTGAAGCGCTGAAAGAAGAGGGCATTTACGTGCGTTATTTCCGTCAGCCAAGGATCGACAATTATCTGCGGATCACCATCGGTACAGATGAGGAGATGGATGCTCTGATCCGTTTTCTGGAAGGAATGATACTGTTATGACCAATACACTGGCACAATGGTTTGCCCAGAATCTGGGCGATAAGATGAGTGCGGAACTGGTGATCTTTCTTGTCTCCATGATTCCGATCCTGGAACTTCGAGGGGGACTGATCGTGGCTTCTCTGCTTCATGTAGATATGTGGACAGCGATCCCGATCTGCATAATCGGCAACATTATACCGGTCCCGTTTATCCTGCTTCTGATCACAAAGATCTTTGCGGCAATGAAAAAGACAAAGCTTTTTGGCGGAATGGTGACCGCTCTTGAGCGGCGTGCCATGGGAAAAAGCGAGAGGATTCAGAAGGGAGAATTCATCGGACTGATGCTGTTTGTGGGAATTCCGCTGCCCGGTACCGGAGCCTGGACGGGATCATTGATCGCGGCCCTGCTCGGGATCAAAAACCGGAAAGCCGTACCGGCCATTCTGCTGGGGATACTTATCGCTACAGTGATCATGTGCGTTGTTTCTTACGGAATTCTGGGACAGGTATGGTGATCCTGTATGGGTATGTATGAAAGCTTTGCCCGGGTCTATGACACCTTTATGGATGATGTGCCGTATGAAGAATGGGGCAGGTGTCTGACCCGGCTTTTGAAAGAACAGGGGATCGGGGACGGCCTTGTGCTGGATCTGGGCTGCGGGACCGGGGCAATGACCCGGCTGCTGGCCGGCAGCGGATACGATATGATCGGTGTGGACAGTTCCCCCGACATGCTCCAGATCGCTTCCGAAAAAGGAAGGGACGGGATTCTGTATCTGCAGCAGGATATGCGCGAATTTGAACTGTATGGAACAGTCCGGGCCGTAGTGAGTGTGTGCGACAGTCTGAACTACGTTACAGACGAGGAGGATCTTTTCACCGTGTTCCGCCTGGTATGCAATTATCTGGATCCCGGCGGATGGTTCTTCTTTGATATGAACACACTCTGGAAATACCGAAATCTGCTGGGGGATGCCGTATTTGCGGAAAACCGGGAGGATTGCAGTTACATCTGGGAGAACAGCTGGTTTGAGGATGAGAAGATCAACGAATATGATCTGACCCTTTTTGTACGCGGCGGGGACGGGCGGTATGAACGCTTCAGCGAGACGCATTATCAGAAGGGCTATGAGATCAGCCGCATTAAGGAACTCCTCGGCAGAGCCGGACTGGAATGTATGGGCATTTGGGACGGCTATTCCACGGACAAGGCAGGTCCCCGGAGCGAACGGGTCCTGTTTGCAGCACGGGAAACACTGAAAGAAAAGACCGGCAGAAATTGAAAGCGCCGGATGGGAGGAAAATATGGGCAGATATACAAAAGAGGATATTTTCCGGATCGCGCAGGAAGAAAATGTGGAATTCATCCGGCTGCAGTTCATAGATATGTTCGGGGTGCTCAAAAATGTGGCAGTCACTGTCAGTCTTCTGGAAAAGGCCTTAAATAACCGGATCTCATTTGACGGCTCTGCGATCGAGGGATTTGTGGGCGTGGAGGAATCCGACCTGTATCTCTATCCGGATCTGGATACATTTGCCATTTTTCCGTGGCGGCCCCAGCAGGGAAGAGTAGCCCGTTTCCTGTGTGATATTTATTATCCGGACGGCAGACCGTTTGAGGGGGATTCCCGCCGGATCCTGAAGAACGTTCTTCAGCGCGGCCGTGATGAGGGATGCGCGTTCCTGATCGGTCCGGAATGTGAGTTCTTCCTGTATCATCTGGATGACAGCGGACGTCCGACTACACTGACTCATGAGGAAGCAGGGTATTTTGATGTGGCACCCGCTGATCTGGGGGAGAATGCCCGCAGGGATATGATCATGACGATGGAGGAGATGGGTTATCAGGTGGATGCATCCCATCATGAGTATGCCCCCGGGCAGCATGAGATCGATCTGCATTACAGTGAAGCCCTGTATGCGGCAGACATGATCACGACCTTCCGCCTGGCAGCGCGTACAGTTGCGAAGCGCCATGGACTTTGCGCCACTTTTATGCCGAAGCCGAAAAGCGGGGTGCACGGATCCGGTATGCATATCAATATCTCCGTCGTGAAGGACGGCGTGAATCTGTTTGAAAACGCGGAGGACCCGAACGGTCTCTCCCGTGAAGCCTACTGGTTTATCGGCGGGATCATGAAGCACATTCCCGCTATCACTGCTATTGCTAATCCAATCATCAATTCCTATAAACGTCTGGCGTCGGGGTATGAAGCTCCGCAGTATATTGCATGGTCTTCCAGGAACCGGAGCATGCTGATAAGGATTCCTGCAACAAGGGGCTTTAACACCCGCATTGAACTGCGCAGTCCCGATTCAGCGGCGAATCCGTATCTTGCTCTCGCTATGTGCCTGGAGGCAGGCATGGATGGAATCCGCCGGAGAATCGATCCGCCCGCAGCGGTAGAAGAGAACATGGCATCCATGAAGGAAGAGGAACGCCGCGAGCGGGGAATCCAGCGTCTTCCCATGACCCTGGCAGAAGCGGTATCCTGTCTGAAAGAGGATGCGCTGATGAAGGAAGTACTGGGAGAGCATATCTGCGGCAAACTGATCGCACAGAAGGAAGAGGAATGGAAGACTTATCAGATGCAGGTGTCTGAGTGGGAGATCGAACAGTATCTGTCCAGGTTTTGATCAGAATACCCGTGAGCGAGTCATGACGATATGGATAAGGTAATCATTGCATTTTTCCGGGAGGAAGATGCAGACAGGATACGGCGGATCGCACTTCGGGCAGGCTGCAGCGTATTCGCAGTGTGTACCAGCGGTGCCGCGGTGCTGCAGGCAGCGGATCGTCTGGGAGACGGGATCGTCGTATGCGGGTATCGGTTAAAGGATATGCTGTATGACCACCTTTACGGGATGCTGGAAGGCCGTTTTGAGATGATCCTTCTGGCTTCGGAAAGAGTGATCGAAGAAGGAATTCCAAGCGGGGTGAAGGCTCTTCAGCTCCCGCTTCAGGCACAGGTCCTTGCAGATATGCTGGAGAAAACCGTGCTTGGCCGCAGCGAACGGATCCCGCAGCGAAAAAGAACTGTGATCCGGCAGCGCAGCCCGGAGGAAAGGCAGCTGATCGAACAGGCAAAGACACTGCTGATGGAGCGCAGGGGGATCTCTGAGGAGGAAGCACACCGCTATCTGCAGAAGACCAGCATGGAAAACGGAACGAATCTGCCGGAGACGGCATCGATGATTCTGAGCCTTCTGAAGAGGTGACTGCGGCTGCGCGGCAGCACTGTCTTAAGCTGCGCGGAAAATGCCGGATGGCAATAATATGAACGGGAGGGATACTGCTTTGAGATTTACAAAAATGCAGGGAATAGGAAATGATTATATCTACGTGAACTGTTTTGAGGAAACTGTCAGGGATCCCGGAAAAGTCTCGGTGTTTGTCAGTGACCGGCATTTCGGAATCGGCTCGGATGGTCTGATCCTCATAAAACCGTCGGAGGAAGCGGATTTTTGCATGGAGATTTATAATGCGGACGGTTCCCGTGCAAAAATGTGCGGAAACGGGATCCGCTGTGTAGGAAAATATGTGTATGATCATGGGATGACGGATAAAAAGGAGATCACAGTGATGTCTGACGCCGGAATCCGCACGCTGCAGCTGAATGTTGCTGACGGAAAGGTCAGATCGGTGCGTGTCGATATGGGAGCACCGGCTTTTGAGGCGGAAAGCATCCCCGTAACGGCAGACACCCCGGAAGTCGTGAACGCTGACTGGGAAGCAGCAGGGAGATGCTGGAAGGCGACCTGTGTTTCGATGGGAAACCCTCATCTGGTGGTCCTTTGCGAAGATCCCCGGAAACTGGACCTGGAAAAGATCGGACCTGTCATGGAAAAGGATCCGCGTTTTCCGGAGGGGGTCAATACCGAATTCGTATCGATAGAAAGCGATAATGAAGTACGTATGCGTGTGTGGGAGCGCGGTTCAGGGGAAACGCTGGCGTGCGGCACCGGTGCGTGCGCAGTGACAGCCGCCATGGTTCGCAGCGGTCTGACAGACCGCAGGATCACGGTCCACCTTACCGGCGGTGATCTTGAAATTGAATGGAACCGTGAAAATAACTGTATTTATATGACAGGACCAGCAGTCACGGTATTTGAAGGGGAGATCGAGATTCCCTGATACACTGGACGTTTACACGGGAATGTGGGATAATACGAGCAAAACGTTGGAAACGTTTTCGCGAGCGTATCTTGTGGAAGCGCCGGCTTCTCATATATTTTTATTTCTTCAAAATGCAGTTTTATTAGAAGGAGTTTTGTCATGTTTCGTCTTAATCAGGATTATCTGAAGCTTCCGGGAAGTTATCTTTTTTCCACGATCGGGAAAAAAGCAGGAGCATACAGGGCGGCTCATCCGGACCGGACGGTGATCAGTCTTGGAATTGGTGATGTTACACAGCCTCTTGTTCCGGCAGTGATCGATGCGCTGCACAGAGCAGTTGATGAGATGGGACATGCGGAGACTTTCCGCGGATATGCTCCGGATCTGGGATATGCATTCCTCCGTGATGTGATCGCCGGGTGGGATTACCGGAAACGCGGATGTGAAATAGCACCGGATGAGATCTTTATTTCAGACGGTGCAAAAGGAGATTCCGCAAATATTCAGGAACTTTTCAGTGCAGATGCACAGATCGCCGTATGTGATCCGGTCTATCCTGTATATGTGGATTCCAACGTGATGGCTGGAAGGACCGGAACATACGATGCAGAAAAGGGAACCTGGAGCAGAGTGATCTATATGCCCTGTACCGAAGAAAACGGCTTCTGCCCGGAGCTTCCCGAAAAAGAACCGGATCTGATCTATCTTTGTTTTCCGAATAATCCGACCGGATCCGCTCTTACAAAGGATCAGCTGCAGGTGTGGGTAGATTATGCCAACCGGATCGGGGCGGTGATCATCTATGATGCTGCATATGAGGCATATATCTGTGAAGAAAACATTCCGCATTCCATCTATGAGTGCGAAGGAGCGCGTACCTGTGCCATCGAGCTGCGTTCTTTCTCGAAAAATGCAGGTTTCACCGGGACGAGACTCGGATTTGTGGTCATCCCGAAGGATCTGAAAAGCGGAGATGTAATGGTCCATTCCCTGTGGGCAAGACGTCACGGGACAAAATACAACGGTGCTCCGTACATTGTACAGAGAGCGGGGGAAGCGGTATATACGCAGCAGGGGCAGGAGCAGATCCGCGCACAGGTCGCTTTTTATATGGAAAATGCCCGGATCATACGGGAAAGCCTTAAAAAGACCGGATTTACTGTATACGGGGGTGTGAATGCTCCCTATATCTGGATGAAAACTCCGGATGGTCTTTCCTCATGGGAGTTTTTTGACCGTCTGCTGGAGGATGCAAATGTGATCGGTACGCCGGGAAGCGGGTTTGGCCCGAGCGGTGAAGGGTATTTCCGGCTTACTGCTTTCGGAAGCCGGGATAATACGATCGAAGCATTAGACAGAATCCGGAGGTTTTATGAATAAGTATAGAATAACAGGACTGCTTGGCCTGCTGCTGTGCGTACTTTTTCTGCAGTCTGTACCAGCCCGGGCGGCACGCAATTATACAAACGAACAGGAAGCATTTGCATACATGATCAGCGATATGAAGCTGAGTCCGGCGGCAGCCAGCGGCATTATGGCGAACATTTACGCGGAATCCAATTTTTCAACGACCGTCTGGGACAGCAGTGGATCTTCCTATGGAATCTGTCAGTGGCTGGGTTCAAGGAAGAGTGCGCTTTTCAATTTCTGTTCATCCAGAGGGCTGGACCGGGGGTCACTTACGGCACAGCTCCGGTTTATGGAATATGAACTGGAGAATATCTACCCGTCAACCTATAACAGCATCAAAAATGTGTCTAATGATGCGGATGGGGCATACTCGGCTGCCTATACTTTCTGCTACCAGTTTGAGCGTCCCGCTAATAAAGCATATCGCTCTTCCCAGAGAGGCGGATATGCTAAAAATATATACTGGCCGGAATACGGTGCCCTGAGCGCAAGGCTGAGTGCCGAGTCGGTCGATGATAAAGGAATATCCTTAAGCTGGCAGGTGTACACAGGCAAGACCTATCTGATCTATCGGTCGGATTCGGAATACGGTGTGTATAAAAAGATCGGGAAGGCGTCCGCTCCGGGAAGCGGAAAATATTTGGATTCGACAGCAAAAAAAGGGATCACCTATTATTATCAGCTCCGGTCCGCTTCGGAACCAAAGGAAGTGACCTACTGGTCCAACAAGGCATCTGCACTTCACAGCAGAAAGATCAGTGATTCGGAATGCGATATTTCCATCTCTAAAACGGAATTTACTTATTCCGGAAAGGCGAAGAAGCCGAAGGTCACGGTGCTTTACGACGGAAAGGAGCTTGTAAAGAACCGGGATTACACCGTGGCATATGAAAAAAATATCAATGCGGGAAGCCATGCAGCTGTGATCGTGACCGGAATTGGGGATTACAGCGGAACTTCAAGAATTCTTTTCCGGATCCGAAAAGCGCAGCAGAAACTGGATACCGCTCTGCTGCGTATCCCCTTCAGCGGCAAGCCGGAGGATGTGGATGTAGGACAGCAGGGAAAGATCACCATGAAGTCTTCTGACCGGAATGTACTTAAAGTAAAAGGGAGCAGGCTGAAAGCATTAAAGTACGGCCGGGCTTTCATCACGATCGATGCGGCTT
This sequence comes from uncultured Lachnospiraceae bacterium, assembly GCA_902785635.1. Taxonomy (GTDB): domain Bacteria; phylum Bacillota; class Clostridia; order Lachnospirales; family Lachnospiraceae; genus Merdiplasma. The sequence continues at coordinate 69,018 of CACZZH010000002.1, forward strand.
CCGGAAAAAACTATAAGGCACAGCAGATCAGGGTGGAGGCAGTAGTCGTTCCTCCTGCTCCGAAGATCCTTGAAATAAAGGTCGTGAATGCAGACAGCAGGAAATCGGATGTGCGTGTGCGCTGGAGAGCGAGGAAAGCACCGGAAGCTTTTGAGATTCAGTATACGACGAAAAATGTTTTCGGACACAGCGCCAGACGTGTGACGGTTGAAAAAGGGAAGCTTCGTTCCTTTAAGCTTACCGGACTGGACAAAGGGAAAAGATGGAGGATCCGGATCCGCAGTATTCGGACGGTTCAGAAGAAAAAAGTGCACAGTGACTGGAGTGAAATCGTAGCAATGGGGGATTCATAAATCTATGCGCAGATCAATATGGAATTGCATTATTGCAGCGCTGGCAGTCATGGCAGGCTGCAGCGGCTGCAGCAGAGCAACCCTGAATTATCAGATCGCCGAGAGTATCGGAACCGTCGGCCTTTATGAAAACAATGAACCTGTGGAGACCCCCCGTATGAAGGCAGAGCGGGAGGAAAGAGAGGCGGCGCAGCAGGAGGAAGAGCAGTTTCAGGAGCAGGTCTCCCAGGCAGAAGCGCTGGCTGCTACCTACAGATATGAAGATGCGATCTCCTATCTGGAGCGGTTGGAGAAAACAGATCTGACTGCTGAGCGCATTGATGAGATGATCCGGGAATATCAGGAAGCAATGGATTCCATGGTCACTTACACCGGAGATTATACGCATCTTTGTTTCCCGGTTCTGATTGAAGATACGCTTCGCGCCTTCGATGGAGATGACCGTGCTCCGATATACGCCGGTTCTATGGTCACAACGAAGGAATTCAAAGCGATTCTGGAGGATCTGTACAGGAATGGATATGTGCTGATCAATATTGATGATATTGCAGCGATCTCAACAGATTCAAGAGGAGTCTCCATGATGGATCAGAAGACGCTGAAACTTCCTTCAGGACGAAGACCGATCATCATTTCCCAGGACAATCTCAGCTACAGTGATGTGACCAACGGAGATGGAATCGCGACCAGGCTTGCGCTGGACGAGAACGGGAAGGTAAAAGCTGTGTTTACGGACAGTGAAGGACATGATCTGAAAGGAGACTATGACCTGATCCCGATTCTGGACAGTTTTATTGAGGAGCATCCGGATTTCTCCTATAAAGGTGCGAAAGGAATCGTCTCTGTATCTGCTTCCAAAGGAATCTTTGGATATGATGTAGCAGAAGGGGCTTTGATGACAAACAGCGAGAGCCGGGAGACCGTGAAAGCGATCGCTCAGGCACTGGTAAGCGAGGGGTGGAAGATCGCATGTGCTGGTTATGACCATAGTTATATGAATGAAATGACACTGGATCAGCTGACCTCGGATATCACTAAGTGGAAGAATGAAGCAGGAACACTGGTTGGCGATACCAATATACTGTTCTATCCTTATGGAGGAGAAGTGCGTTATCCGGGAGATGAACTGGATCTTCTGCTGGAAAACGGCCTGGTATATCTCTGCGGACTTTGGGCTGATTCTGATTTCCTTGAACTTGGAGAAGGCTACATGCGGCAGACGAGGCGTTTTGTGGACGGATATACCCTTGAGAATGCACCTTCTTATTTCACAGCGTTTTTCGATGCATCCGCAGTAAAGGACTCGGACCGGTAACAAAGGGAGGACTTTCGTGCCGGCAGAAGACAGAAGGGGAGTGAAGAAACATGTGGTTCAAAGAGTGGTTGTCGGATAATCTGCGTTATCTGGTGCTGATTGCGGCAGTTGCTTTGGGAATAGCGGTCATTGTGATCGGATCGAATGTTTACCGGAATGTGTCCGGGTCTGCTCCGGAAGGCCGAAACGATGCCGGTTCCCCGACAGCTGTCTCGCAGCAGAGACAGAGCGGGACCGGGATCCCG
>CACZZH010000003.1 GCA_902785635.1 uncultured Lachnospiraceae bacterium
TTATTACCCTCGTTTTACTGAATATGGTCAGTTCCCAAAATAATGAATAATCTTAGAACTTTCAAGGTTGTTTCACTGTTCAGTTATCAATGTGCTTTGCTGTCCCTCGCGACAGCTTCTATAATCTAACACTCGATCCAGACTTTGTCAACACCTTTTTTTAAAATTTTTTTCAAAAATTCTTCGAACGAAAAAAGCCCGGACTTTCACGTGAGATCCGGGCCATTTTACAATGTTTTCTCTATACGGTGCTTTACTCGATTCCTGTCACGGTGTAATCTTTTGCCTCAACCGCTTCCTTCAGCACGCTTTCTGAAACATTCTCCGCGCAGGTGACTACAGCTGTTCCGTTCTGATGGGAAACTGCAGCGCTTTCAACTCCTTCTACCGCTTCCAGAGCCTTCTTTACAGTTGCCTCACAATGTCCGCACATCATGCCTTCAATTTTCATTGTCTTTGTCATTTTGTTCTTTCCTTTCCCGGCATTGCCGTCATCTGACACCGTTTTGTCATCGTTCCTGGTGTTTTTATCATCAGCAGGCTGCTCCTGCGTTTCCAGCAGACGCACGCCCGTTTCCAGGCTGTTTTTCTTTTTCCTGTCCTTTGAGGTATCATGGACCTTAAACAGATTCAGCCGCAGTGCATTGGATACTACACAGAAGCTGGACAGACTCATGGCTGCAGCGCCGAACATCGGATCCATGGTCAGTCCGAACGCATGCACATAGGCTCCGGCTGCAAGAGGGATCAGCAGCGTATTGTAGAACAGCGCCCAGAAAAGATTCTCCAGAATGTTTTTATATGTCTGCCGGCTCAGCCGGACCGCAGCAGCAACATCTTTCAGAGAACTTTTCATCAGCACTACATCGGCAGCATCGATCGCCACATCGGTTCCCGCTCCGATCGCCATACCGATATCCGCTCTCGTAAGTGCAGGCGCGTCATTAATACCGTCCCCGACCATTGCCACTTTTCCGTACTTCTGAAGCTTACGGATGATCGTCTCCTTGCCGTCTGGAAGCACCCCGGCAGCCACCTCATCCACTCCTGCCGCATCCCCGATGGCTTTTGCCGTACGAGGATTATCTCCTGTGAGCATTACGACATGGATTCCGAGATTTTTCAGCTGCTCTATAGCCTCCCGGCTGTCGCTCTTCATGGTATCCGCAACGGCGATCAATCCGATCACCTTCTGGTCTTCTGCGAAAAACAGTGGTGTTTTTCCCTGCCCTGACAGGTGCTCATAGGAAGACCGTCCTTCGGAGCTGACGCCAAAGTGTTCATCGATAAAGGCATAGCTGCCTCCGCACAGAGACCTGCCCCTGTATTCTGCCTGCAGCCCGTTTCCCGGGAGCGCCGTAAAATCCGTCACTTCTTCCGGGCTGATTCCCTTTTCCTGCGCATAAGCCATAACAGCCTTCGCAAGAGGGTGTTCGCTTTTTGCCTCCAGAGATGCTGCTTTCCGGACAAGTTCTTCCTTACTGTTTCCGTCAAGTGGGATCACATCTGTCACGACCGGAGTTCCGTTTGTGATCGTACCGGTCTTATCAAGCGCGATGATCTGGATATTTCCTGTCTCCTGCAGCGACTGGGCTGTCTTAAACAATATTCCGTTTTTCGCTCCCATTCCGTTGCCGACCATGATCGCCACCGGAGTGGCCAGCCCTAATGCGCACGGACAGCTCACCACAAGCACACAGATGCCGCGGGCCAGCGCAAAACCTGCCGGTCTGCCGGCCAGAAGCCATATTACTGTCGTGATGACTGCGATCAGAATCACGGCAGGGACAAAATATCCCGAGATCGTATCCGCCAGCTTTGCCACAGGTGCCTTTGTAGCGGCTGCATCACTTACCATGGCGATGATCTTAGCCAGAGAAGTATCTTCTCCTACCCGGGTCGCTTCGCACTGCAGATAACCGGACTGATTGACGGTCGCGGAGGAAACAGCATCCCCCGGCTCCTTGTCAACAGGAATGCTTTCGCCCGTGAGCGCAGACTCATTTACCGCGCTGTTTCCCGAGAGTACCACACCGTCCACCGGAATGTTCTCACCCGGGCGGACAACAAATATATCTCCCTTCCGGACTTCATCAACCGGAACACTCACTTCTTTTCCGTCACGAAGCAGCACGGCTCTCTCCGGGGCAAGCTTCATCAGGCTTTTCAGCGCACTGGTCGTCTTTCCTTTTGAGTAAGCTTCCAGCATCTTTCCGACGGTGATCAGTGCCAGAATCATGGCAGCGGATTCAAAGTAAAACTCCATCATGTAGTTCATGACCGCACCATGATCCCCGTCCGCCTGCGCACGCGTCATTGCGAACAGCATCACTGTGCTGTATCCAAATGCCGCGGAGGATCCCAGTGCGATCAGTGTATCCATATTGGGGGCTCTGTGGATCAGGCTCTTAAATCCACTGACAAAAAACTTCTGATTGATCACCATTACGAAGCCGGACAGCAGCAGCTGCACAAGCCCCATTGCCACGTGATTATCCTTAAAGAAAGCGGGCAGCGGCCAGCCCCACATCATATGTCCCATTGAAAAATACATCAGCACCAGAAGAAAGCCAACCGATGCAATGAGGCGCTTTTTCAGCAAAGGCGTCTCCCGGTCTTTCAGCGCGTCCTCCTGGGCTGCGATCTTCGCGCTCAGACTTCCTGACGAACCTGCCAAGTTTTCATCCGCTGTGCCGCTGCGCAATACAGCCCCGTACCCGGCATCCTCCACCGCTTTCAGAATATCCGCCGGTGAAGCACTCCCCTCCACTCCCATGGAGTTTGTCAGAAGGCTGACACTGCAGGATGTCACCCCCGGAACCTTATTGACCGCTTTTTCGACCCTTGCCTGACAGGCTGCACAGCTCATGCCCGTAACGGAATATTTGTCCATACTATTACAAGTCCCTTCTTTCTCCAAAACAGGATCGTCTGCCTCATTTCATAAGCTTTGGCAGCACTTTCAGCAGCTCATCAAGCTTTTCCTCATTCCCTCCGCGGATATCCTCCGCGACACAGGAACGCATATGACTGGCGAGGAGTTCCCTGGAAAAGCTGTTCAGCGCGCAGTTCGCAGCGCTTACCTGTGTGAGGATATCGATACAGTAGATATCCTTTTCCAGCATTCCGCGGATGCCGCGGATCTGCCCTTCAATAATACTCAGGCGACGCATCAGCGCTTTTCGTTCTTCTTCTGAACGTTCTTTATGACGCTCTGTATGATGCTCACTGCAGCAGCATTGTTCGCTCATCTTTCACGATCCTTTCCTGTCTTTCTTTTATACCCGTGCTCGTTCCGGGCGGAGTGTCTCATATGTTTTTCCGCAGACGCGATTTTGCTCAAACGGACGGCATGCGCACGGAAGAGGCACACATGCTGTTTTATTTGGGGCAGAGAACCATCCCCTACTGTTCCGCCCAAAGCAGAAATACCCCATGGGGGTATCTCATGTCAAGGCCTAATATACCCCCATGGGGTATGTTTGTCAAGTTCCTTTTCGTTCGTCTTTCTGCTTTCCTGTTTCCTCCAGCAGCAGCATGGAAAGCCGTATGTATCCTCTTATCTGTGCATCATTCAGATCTTCATTCAGAATTCCTTCTGCTTTGCGGATCCGGTACAATACAGTATTCCGATGCGTATAAAGCAGCGCGGCGGTACGGGAATAGGATCGTTCCGTATCAAGAAAGATCTCAAGCGTCCTGTAAAGCTCATCTCCGTCGTCTCCATAACGCTGCCACAGGTAATACACCCCCGGATGGATCGCATGTATCTTATCTTCCGGGTCCTGCGAAGCGAGCAGATACATTACACCGCAGTCCCGGAAAAAGAGGATGTTTTCCTCATTTGCAGACGCTGCGCGAGTACGGCGCAGCATATAATCTGCCTGCCGGAACAGATACGGAAGACTGAGTATCCCGGGGAGCGCAAGGCTGAAGCCAAGCCGGATATCTTTCTCACTTGTATATGCCCGCACGGCGCTGTGAAAATTAATATCTCCTGCGATCTCCCAGTTTGAGATCAGAATCACATACGGATTCTGACGAAGCACTGCACATCCGGGAACCGTCCGGCGCATGGCGTGTACCAGAAGATTGACAGATACCTCTACATTCCTGTGCTCCTTCGGTTCGATCAGCACGATCTGATACAGGTCTTCTTCCTTCCACTGCAGGTAGGACAGCTGCAGCGCAAGATCCTTTTCGTTCCATCTTCCTCCAAAGAGCAGATTATACAAATAGTTCTGCCCGGATAATGTTTCCTGCTCACTCATCGAATTCTCCAGGAGCGTACACAGATACCTCGCCAGCTGTTCATCCCCTTTGTTGATGCTTCTGTTCTTCTCCAGGATCGTAAGCAGTCCAAGTTCGCGGTTCTCCGCACAGATCTCGCAGGTAATTCCTCCATACTTCAGTTTTGGATTTTCTTTTACTCTTCGTATCCTGCCTGAAGCACCCGCTTCGGATTCGAGATAGAGAGTCCGGGCGATCTTCACGGAAGAATGCCTGTGTTCCAGTAGATATTTCCATTCCTCATCCATCTGATTTGGCTCCGGTTCTTTGCTGATGCCCAGAAGGATACGGTTCCCGTCCAGCAGAATCATCGGGTTCTGTATCATCCAAACCGATACATCGATCATCCTCTGATAGTTTTTTTCTGTAAGTGCAGCTTTTACACAATCCTCCCATTCCCGGAAATCGTCAAAAATACTCTGCAGAATCTCAAATCCCTCCAGCAGGCTGATTCCATGAAGTCTTATGGAGCTTTCCGTCCCCGTATAAACAACATCATCTCCATCCATATGCACATATACACAGTCTGTTGCATAGGCGAGCCTCGCGCTTCGCAGCACCGGCCGGTCATTTTCGGAAATCTTACATGTCTTTTCCAGCTCCTCCGGAAGACGGTTCGCAATCATCCACATGCTCAGCTTCATAAATGAACCATAAACCTTTCTCTCTGTCCCGGTCAGAGAATTCAAGCACACCTCTGGCGTTCTTGCCGCGCAGCGCTCGGGGCAAAGCCCCTTCCACTGAGCGCGGCTGCGATCCGCCGGAGGCTTTAACTCAGTCGGAGATTGTCACCCGCCCCTGAGTATCATTTGCTATAACCCACCACCTATAGAGGCGGAGGACTCCCCGGCTGAGTTGAACAGTGCGCACAAAAAAGTGTTCTTTTAACTGTAAAATGCTTGTGCGCCTTTGCTATTGGATATGAACGGCTTTCTTCCTATGATAAATATTTAGAAAACTGTTTCATTTTACCAATCGTTATCCGAATAATGGTGAATGTCATTTCGATTTGTCGTTTACTATTATAGCATAACCGTTTTTCAATGAGGGAGGTATTACAAATGAACAATGACAAAACTCCAAAGAAGCTCAGTACCAGTCTGAAAACATTTTTCGGAATTGGTGATTTCGGCTTCACGATGATGTCGAACATTGACACTTTCTACGCTTCCTATTTCTTCATCAACATCGCAATGTTCCCCCTTGCTGTTGTGTCTGTAATGACAACGATCTCAGCCGTTGTAGATCTGATTCTCTCGTGCATGTACGGCGCCTGGATGAACAAGATCCGCCCGCACAAGTGGGGACGCTACCGCTCCTGGCTGGTACTTACTCCGTGGCTGGTACCTTTCCTGTATGCGTTGGAATTTCTGAAGATCGGTAATGAAACAGTAAGCATCGTTCTGATGACGATCGCCATGATCACCAGCCGGATCGCATGGAATCTTCCCTATATTGCCAACCTTTCCATGATCAATATAGCAGGAAAAACGACCGAAGACCGGATGTCTCTCTCCTCGATCCGTATGGTATGGACTGCTCTGGGAAGCGTTGTCTACTCCTACCTCGGCCCCTTTGTCGTGGCACGTTTCGCCGCTGCGATCGGTGAGAAGAATTCCTACGCTGCAACTGCTTTCGTTTTTGCCGCATTCATGGCCGCTGCCTATTTTGCGCACTTCAAAATGTTCGAAGGATATGAGGAGACCGGTGAAGAGGAAATGAAACGGCTTGCCGCCCAGTCCAAAAACGCAGGACCGGGCTCTGCGCCGAAGGTGAGTGCCCTTGCAGCCATCCGGTGCAATCCGCATCTGATCGCTCTGATCGTTTCCACAACGACCAAATATATGGTCCTGTTCCTGGTGAATGGTATTGCCATCTATTACTTCCAGTATATCTCACATAACGAAGGATTGTTTGCCACATTTATCTTTGTGACAAATCTGTTGGGAATCGCTGCCTCGTATGTGTCAAAATACTTTGTGGCAAAACTGGGATCCAAACGGACGGTCTTCCTGAGCTATCTGGCAATGGGCCTTTTGATGATTGCAGCTTACCTGTGTTTCCGGAGCACCATCCTGGTCATTGTTCTGATGTCGATCATGTTCTTTGCCATGAATCTGACCAATGCCTGCGACCCCGAACTCTTCGCCATCTGTGCAGGATACAGTTCACGCAAGACCGGATTTGACACGACCGGTACTGTTATGGGACTGCTTACGGTCCCGGTAAAGTTCGGCATTGTAATGCGCGGTATTCTCATCAGCGTGGCTCTCGGTATCGGCGGTTTCTCTGCCTCGATCGATCCCGCTGCTGCGGATGCATCTGTTCAGCGTGGCATCTGCATCGGTTTTATGATCATACCTGCTGTCGTTGTCCTGATCGGAGCTGTTATTCTTCAGATCGGTTACCGGCTCGGTTCCAATGAATAAAAAAGAGTGCGCCTGCAAAGCCGCACATAAAGAAAAAATAAACGCAAAGGAGGAATCTATATGCTGACCAAAAAGCAAAATCTGCGGGAGACCATCCGGGGCGGAAAACCGGATCGGTTTGTCAACCAGTACGAGTATATCGCACAGGTCTTTGATCCTGTGATCCTCAACGCTCTCGGAAACTGTCCAAAAGGCGGAAGCTGTATCAACGGCTGGGGCGTCACCATTCAGTATCCGAATTATGTTCCCGGCCCCTTCCCGGATACAAGCCCGGAAAAAGTCGTGGTGAAAGATGTGGCCAGCTGGAGAGACTATGTCAAGGCACCGCCCACAAAACTGCCGGAGGAAGCGTGGGCTCCCTTCATAGCGCAGGCGGAAGCGGTGGACCGGAATGAAGTGTTCCTTGCACCGTTCGTTGCGCCGGGAATTTTTGAAAAGCTGCATTATCTGATCGGTATGGAAGAGGCGATGATGGCTTTCTATGAAGAGCCGGAGGCGATGGCAGAACTGATCGATTATCTGGCAGACTGGGAGATCGAGCACGCAAAAGAATACATCCGGCATATTCATCCGGATGCACTGTTCCACCATGATGACTGGGGAAGCCAGAAATCCACTTTCCTCTCGCCGTCCATGTTTGAGGAATTTATTGTTCCGGCTTATAAAAAGATCTATGGTTTCTGGAAGGACAACGGAATCGAACTCATCGTTCACCACAGCGATTCCTATGCTGCTACGCTGGTTCCGTATATGATCGATATGGGAATCGATATCTGGCAGGGCGTAATGTCCACGAACGACGTACCCTCCCTTGTTAAGCAGTATGGCGGAAAGATCAGCTTCCACGGAGGCATTGACAACGGGAAGGTAGACCGTGTCGACTGGACGGAAGAAAAGATCATGAAAGAAGTACGGGAAGTGTGCGAAGCATGCGGCAGCCTTTATTTCATCCCGGGTACCACCATGGGAGGTCCCGAAAGCACCTATCAGAATGTATACGAGACTACATCTGCATGCATCGATAAAATGTCCTTTGAGAAATTCGGATACGAAGGCTCTTCCGGCAACGTTTCCAATCCACTGTTCGCAAGAATCGACCGCGAAAGCGCAAAATAAGAAGAGTCATACTCCTCCGAAATGAAACACGATTCCAACCAAAGCTGAAATGGCAATGAAAATGATCGGATGCCATTTCAGCTTTTTGGATGCTGTGAACAGAATCACCGCCAGCACGATCGCGGGCAGATTGAAGAAATCAAGGATGTTCCCTCCTTCATCCAGCGCCCCGAGATGAACCAGAGCGATTCTCGCGACATTGATTCCCGCAGCGGAGATCATGGCAATGGAAGCCGGACGGAGCCCGTAAAAGGCACGCTCCACATATTTGTTATCCTTGAACTGACTCAGCAGCTTCGAAATAATGATAATAATGATCACAGAAGGCGCGGCAAGCCCGATCGTGGCCACGATTCCTCCCGGAACCCCTGATGTGAGATAACCGGCAAAAGTTGCCATATTGATTCCGATCGCCCCCGGTGTGGATTCGGAAACGGCGATCATATCCGCAACATCGCTGTGCGTAAACCACCCGGTGTTGTTGGACATCTCATAGAGAAACGGAAGTGTAGCCAGCCCTCCGCCTACCGAGAAAAGTCCGGTCTTGAAAAACTGCAAAAACAGCTGCAGAAAGATCATGCCTGTCTCCTCCTTTCTCTGGCGGTCTGCCAGATCACGCCGAATATTCCTGCCGTGATCACCAGTACCGCCGCAGGAACCTTCACAGGCAGCAGGCCGGAGAACACGGTGACCGCAAAGATCACCAGATACAGGATGAGGGCAATATTATCCGGAACCGATTTTTTCCACAGACGCAGGACCGCCTGAAAGATCAGCACGCAGACACAGACGCGAATCCCCGCAAAGGCATTTTTTACCACCGGAAGGTCCGCAAAGTTTGTCAGAAAAGCAGAGATGACCAAAATGATCATAATCGGTATGGTGAGAAATCCGATGGTCGCAGCAAGAGCACCCGGTATCTTTTTTCTTTTATATCCGATAAATGTGGAAACATTTAATGCGATCACGCCCGGAGTACACTGCCCAATGGCGAAATAATCCATCAGTTCCTCTGTGGTGGTCCAGTGACGTTTCTCATTCAGGTCACGTTCCAGAAGCGGCAGCATGGCATAACCTCCGCCAAAGTTCACCGCACCGATGCGCAGAAAAGCCACATATAACTCAAGCAGCTCCTTCATATGATCTATCTCCCTTCCATGTTCCGTATCCTGCTTCTTGACAGACATCATATCCATATTAATGGTAATCCCGCAAATGTCAACCGTATTCCTTTCCGGTCTGAAAAGATTATATCCTTCCGCATAAAAAGCATTCTATTTCCTTTACGCATAAAAAGCATTCTATTTCCTTTACGCATAAAAAGGGCCTCAGACTGATGTCTGAGACCCTTCTTATGCGGAAGATGGGACTTGAACCCACACGACGTGACCGTCACAAGATCCTTAGTCTTGCTCGTCTGCCAATTCCGACACTTCCGCGAACAGATGTTATATTAGCAAACCATGTTCCAAATGTCAACAGGTTTTTTCGTATTTTTAAAATAAATTTTCCCGGATCCACTGTATACGTGAACCCGGGCTGTACTTATCTTCTCTTTCAGGCCAGTTTGCTCTTTGCAAGTTCTGCCAGAGCTGCGAAACCTTCTGCATCATTCACTGCCATATCAGCCAGGACTTTGCGGTTCAGGTCGACTTCGGCCAGCTTAAGACCATACATAAATCTGCTGTAGGAAAGACCGTTCAGACGTGCTGCTGCGTTGATACGAGCGATCCACAGCTGACGGAACTGACGCTTTCTCTGCTTTCTGCCTGCATATGCGCTGGTCAGAGCTCTCATTACGGACTGTTTTGCAATACGATACTGTTTGGATCTGGCTCCTCTGTAACCCTTAGCCAGCTTTAATACCCGATTATGTTTTTTTCTAGCGTTAAGACCGCCTTTAATTCTTGCCATTCTTTTATCCTCCTTAGACTCCGGGCCTGTTCACCTGACTGCCCGGGTATCCTTTTCCGTACTGTGATCTGAAATACAGGTTTACAGATACGGAAGAATCTTCTTCATGTTCTGAGCGTTCGTTGCATCCGTGATCGTAGCTTTTCTCAGATTTCTCTTTCTCTTTGTGGACTTCTTGGTGAGGATATGGCTCTTATAAGCTTTATTTCTCTTTAACAGACCGGTCCCGGTCTTTTTGAAACGTTTTGCAGCAGCTCTGCTGGTCTTCATCTTAGGCATGACAGTTCCTCCTTGTTTAAGCATATTTTCTTCTTTACGACCCGCTTTGCGCGTGACCATAAAGGTATGTATGAAAGCGGAGCTTTCATACTTACCGTTTTGCAGACAGGAAAACCGTAAGGGTCCTTCCTTCCTGCTTGATCGGTTTATCGATCACAGCGATATCCTCCAGGGATTTCGCGAAATCTTCCAGTATGTGCCTGCTGGCCTGCATATGGGCCATCTCTCTTCCTCTGAAACGCAGCGTCACCTTCACCTTATTTCCTTTTTCAAGGAACTTTCTGGCGTTGTTTGTCTTCGTATTCAGGTCATTTACATCAATGTTCGGTGAAAGCCGGATCTCTTTGATCTCAACGATCTTCTGCTTTTTCTTGGCTTCCTTCTCCTTGCGTACCATCTCATACTTAAATTTACCGTAATCAATGATCTTGCACACCGGAGGCTTCGCCTGAGGAGCCACTTTCACGAGGTCCAGTTCTGCTTCCCTCGCCAGCTTCATAGCGTCCCTTGCGGACATGATTCCAAGCTGTTCCCCATTTACGCCAATCAATCGAACTTCCCTGTCCCGGATCTGTTCGTTAATCATTAAATCGCTAATAGTATGACACCTCCTATACACGGATGTAAAAGAAAAATGAGCGGAAACACATGATCCGCTCACATCAAATCTGCTCTGTGCCGGAACATAAACATATGAACGGAACTCTGAAACAGCCCGGTCCATATTCCCTGCATCAACAGAATCTATAAACCACTGGTCACAGCTATACGGCTTCGAAACAAAGCCGGCGTGCCAGGGTGAGAGCGGTAACTCTGCTTTCCTGTATATACCTTTGCTACATTATCATAGGAACCGGCAAATGTCAATTCCTTTCAAAAAATTATTTTTTCTGAAAAAGTCATATCCTCAGCGGACAAACGACAGGAAATTGCTGCTCATGATCTTCCGGTATTCTTCATCTGAGAAGCCGGCATTTTCCCGGATATCCTCCAGGAACAGACTCATATCGGCCTTTCTCGTACGGGAAGGATAAAGCAGAAGCGGAAAATCGCTCCCGAACAGCAGCCTGTCCTCTCCCACCAGATCGATCACGGCGCGCAGGACCCGGATATTATAAAGCAGAGGGTTCGCTGCCATATCATAACGCACATTAGAGAACTTTCCGAACATATGCCGGTTCATCTCATAAAAAGGCAATCCACCGCCAAGATGCGCCAGGATCAGTTTCAGGTCAGGATGATTCGAAATGATCTGCGCCAGAGGAGAAAGAGACGTCGTATCCTTGCCTGCGTAAAAATGACCGACCGCTTCCCCGCAGTGAATATTCACCGGGATGTCAAGCGTCTCCGCCATCTCAAGCACCGCATGGAAATCCGGATCTTCAAAGTCGTAACCGTTTCCTCCGGGCCCCAGCTCACCGATTCCGCAAAAACCTTTGTTCTCGCAGCGTTCGATCTCGGAGAGTGCTCCCCATCCGAATTTCGGATTGACACTGATGAAAGCTTTCAGCCTGTCCGGATGCTTTTCTATGGCTTCTGCCATATAGTCGTTGTGCAGACGCATCAGCCCTTCATCGTTCCAGTACCAGCCCTGCATACACAGGCCATACACTCCCGATTCATCTGCGATCGCCAGCGCTTCTTCGTAGTCCACCCAGGCTTCTTCGGTACCCTTTCCATTCGGGCTTTTCTTTGTCAGCAGTGCGAATGTCTCATCCTTCCCGGCATATTTATCCCAGTTCCGGTAGATCTCCGGCGGAAATAAATGCACATGACTGTCCCATATGTGTATGTCACTCATTCCGGATTCTGTCCTTCCTCTTCGTCCTCTTCGAAGAAATCATAGCAGTCGTCGTCATATTCGTCCTCATCTTCATCCTGGAACTTAGCCGCTGCCTTTTTGATCATGTAGCGGGCATGCCTCTTCAAAAGGGCAGCACCCGCTGCTGCCACTGCTGCGGCGGCTGCCACAACGATCCCTGCGGCGGCTTTCTCAACTTTTGTCAGTCTCATACAGACCTCCTTCCGGCCCATGCTCTCTTACTATCTGTCTATGCGCTCAATAATCTGCGTATATACATATATCCGATCGCTGCGCACTCACGCAAAATATAATGTGCCTGCAGAATCGGTTCTGAATGCGCTGCCATCCCGACAGCCTGCTTATAGCCGCAGCCCTGTGCAAGCTCCAGTGCCCGGTAAATATGGAAGTTATTGGACACCAGTCCGCACGAGGCAGCCCCGCAGCCGGTCAGTCGGTCTGAAAAAACCAGGTTTTCGTAAGTGCTGGTGGACCGGTCCTCCAGGATCAGCCGGTCTGAAGAAAGCCCATGTTCCTGCAGCCACACATTCATGCACTGTGCTTCGGAAATCTCCTCGCCGCTTCCCTGTCCGCCGGACAGAATCAGCAGTGTGTCCGGATGTTTCTGCGCATAATCCAGCGCTTTTTCCAGACGCCGGCGCAGCGACCTCGACGGTACCGTCTTTTTGACCTGGGCACCCAGAATGATCACATAGTCCAGATCCTGCTGTGTATCATCCCATATATGTGAAAAAATGAGACACAGAAGTACGCAGAGAAGCATCGCTGCCCCTGCCCAGAAGATACCGGTAAGGTTTCTCCATATGCCGGAAACCGTTCCCCGGGCAGCCAGGCTCCAGAGCCGGCCGGTTCCTGCCAGCATCAAAGCTGCAGCCAGCCAGAGCCAGCCGGCGTCAAGCCGGATCCCTGCATATGCTGTGATGCACAGATAATACAGCAGACAGATTCCGGCCAGCGTATACCAGATTCTCACCATGTTCTTTCCATTAAGCGGTTCTTCCGCAGCAGTGTTTGTATTTCTTGCCGCTGCCGCACGGACACGGATCATTTCTCCCGATCTTTTTGGGTTTTACGATCGTGTTCATCTTCTTTGCTTCCAGATAAAGTTTCTTCTGCTCTTCTTCGGAATAAATATCATTCCAGGCAGGAAGTCCGTAAAGCCAGTCAGCCTTGGCGTCAACCATATTCTTATAAAGAAGCTCTTTATCGAAACCAAGGTTGACAGGTGTATCCTCGGTCATTTCCTCGATCGGGTTCGCTTCCTTCAGGCTGTCATTGATTCCATCCAGAAAGCCGGTCATGATCTTCACGGAAACGCCGTATTTCTCTGCAAGTTCAGCCACGGTTCCTGTGACTACAGTATCCGGATCCGCAAGAAGCTGTTCATAAATGCCTTTCTCCTGCATAAAATAATCCTGCCAGAATTTTTCCAGCTGTTTCTTATCGGTTTCCTGTGAATAGGCTTCCTCGCGCCAGTCCTGTAATAATCCCATAATATGTCTACCATCCTTTTCATAATACTGATCACCGGGAATCATTCCGCAGCAGCCGGAAGTCCCCGCATGATCATAATAATCTGCAATAATAACTGCGTAATGAAACTGATTATACGATACTGTATCTTTTTTTTCAATAACCAGAGGGGATTTGTGTTCAAAAATAAAAAGGCTGTGAAGCCCGGGATCATTCGATTCCTTTCTTCACAGCCATTGTTCTTTTCTTTATTCAACGTGCAGGACCCAACAGGCAGGTCCTGATCTATTGCTGATCCCGGCAGAACTCCGTTACGGATAAATGATCTTTTTGCTTCCTATCCATCCGATCACATGCGGCTTCTGTACAGGATAAACCATTTTGAGCATCGGATCGTTATCTTTGGCGATCGAGAGATCCACATCCTTTACCTGTATGCTGTAAGGAGCGCCAAATGCAACGTATACTTTGCTTTTCACCGCATAAATAGGGCGGTTATCGTTGAACTTCACGCTGTTTTTCATGATCCACTGATAATAACCGACTTTTTTGCCTTTTTTCGGCTTTATCACATAAACAGCCTGCTGCAGTTCCCCGTCTTTACAATCCCGCTGATGCTTCGGTACGACCTCATAGACCGTATCCCAGACGACCTTATTGGCTTTGCGCATGTCCCAGCGTCCCTGGCTGTCAAAATACTTCTTATCATGATAAAACGAATAATTGGTCCAGTATGTATCCTGGGTATTATCCGGCACGTTCGCCCAGCCTCCGGCCGTCGTCCTGCCCTGGCTGTCCGCATAATACCAGTATCCGTTGATGGCATGCCAGCCTTCCGAAACCAGATATCCGCTCTCATCGAACACATAATAGCTGCTGCCGATCGGATATGCTCCGCCCGAAAGAGCACCTCCGCTGCTCTTGATATACTGGTTTCCGGACCAGGAACCCGATACAGAATTGAGTTTCACAGTCACGTTGCAGGTATAGGTCTTTTTCCCGACTTTTGCCGTTATTTTCGCCGTCCCGGCCTTTGCACCGGCTTTCAGTTTCACAATATGCTTTGTGATCTTACAGATCTCCACAACTTCCGGCTTGGAGGATTTCCATGTGATAGATGCCCTTGCCGCATTTTTGAGCACCAGCGATGCCTTCTTGCCGCTCTTAAGAGTAAGTTTGGAAGAGGAAAGCGCAAATTTGGCGACCGTCACGGTACAATTGTATTTTTTCGCGTTCACAGTGGCTGTGATCACGGCTTTTCCAGCCTTGCTCCCGGCTGTGATCACGGCACTTCTGCCGCTTCCTTTTACCTTTGCGACCGCAGCATTGCTGCTGCTCCATACCGGAGTTCCTGTAACATTTTTGAGAGTGACCTTCTCAGTCTGCTTCAGATCAAGAACTACACTGGTCTTGTCCAGACCCGCTTTAGCAGTCGTCTGTGCTGCCTGGGCAGTCATCCGTACAGACGCCGACGGTGAACATACAAGAAGAGCTGCCGCTGCTGCCACAGCAGCGATCCATTTTGTGAAATAACCGGTTTTCATACTACCTCCTTGTCTATACTATACTGATTTATACTGACTGAAACAGCTTTTCATACTTCCGTACGATCATGTCCCATGAGAATGCAGTCCGGATCCTGTCCCTGGCCATACGGCCCAGCTGCTCTCTTCTCTTCGGGGACATCGTTTCACAAAGTTCCATCTGCCGGCGCAGGCTTCCCTCTTCTCTGTTCCAGTAGAGCGCAGCTTCCTCTCCGACTTCGCGGTTGAAGGAAACATCATACAGGAGACTGACCTGTGTACTCCCCAGCGCTTCCAGAAGGCTTGGATTGGTTCCGCCTACCTCATGACCGTGAATATAGGCAAAAGCATACTTCCGGATGCCGGTCAGCAGCTGTGTGTCGTATACCGTTCCGGCAAATACTACCCTTGCGTCCTTTTCGAATCCGGTTTTTGCCGCCAGATCTCTGTAAAATTTATTTTCCTCTACATTACTGATTATTGCAAGCTTTTTTTCCGTTCCCGAAAGTACAAATTCACGCAGAATCGCTTCGTAATTATTCTCCGGTACGAACCTGCCCACGATCAGATAGTACTGCTCTTTTTCCAGTCCTTTCTCTTTCAGCCAGGCCAGTGTCCTTTGTGCCGTCTCACCGGAAAGTTCTTTCTCCGCCACTTCCGATCCGTAAGAAAGATACCGGATCTGCCCCCCGGCTTTCGGATAGCTCCGGCGGATATACCGGGCGATACTTTTACTGTCACATATGATCTGATCCGCCTGATGCACCATTTTATTTTCCGAATATTTCCAGTAAGCACGGATCATCCGGTTCCATTTCGCTCTTTTCCATTCGTGACCGTCCGGATTCAGAAAGAGAACTGCCCCTTCCTTTTTCAGTTTCCGGACATACGGGCGCAGAAACGGACCGATCCGGCAGGCAAGGATATAAACGACACAGCCCTCCAGCCGGCGGGACCGGATATACTGAAGCGTCCACGAAAGAGCATCCAGATCATACAGGACTGCCTTTGCAGCTCCGACCGGTTTCATGGGTATGTAAAAACACTCCGCCCCGAACACCCGGAATGTCTCTCCGGGAGAAAGTTCATTTCCGGCAGGAGCCTTGCTGCAGGCGACATGATAACAGATATCCTCCGAGCGCCTTCTTCGCACCAGTTCCTGTACAAACGTCTCAAACCCGCCATAAGATGCGGGTATTCCTTTTGATCCTATTATAAAAACATGTTTTGCCGTACTCATGTCGCTGCCTGTTCACTCCACCTGTAAATCTCATATTTCCCAATCGTTTCGAGAAGTTCATATCCGCATTCGGACGGATCGACAGTCTTCTCCCAGTCAGCGCGGAATATAACGATCTCACAGCCCCGCTTTTTTGCCCTCCTCAGAATCCTCTTCACTTTATAAGGAGGCTGCCACATCAGTCCGTGCAGTTTGTGGAGGGATTTCGATAATACAACTGAGGTAAATCCGTCTATATTTCTTCCATAGACCAGGTCGATCTTTGACGAATACTGTCTAAGATAGCAGTAAAGCGAATCCGGAACCAGCGCCAGGGTCTCACCGACATTATCTACAATATACTCTGCGATCCGGCAGCTCTCATCCGGGAGCTTATATACATTTACAGCCCTGGTAAAATATCCGCTCTCCCGGCTGTACATATTTCCTCCGCCGTACACTGCTGCTGCCGTACCGGCAGCGATCACGACCGCACGCATGGACTGCTGCTGCATCCATACCAGTTCCGTGAATACATATGCGAACATTGGAATCACAGGCAGCAGCCAGTAGCTCCTCCAGTAAACATGCTGCTCGAGCAGCTTTCTCCACAGAACCTGTGACAGAGGATTGTAAAGCAGGATGACAAGCCCGACCAGCAGGGTCAGGATCTTACCTGCAAACAGCAGTTTTTTCCGAAAGACCAGAAGACAGATCACCGCTGCCGCGAGCGGCAGCAGCGCCCGCAGTGTCCCGAAATACTGCATAAAACTGTTCACGTAATTTTCCATCATCCGGATCACCTCCTGCATGCTTCCTCCGGACGGATCATTTCAGAATCACTTTCCACAGAAGTATGTAGATCACTGCATAACACACATTTGGTACCGCACACAGACCGCCCCCGATCAGAATGGATAATTTCCTTTCCCGGAAGAAGTGCAGCACCGCTATCAGGGCAATGTAAAATGCCGCCAGGAAAATTCCCATTCCGGAACCGAGACAGGCGAACATGGCTGTACCGAGAAGATCGGTATAATATCTCCATCCGCCGCGCTGCCTGCGCAGATACAAATAGAAAAAGAGCGGCGCGATCACCGCCGGAACCAGTGATTTGCCCTGCCACAGCCGCGTCAGAATAAACACCGGCCCCTGTCTCACACTGGTATTGCCCATGATCATCAGTCCCATGCATACTGCCAGAAAGAAAAGCCGTTTTGTCCGTTCCTTCCCCATCAGTACTCCGGAAGTCTTCCAAAGGACAATATAACACAAACATAACCAGATGACCGGCCATACGGTATGAATCATGACTGTCGGATGGATTCCGGTGATCCGGCTGATACCCGCATAGAAGATCATGACAGGAGATACCACTTCTTTTGAGATCTCTCCCATAAAATACGTCATTTCCGCTCCCGTGTTGGGATGATAGTGATACATCGTATCTGTCTCATATGCTTCCACCGCATTTGCCACATACCGCGCATCGTCATCATCAATATGCATGCCGTAAATATAAAACCCGCACTGTACCATCAGCAGAGCTGCAATGACCAGGGACAGAAGCAAATCTGCCCAGGGCATTCCCTTATCAGCCGCTGTGATCCGACTGTCCGGATCTGTCTGCACATCCGGCTCACTCTGCCTGATCTTTCCGGAAGAACGCAGAAGATATAATGCCCCTGCAGCTATGAGAAGAAGGCCGTGCCACACCCAAAGCAGAGCATGCAGGGAACGGTGCATCAGGATCATGGGAACAGCTGCCATCTGGAACAAGGCACACATCATCACCATACCCGCCAGATAATTGGACAGAAAACCCTCCGCATTCCGGGCCCTGCCTCTGAGCACAGATCCGCACACCTCCGGAATGCACACAAGATAAAGCACCGCCAGAAGAATGCTTAAAAACCCTTTTTGCATTACCATATTTTCAGAAACCTCTATTCCATATTCCGGATATGCTGCTGCTGTCGTTCATCAGAAGGTACATCCATGGTAAACTCCCTTCGACCGTACCGCATATACAGATAATCCATGTAATCCCGTACGATGCGCAGTTTCAATCCGGCAAACGGAATATCCCGATAGTGCATAAAAACTCTCTGCTCATACAGGATACCCGAATAAGCCGCAGAAAGCAGTTCCGCACAGTAACGGGTCTTTCTTCCCCGGCTGTGCCTGCGCAGGAAGCCCTCCAGTTTTTCATACCGCCGGACAGGATCCTCCCCGCGCGCAAAAAGTCCCGCTGCGGAAAAAGCTGCTTTTTTCCAGCCGGTTCCCGGCGTCATTCCATTCTTCCTGTAAAGGAATGTATAAGTATAGCCCGCATAGAGTCTCGCGATCCGGAAATAGAGCGGCGTCGGGACCTGGTCCATTACCGTTATGTCGATAAACACATGGCCGCTGCGCTCTCCCCTCGCGATCTGTTCCTGCATGTTCGTACGCAGATCCTCTACCCGTGAGAACAGAGCCGGGAGATTGTCCGCACCGTCTGTAGAATAATGATGCAGATGATAATATTCTCCCGCCTTTGAGGGATAAATGCTCAGAAAACGGTCATAGTTCTCCCTGGTCATCATCAGGTCAATATCATCGTCCCACGGGATAAATCCTCTGTATAGGTGTGCGCCGATCACGGACCCGCCGCACAGGGAATATTCGATTCCGTTTTCCCGGCAGACCCGGTCCACATCCGAGACGATTCCGAGGCAGCACTCCTGTATCTTTTCCAGTGTGGTCTCCTCTTCCTTTCTCTTTTCCATAGCAGTTTCCTTTCCTTCCCGGAAGTTCCTTTCCGTTACGGCTTATACCCCGGACGGTAAACGGGATGAAGTCCCAGCTGTTTCCTTTTCCCGTCACGAATCGCACAGTGGTAAAGCTTCCCGGTCTGCATCGCTTCCCGGGGCTTTCCCTTCAGCAGAAGCCTGACCAGCAGAAGCATTCCGCGGACCCTCTTCCGGAGGATAATGTATTCTTTCGTGCAGAGACCGTAATGTTTTCCGGCCATATGGATCCGGTTACGGATCCCGTAATACTCCTTCCAGCCCACGACATAACTGCCGCTGTCGTCCACCACCGCTTTATGCTGAATAACTGCCTTGTTCCAGTTCAGGATCCTGGTATGCTCTGCGATCCGAAGGCAGTATTCCGTGTCATCGTACCAGATAAAATAACGCGCATCCGGATAGCCGATCTCGGGAATCAGACTGTCTGCCATGACAAGACCGCAGAATGACCCGATCTCACAGGAAAAGCTTTCCCGCCGGTATTCCTCATAGGGTACTGCTGTTTCCTTCTTCAGAATCCGGCCCTGCACACGGCGGCGATGCCCTCTGCGAATGCCGTCCGTCAGCGGTACGCCTGCAAAGCAGCGGTAGCTGCGGCCGTATTTCCCGATCGCTCTTTCGATCTGTTCCAGGAAATCCGGCTCCAGGACCGCGTCATCATCGATGATCGTGATCCAGTCCGGATGCAGGGTATGCACATGGCGAAGGCCTTCCGAAAAACCGCCTGCACCTCCCAGGTTCTTTCTCTCCCGTACAATATGAAACCTTTCTTTCCTCTCCAGTATGTTCAGATAATCAGAAGTACCGTCAGTGCTTGCGTTATCAACGATCAGAACATCATCGTACGCTCTCGTCTGGGCAAGGATCGCTTCGACGCATTCGCGCAGCAGCGCTGCCCGGTTATAAGTCACGATCAGGACCGCATGCCGGTCCGTCCTGCTGTTTCCTTCCATGAGATCTGTCCTTTTCATTTATGCTTTTACACGGATCCAGTTCTTCTGTGCCAGCGGAGGCTGGTAGGCGGCATTGAACCAGTGATCCGGTGCGATCACCACCTTGTCCTTTGCATCTCCGAGGAATTGAGCCCACCAGCTGAAAGTACTGTTGGAGATGATGAAATGCCGGCAGGAATACATCAGGCGCAGCTTTTCCCATACCGGATCATCTCCGCTCTCATATACTGCCTTCCCCGGCACCCGGACATTTTCCTTTACCCAGTCTACATCATCTGAAAACAGAAAAAATACCGGATCCTCCACGAGCTTCTTCATTTCTGCCATTGCCCGTTCAAAATAATCCGCTCCGCATACATCCAGCATGGGATACTCCAGATAATTCCCGCGGCGTATCGTGACGCACACAGAGTTCACGGATGTGATCTGCTCCATCAGCGCAGCATTCTTTTCCGCTGTCGGATATTTCGGCCGGAATTCCTTCAGAAGGAGCGGCCGGATCTCCTCACAGTATCTCGCGCATTCAAACGGACCGTTCACGAATTTATCTCTCTTTCGGGAAAGAGTAAAATCGTAATCATATCCGACGAACAGAATATACAGGCCATGCCTGTTCAACCACGGCAGGAATTTCTTTCTCCACCGGAGTCTCTTTACCGTATCTCCCCGGCCAAAAAACCGGTCCCCGGCCCAGATCAGCCCCAGGACCGCCTGCTCCGGAAGGCTGGCAGCCCGACGAAGCGGACTGCCCTTTCCATTCCAACGTGTATAGGGCGCCGTCCGGAAATGTGCCAGTGAATCTTCCCATCCGGGCATGGAAGACCTTTTGCTTTCCATCTCGATATTAGAGAAATCCAGCACCAATGCATTCCGGGAGCTTTTCCCTGCCCTGCCTGCTTTGTACTGCAGCCACCTTCCGAATGCATAGCGGAACATCTGATTGCCGAGTCTTCCGTTCATCTCAATATAGATCATTCAGCCTCTCCTTTTTGCGGCGAACGGCGGTTTCGGTCTGCCGTTCCTGTTCAATAACAGTATACACAGTTCCTCCATTTGCGTCAAACTGCATCCCGCTTTACAGATCGTCCCTGCATCCTTTATACTTATACGGATTTCGAATCTTTCACAAGGAGCACATTATGAAGAATGATCGATCCCAGGTCAGCGCCGGAGGCGCTGGTACCTTTTTTCTCTCCCTTGCCAGTGTGATCAGCGCATTCGCAGTTGTATCCCTGCATGCCAACAGCTGTTTCCGGAATTTTGACGCCCACGCGCGGTACTGGATCACAGCAAACTTTATTGAGTGTTTCTTCTATTTTGCCGTACCGGTCTTCTTCATGATCTCCGGAGCCACTCTCCTGGATTTTTTCGACCGGTACGGCCTTGGCACCTTTTTCCGGAAGCGGTTCGCGAAAACAGTCGTCCCCTACTGTTTCTGGAGTCTGTTCGCACTGGCTTTTCAGGTCTTTTACCTGAAAAATATCCCGGCGGACAGCGTGAATCCTGCCATGATCCGCGACGGCCTTCTGAACGGGAAACTTCTCAGTGTATACTGGTATTTTCCGACACTGTTCAAAGTGTATCTGTGCATTCCGCTCTTTGCAGCAGTCGACCGGAAAAACCGGAAAAAGGTCTTCATCTATCTCGCTGCGGCCGGTTTTCTTCTGAATCACCTGTTTCCGTTTGTCCTCGATCTGAGCGGATCCGGCATTCCTCATCCTTATTCCGTAGCAGTTGTCTCAAAATATCTGATCTTTCTTCCAATAGGCTGGCTGCTTAAAGAATATGATCCGGACCGGAAGACATCACTTTTGATCTGGGCTGCTGCCATTCTCGGATTTGCACTGCAGTTTTTCGGCACCTGGAAATACTCGGTTGCTGCCGGTGCGATCGACGATACATTCAGGGAATATACAAATGTTCCCTGCATCCTCTGGTCTGCAGGTGTATTTCTTGCAATAAAAAAAGCGGGATGCGCACTCTCGAAGAGCATGTGCATTTCCCGCGTTATCCGTTTCCTGTCCGGATATACCTTCAGCCTTTATCTTCTCCACTGGTTCATGCTGCGGATCCTTGAAAAAGAATTCCATGTCAACACATTTTCGATCTTCTACCGGCTGGGAGCTCCCTGGCTGATCGCAGCCGCTGTGATCGGACTCACATGGCTGCTTCGCCATATTCCGTTTGCAGACAGGATACTGCCCGGATAAATCTCTTATTTTTTATAGTGCATCCGGTATACAAGATACAGGCATCGTTTCATCCTCAGTTTTCCGAGGATCCCCGTGATCCGGAAACGTCCGTGCACCAGCTTCAGATCCAGATCACGAAAGATCTGCTTCCAGTCGGGCAGATCCATCACCTGAACAAATCTCTGCCAGCGCGTTTCCTCCGGTCCGGAAAACACATACATCCGCATGGATCCGGAGAAATGCTCCATCGCCGCAGGCTCAAAATAAGGCTGAAGCGAACGATTCCAGCCGTGAATCTCATCCCGGTAAGCCTGCAGAAGAGCATGCATCTCCTCCGGAAGATTCTCATGAAAGCGCTGTGTGACGGAACCGATCACAAGCCGGTAAAAATACACAGGCGCATCGCTTACCACGATTCTGGATACCGGATGGAGAATGTCAAAATTCCAGATCATGTCGTCCCCGACCAGCAGCTGCGGCCGGTAAGGCGTACATTGTGCGATCTCTCTTTTCAGGAAGCGGGCGTGAGGAGCCCGGTTGATCCAGCTTTCTTCATCCCGGAACGGCCCCTTTTCAAATGTAAGATAGTACTTCCGAAGCCGGTCGATGATTTCCTCCCCTCCTGCCTGGAAGTGCGCCCCGGTCATCCTGGTGCTCCAGTCTCCTTTCGTACGTACGATCCGTGCGATCAGCAGATCCGGATCTTCCTGATCGAGGAGCTTTTTCATCTCATCGAGAGCCCCCTCCAGCAGATAATCATCAGAATCCACATAGGTCACATAGCGGCCCGCAGCCTGCTGTGTCCCGAAGTTTCTTGCCGCCGCAGCGCCTCCGTGCGCCTGATAAAAAACCCGGACCTGCGGCACTTTTCCGGAGATCTTCTTCAGGCACTGCAGCGTCTCTTCGCAGCTGCCGTCATCTACAAAGATCACTTCCCAGGAAGCATGCTCATTTCCGAGAATCTTCCCGACGCACCGCTTCAGGTCCGCCGGAGGCGTATTGTAAACAGGGATGATGATCGAAAAATCGACTGTCTTTTCTGTGTTCATTCCATTGTCACCTCGTTTTTATCGTTTCCTCCAGCTGCTCCCGGGGAAAGATATCTGCATACAAATCCCAGGGTCAGAATCACATAGAACGGCGTCCGCATTTCAAAGCAATCCCCGCAGAAGATCACAAAATAGGAACAGAGCGTAATACTGATGACTCTTGCAGGCATTGTATGATTCATTTTTTCCAGTTCCTGCGAAGTCCACAGCAGAAGGGCGGCGAATACCGCGATCGCGAGCAGCCCGCCTTTGATCAGCAATTCCAGAATATAGTTATGGCAGTGTACCCAGTGCTTGTTGCTGTATCTGGTCATCTTACGGAATCTGTCCGGTGAAAGGACGCCGTAGCCAAGCAGCGGCCGCTTCCGGAACCGTTTCAGCAATCTCCTCCACAGCTTTGTCCGTTTGCTTAAGGATACGCTTTTATGGAACACTCCCTTGATCAGCCATTTAAGAGTCTTCTTATGGAGCTGAAACACTGTGAAGAAGAAGAAGGCCGCGACCCACAGGAATGTATAAAGCTTCAGGCTGTAGAACCAGCTGCTGTGGATCACCCAGGTCAGAATGAGAAGGACCGTATAGCACGCAATACCGAGCATGGACGTCACCGACCACATACACACCAGCTGTATAATGCACAGCAGATGCAGCACCAGATAATCTGCTGCTGCCTTTTTTCCCCGCATCAGCACATCCAGGTAGCCGCAGCACAGTCCTGCCAGCATGGAAACGATGAAAACATTCTCATTTCCAAGCCAGTGCTGTGCTTCGTGGTCGATCTCCGAATAAAGACCATTCTGAAAAATGAGCCCAAGTATCAGATTGATCACAATATTAATGTAATACATATGATAAAATGCCCGGATCATCTTTGCCGGAGCCCTTCGAACCCCCAGCTGGATCAGCATGATCATCGCCGCGATCGGCCATTCATACTTCAGGCACTTCCACAGATCCGAACTGATTCCGCTGTAATGAAGTGTGGAAATGATCAGAATGAGTCCAAGCACTGCTGCAGTGAGGTCGAAGCGGTTCAACAGAGAGCGCAGGGACATGCAGTAAAACACTGTCAGAAGGACCAGCACAAGTATATTTCCTGCGTCGAAGCAGCGGTCCAGCCACCGCACCTGCTGCTTAATAAAATCCGGTTCCCAGAACAGCCATGCTGCCAGTAAGAAAAACCAGTAACTGCTTAAACATTTATCACGGATCGCTTTCATCATAAGCTCCTGCCTGCTTTAAATCCTGCACACCCGGACTTCAAGCCCTGCAGACCGGATCTGCCTGCAGTAGGCTTCCATTGTTTCATCTTCTACACCCCGGTATTCCGGAGCCGGAAGTCCGAGGGAAGTGTATTTGCCTCTTCCCAGTGCATGTTCCTTCAACAGTTCCACCTGAAGCGGAGCTGCATTCTCTTCTTTCAGCCGTGTCAGCAGCCGGACTGCGCTGTCACGCTGTTCTTTCCCGTCGGTGTATCCTGCGATCACCGGCACCCGGATCACGACCGGGATTCGTTTTCCGTTTCGTCTGTACTTTAAAAGCCGTTCCAGATTCGTCAGATAACGCTTCGTATCTCCATGCTGGAACTGCATGGCCTTATCCGGATCCAGGATCTTCAGATCTGCATAGAAAAAATCGATCTGTTCCAGTGCCAGCGTCATTTCCTCTTCTCCTATATATAGAGAAGATTCGCAGGCAATATGGATCCCTTCTTCATGAAGTTTCCCGATCACCGGAGAGATCTGCCGAATCTGCGCAAGAGGCTCTCCTCCGGAAAAAGTGACTCCTCCAGGCAAAAGCCGGATCTCATCCGCTCTGCTGATCTGCCAGCCCGTTTCCTGATTGCAGCCGCTCATCTTCTGCGCAAAGAACGTACGGTCCTTCATCAATTCCAGGATCAGATCCGTATCCTTCATCCATCTTCCGCAGATGATCTGCTTTCCGTCCCTTAAAAGGGGCTGAGGCTGCGGTCGGATCGTCTCGGGATTGCTGCACCAGGGGCAGCGCAGAGTGCACCCTTTCAGGAAAACAGTCGTACGGATCCCCGGGCCGTCATGCAGGGAAAACCGCTGGATATCACTGACAAGAATCTGACTGTTCATGCGTTTTTTCTCCATATCCGATGCCAAAGTCAGGG
This sequence comes from uncultured Lachnospiraceae bacterium, assembly GCA_902785635.1. Taxonomy (GTDB): domain Bacteria; phylum Bacillota; class Clostridia; order Lachnospirales; family Lachnospiraceae; genus Merdiplasma. The sequence continues at coordinate 25,189 of CACZZH010000003.1, forward strand.
CCCGCCCGCGGGTACTGCGCGCAAAAGGACCGGTCTGTACTCATCGAAGTTTCTGATCAATGAAGCTTTCCCCGGACCTTTTCGAGTACTCTTCCGGTGTTCTCCAGGAAAAAGCTGTCCCTGAGCAGAAAGAGGACAACAAAGTACACGGCAGCTCCCGCTGCCACCTGAAGAAATGTCCCGTACACCGGTGCCGCAACGGCTCTCCCTGCAATTTTTACGATCCCCAGCATAGCGGTTCCGGCAATAAGGTATTTCCAGCTGCTTTGAAGGATCTTCCCGAAGGAGAGTTCTCTGCGTACGAGATACAGCTGTACCAGGGCGATCACGGTCTCAGCCGCGACAGACGCGACAGCTGCGCCAATGCTGCGCCACTTTGGAATCAGCACATAATTCATGCAGAAATTCACGACCGCACCTATGAACACCGTGAGCGTGAAGTAATTCTGTCTCCCTGTAGGAATCAGATACTGCATACCGGTGACATTGTTGATCCCGATGGCAAGTACCAGAAACCCCAGGATGCTCAGAAGCGGTATGACTTTTTCGAAGCCCGGTCCGAAATACCATGGCACAAAGCCAGACGCGATCCCAAGCAGGCCGAAGCTTAAGGGAACCCCCAGAAACCATACGAAACGATATCCGCGATACATGTAGGATCTGACCAGAGAAGTCTCTCCCCTGCCGTAATGATAACCGATCCTCGGAATCATCACGGTTCCCAGGGAAGTGACGATCGTGAGCGTCATCTTGGAGATCTTCAGTGCCTGTTCGTAGTAACCGTTCTCAAATGCATCCCGCGTGATCACCTTGATCATCGTCTTATCCATAACGGTATACACCTGGATGGCGATCGACGGAACAAACAGAAGGACGATCTCCTTTAAATGCTTCCAGGGCTTCAGCTCCCCGATCACCGGCCGGTCGATATAACGGGGCAGATAAAACCACAGCGAAACATCTCCTGCAAGCGCAAAAAACGAATGACCGAACACATAAAGCGGAAGATCGGAGGGTCTCCTGACAAAAGCAAAGATATAGAGGATACTCACGATCTTAAAGACCGTATTTCGCAGCACGATCTTTCCGAATTCCTCCATCCCCTGAAAAAACCAGGTGACACTTGCCGTCACGGCGAGAAGGTTCATGGTAAGGATCAGATAAAGAATACGGTTTTCCTGATGAAGCGCAAAGGGAATATATACCAGAAGCACGATCAGCGAAGTGAGGATCTGCAGCAGCTTCGTCTCCCAGAATACCCGGCTCCGTTTTGCTCTGTCATCCTGTACGTAGGATATCTCCCTCTGTCCGAAGATCGCGATCCCAAAAGTGGCTGCCAGGACAAAATAGGATACATCCGCTTCTGTCGCGCTTGCGATTCCTACCCCATCTGCGCCAAGAACACGGGACAGATACGGTGCCGTTATGACCGGCGTAAGGATCAGCAGGATCTGATAGCTCACATTATAGATATAATTCCTGCGAATACTTTTCTTGCCCATTTCAGCATACAGCTCCTTCACTGCGCAGAGCCCGTTCGATCAGCAGATTCTGGTAGTCTTCGGGCAGATCCGCGAAATATGCAGAAAATCCCCATACACGGACGATCAGATCCGGATAGTCAGCGGGATTCTTCTTTGCCGCGATCAGCGTCTTACTGTCCACTACGTTCATCTGCATCTCAAAGAAGCCCATCGAAACAGCTGCTTTAATAAACAGAACAAATTTATCGATGTTGCTGCGGATCAGCCCGGGGGAGACGAAAAAGTCCACCACATTTCCGTTGGAGCGGTTCCCGCTGTAGTCCATTTTCCCTGCAAATGCGGTCAGTTCCGTAAACGGAATGGGATCCGCACAGGAAATATGGACGCCGAGCGGTGTTCCGGCTGCCCGTCCGTCCAGGGTCGCGCCGGTATTCTTTGCATATTCAATATAGTTGGGAGAACTCATCCCCCATTTCAGCCGTCCGCCGAACCGGTTCCGGTAAGACACCAGCCGTTCATCAACCTGCTGCAGGATGCGGCGTGTCAGCGTGATCACCGGTTCTTCATCCTTGCCAAACCAGTGCATCTGCCGGAGTCTGTCCCCCAGCGCCGGATCAGAAGCATAGCTGCTGAGCACTGCATTCTTCAGCTGCGACAGCGTAATTTCCTGTTTTTCAAAGACCAGTTCCCGGACGATCAGGAGCGAATCCACCGCATTGGAGAGTCCGACCCCCAGAATCCCATAATCACTGTACACCGCTCCGCCCTGTGCAATGTCCCTGCCGCTGTGCGCGCAGCCATCTGTAAACAGTGTCATCAGCGGATCCGGTTCCCACTCGATCCCGTCCAGATGTGCACGGATCGTTTCCAGTTCGTCGTCCAGACATTTCAGGTACAGAGTAAGTACTTCTTCAAAACTTTTGCACTCTGCAAATTCCGGCATCCCGGCCATCCGGGAAAGCGCCTGTGCATAATTGATATCGATGATGTTGTTCTTCTCAAGGGATCTCCCGTACGCGACCGGTTCCCAGCAGGCAGAGGTGACATAATTGCAGGCGTCTGCATGGGAATATCCGAAAGCTTCCAGTGCCGGTTCGACCACTTCGTCATTTGAAAGGACCGGGCATCCGATGCCGGTCGCTATACATTCCAGGGCTTCCCGGATCAGATCATCCGGCGTATCTGAACAGATCCGCAGAAAAAGCTTCGGATCCGGAAGACGCTTCTTTATCATGGCACGGATAAAGATACGGGTAAGCGCATTTTCAAAATATCTGCCTTCCGTGTCCTTTCCGCCAAGAATTATGATCTGGCCGGTATCCCCCAGGGACACATAATTGCTTTTATACGCATAATAGCGATGCAGCTCATCATAGAAATCCATGATCATTGCAGTCGCTTCTTTCTCGTCTTCGTCTGCAAATCTGTCCAGCAGCACATCCAGCCTGCCAAGACCTACCAGCCTGTGCCTGGACTGCCAGAAAAGGGATGACCAGAAAAGGATTCTCTGAAGCGCCTCCTCCAGACTCTCTGCTTTCTGCGTACGCATCCTCCGGTAGTAATGCCCTGCTTTTGCCAGGGACGGGTCTCATGCGCTGCATCTGCTTTCGATTCTCTCCAGGTACTCTTCCACCGCACACAGGACCTGATAGTTGTTCCTGTACACGTCGTTCTCACCGGAAGCGTACATCTTCTTCAGCTCCCCGATCGAATGATCGATCACCAGGGAATAGTCCGGCGGTATATTATCCGTCATAGGACAAAAGGCCGGAAAGGAAAGTCCGGTGTCGATCCACACCTGAAATCTTCTTCCCGGCCTTGTCACGATCCGGATCTGACGAAGCATGGAGCGGATCTGACGTACCTTATCTCCGCTCCGCCATGCAAGGCGGAGCGGCGTTTTTTCTTCCGGAGGCATTGACTCATATCTCTGCGCGGAGATGGGCAGATATCGTTTCCGGAGCAGATACTGCGCCGGGTATGTTCCCTTGACCAGGGTCTTTACAGGGTTAGCCATTCCTTTCTCCTTCTGTGCCTGCGTCAGGACTCACCGGTTATTACGCTGCACCTGAACCCCGCAATGCCACCAGAATCGTCTTTGCCAGCAGCTTCAGATCCAGCAGCAGGCTCCAGTTGCGGATATATTCCATATCCAGTTTCACGACTTCTTCGAAGTCCATCACATTGTTTCTTCCGCTCACCTGCCACATTCCCGTGATGCCGGGCCGGGTCGCCATACGCGCTCTGTGGTTGGGACTGTATTTTTCCCACTCATCCATCGTCGGCGGGCGAGTACCCACCAGACTCATATCTCCCCGTAGGACATTCCAGAACTGCGGGAACTCATCAATGGAGGTACGGCGTATAAAATTGCCGATTCCTCCGGGACTCCCATCCTTTCGTTTTTTCCCGCTTCCGATGATCCTGGGATCGTCATCCATCTTAAACATCAGTCCGTCGGGGCTCTTGTTTTCCCCCTGCAATTCTTCCTTCCGTTTTTCCGCATCCGGGTACATGCTCCGGAACTTGTACATGCGGAATGTCTTCCCGCCGCGCCCGACACGGGTCTGTGCAAAAATGACCGGTCCCGGGGAAGCCGCATAGATCAGAGGGGCAATAAACACAAAAAGGATCCCGGTCAGAATACAGCCGACAAGCCCTCCGACGATATCCAGAAGCCGCTTCAGCAGCAATTCCGGCAATGTCACCGTACGCACTGCGTAAGTCAGGAAAACATTCTGTCCGGTCTTTTCGATCAGAATCTGGTCTGTAATGGCATCAGGCTCAGCAAGCGTTTCCAGCAGCCGGTGGACAATGATGCCCATATCGATAAAATCCCTTCCCAGGGACTGCTCAAGTGCATCATTCTCAGGAAGATACAGATATACCTCGTCCACCCAGTTATGGGCCGCAAACGTAAGGGCATCCGCCTCATCTCCCTGTATCTCATATCCTGCACCGCTCTGCGTATCAGCAGGTTCCGTTTCCTGTGCACCGGTTCCGTTCCCTGCCAGATAGATTCCGGCCTGAATCACGCAGCCGGGATCCTGCTGCGAATTCTTTATCGAATCCATTACCTGCGGGATCCACTCCCGGGAAGTAACTACCATTACGGATCTGTTCACCGACGATTTCCGGCGGTAGGCTATGATCCGCTTCAGGAAATACCGCCCGACGGCCGTAAGCAGGACATAAAAGACCCAGGTCATGGCAAGGACATAACGGGACAGATATACTGCCACATGGAGAAAATATAAGAACACGACATCCAGAATCCCCATATAGACTGCACTGTAAAGGATCCGGACCAGTTCCCCGGACATGGATCTGCGCAGAATCCCTCCGTAGGGATCTGCAAGAAACGCATGCACAAAAACACACAGAAACAGCAGCAGTGCTTCTGTCCGGTAAATGTCATGATAATGTATATTACGAAGCTGCAGCACAAAAATCTCCGCGAGGAGAAAAGCCAGCTGCAGTCCGATGATATCCATCAGGAAGAAATCCCAGTGTTTCCACCAGCCTTCTGTCTGTTTCTGATACATAGATGTTTCAGCTCCGTTCAGCCCGTTCTGTAATCATACTTCCGATTTCTCCGGATCATCCGGTAAGATACAGTATAACACAATTTTGTATCTTTTCGAAAGGGAGGAAAAACCCGGTATCCACTGTATCAAATGCTGCCGGATTTTTTAATGACAAGTCTGTTCTCCTGATATATACTGAAATATATGATGCCAAGGAGAGATCAGCCATGAACCGTATCAAAAAAATCCTCGCATGGACAGGAATTATCGTTCTTGTCCTTCTGTATCTGGTCACATTCCTTCTGGGGGTCTTCGGAAACCCGCACACCCAGAATATGCTCAAAGCCTGTATCGTTCTGACGGTCGTCATACCGGTACTGATCTATGCCATGATGATGCTTGCAAAGATTCTGAGCAGGAAGCATGACCAGGAACCCGATCCCTGAAAGCGACCGGAGATTGTCAAAACAGGACCGCGCACCCTGCTTAAGGCAGGTGAATGCCGATCCTGTTTTTCTTCCCTTATGAACGCGTATCCCTGTAGATAATGTCGTCCCTTCCGGGTCCGTTGGAGATCATGGTGATCGGGAAGCCGATCTTCTTTTCTATAAATTCGATATAATTCCTGCAGTTTTCCGGAAGATCCTCATACTTACGGATCCCGCGGATCTCACATTTCCATCCGGGAAGCGTTTCCCATACAGGCTTCGCCTTTGCAAGAAGGCTGGTCGTCGGGAAGTCTTCCGTCACCTTTCCATCGATCTCATACCCGACGCACACCGGAATCTCATCCAGATATCCCAGCACATCCAGGACGGTAAATGCCACATCCGTCGTTCCCTGCACCCGGCATCCGTAACGGGATGCCACACAGTCAAACCAGCCCATCCTGCGCGGTCTTCCGGTTGTGGCTCCGAATTCGCCTCCGTCGCCTCCGCGGCGGCGCAGCTCATCTGCTTCATCCCCGAAGATCTCACTGACGAATTCTCCCGCACCTACCGCACTGGAGTATGCTTTGCACACAGTGATCACCTTACGGATCTCATAAGGCGGCAGCCCTGCGCCGACTGCACCGAAACCTGCCAGTGTAGAGGAAGAAGTGACCATGGGATAGATCCCGTGATCCGGATCCTTCAATGAACCGAGCTGTCCTTCCAGCAGAACGGTCTTCTTCTCCTGCAGTGCATTCCAGAGAAATGCGGATACATCACCCACATACGGGCGAATCATGTCGCGGTAGGAATGAAATTCATCCATCAGCTGCTGTTTTGTAAGCGGCTCCTTATGATAGAGATGCTCGAACAGCACGTTCTTCAGCGTGCAGATCTTTTCCGCCTTCTCCTCCAGGACTGCATCATCAAACAGCTCGCTGACCTGGGTGCCGATCTTGGCATATTTATCCGAATAGAACGGAGCAATGCCGGATTTCGTGGAACCGTAGGACTTCCCTGCCAGCCGCTCCTCCTCATACTGATCAAGCAGGATATGATAGGACATCACGATCTGGGCACGGTCGGACACAAGAATCTTCGGAGCAGGTACGCCGCGGTCCGTAATGCTCTTGATCTCGTTTATCAGAACAGGGATGTTCAGGGCAACGCCGCTGCCGATCACGCTGGTCGTATGCTGGTAAAACACTCCTGAGGGCAAAGTATGAAGTGCGAATTTGCCATAATTATTAACGATGGTATGCCCTGCATTCGCTCCTCCCTGAAAACGGACGACGATATCTGCCTTGCGGGCAAGCATGTCAGTGATCTTGCCTTTTCCCTCGTCCCCCCAGTTTGCGCCAACAACTGCCTGTACCATAAAACATTTCCTCCACATATGCCAACAGACAAAATGTCTCAAGATCCGCCTGACTGGCCTGTTTGCTGATTCGAATAATTATAATATCATGCTTCTTCCGTAAATGCAACCTGGGCTGTTCCCCGGCCGAAACCCGGGTCAGACAGAAATATCCGCACTCATTCCCAGCACTTCCCGGTTCTTCTCCAGGACCGGGTCTACATGATCCCGTATGAACATCTCTACCTGATGGGCGCTGCATCCCGTATAGCGGGATCCGTCCATGGCCATTTCAAGCTGCTCCGGGGTAAGACGGAAATCCGGATCCTGTGCGATCATCTCCAGCAGATCATTATCCCTGCCCTCTTCCTTTACATGCCTTCCGGCTTCCATGGACAGCGTACGGATCCGTTCATGCAGTTCCTGCCGGTCGCCGCCTGCCTTGACTGCATCCATCATGATATTCTCCGTTGCCATAAACGGCAGCTCACTGCGAAGGCGCTTTTCGATCACCTTCGGATATACCTTCAGACCATTGGTCACATTCAGGCACAGATCCAGGATTCCGTCCACGGCAAGGAACGCTTCCGCTACAGAGAGCCGCTTGTTCGCAGAGTCGTCCAGTGTACGTTCGAACCACTGCACCGCGCTTGTCACTGCAGGATTCAGGGCATCGATCATTACATAACGTGAGAGAGACGCGATCCGCTCACTGCGCATCGGATTGCGTTTATACGCCATGGCCGAAGAACCGATCTGCGTTTTTTCGAAGGGCTCCTCCACCTCTTTGAGATGCTGCAGCAGGCGGATATCATTTGACATCTTGTGTGCACTGGCTGCGATGCCCGCGAGAATATTGCAGACCCGGGTATCCACCTTTCTGGAATAGGTCTGGCCGGATACCGGATAGCAGGCGTCAAATCCCATCTTCCTCGCGATCATTCCGTCAAGCGCATCCACCTTTTCCTGATCCTGGTCAAACAGTTCCAGAAAACTGGCCTGCGTACCGGTAGTCCCCTTGCAGCCCAGCAGCTTCAGAGTGGAAAGCACATATTCCAGATCCTCGAGATCCATCAGAAATTCCTGCAGCCACAGGGAAGCCCTTTTTCCTACTGTCGTGGGCTGCGCAGGCTGAAAATGCGTGAATGCGAGCGTAGGCATCTCCCGGTATTCCATGGCGAAGGCCTTCAGCTGCGCGATCACATTGATCAGCTTGGACCGGACCAGGCGCAGCCCTTCCCGCATGATTATGATATCCGTATTGTCTCCCACATAGCAGGAGGTCGCTCCGAGATGAATGATCGGTTTTGCCTTCGGGCACTGAAGTCCATAGGCATATACATGGGACATTACGTCATGACGGACGACTTTTTCCCTGGCTCTGGCATCCTCATAATTGATATCATTCACATGAGCGCACATCTCATCGATCTGCTCCTGCGTGATATCCAATCCCAGTTCTTTTTCCGTCTGCGCGAGCGCGATCCACAGTCTGCGCCAGGTGGAAAACTTCATGTCCTGGGAAAAAATGTACTGCATCTGCCTGCTGGCATAACGCTCTGACAACGGACTGATATAACGGTCTGTACCCATGTCTGCCTCCTTTATTTCCTTACACTCCTGCGATATTCCTTTTTCAGCTGCTCCAGCTGCCGTAACGGGTCTTTCTTTGACTCCTCCGAAGGGCTGCCTGCCTCTTTCGCGATCCGCAGATTATGTTCCTGGATCTTCCGTACCAGGCTGCTGTCGGCTCCAAGCTCTTCCAGCTTTTTTTCATACACTTCCGGTTCAAGGAACAGCGGAAGCGCGCTTACATACCTGCGCAGCATCTCCTTCGTGGGCGTCAGTTTCCATGCATGATAGAAGCAGTCCGCAGCCTCCTCAAACCGGAACATCCTGGCCTGGGCACATCCGAGATTATTCCATACGCCGGAATAGAAATTCGTCCCCAGAGACCCCGGACTCTGGCGGTCCAGGATCTGCCAGTATTCATTAATGGCGCTCTCATACATTCCGCTGCGCACCAGGTAATCCGCTTTCAGCTTCTGCCTGAGATCTGCCGCCTGCACATCAAGCTTTCCGATCTTCTCCGCATATTCACGCATACCCGCAGCAGAAAGATAGCCGATCTCCCGGAAGACCGGCAGAATGAAACCCGCGATGCCTTCCTCCCGTTCCAGCTGCTCGCTCAGCTGCTTTGCAAGCCGTTTCAGTCCAAGCTCATCCCGCAGCCAGATGCACAGGTCTTCATTGATGATCGACTGATCAAGCAGATACATATTGTTGTACAGATAAAAGCACAGCTCCTCGATCGAATAGATGTAAGTTCCGATCGCCTCAATGAAGTACGGCTTCACCGCCGGCTTTATCTGGCAAAGATCATAGCTCAACTTATGCCTCCGTTCCCGGAACCGGGATCACTCATTCCCGAACCGAATCGTCCGTTTCCAACGCAGTCCTTCCGAAGCGAAAAAACCGCCGAAACCCAGATCTTCCACTTCCGCCACACAGCAGTGCGCAGAGGTAAAATACACGGTCAGCCGCAGGCGGGTCGCCCGGTTCGGACGATCCGGAAGCCCCGGAAGCCGCAGGACTCTTTCCACTTCCTCCCCGCCGGTCATCGGCCTGGTGATCAGAGTAATGTCCGTCTCTCCGTCCGGAATCAGTTCACACTCATGATGTGCTTCGTACCAGTTTATACCTGCACTGACGATCGGATAATAGGTCTCTTTTCCGTTGATCCTCAGATTCATTCCGACATTATCCCGGATCATATGGGACCCGAGAAACAGCATATCAGGCATGCGGATCATTCCTGCCCTGCTCATTGCAGCAAAACATGCTCCCTTGGTATACAGGTTTCCTCCCCGGAAAGCATGGCGCCGCTGGCACAGATACTGGAAAGACCGCACAGCCCACGATCCGTCATAGAACTCTCCCACCAGATAGCTGGTCACGACATTGCGCCGCTCAAACACCTTTTTGAGCAGTTCAAAAAGAAGCCGGTCTTTTTCCCGGTCCTTTCCTTCACTGCTCCTGTCGGCAAACTCTTCCTCGTTAACAGCCATCTGCGCCGCTTTCTCAACGGTCACCAGCGCCGGTGTTTTCGTGTGATCGATATGGAGCACATATCCGATCATCTCGGGCGCCTCATACTCCAGAAGCGCAACATCGCCATTCCACAGTTCTTTTTTCTGATTAACGGTATAGTAAAAAAAACTGGACAGATAATCCTGAAGATAAATATATCTTCTTTCGATTCCCAGTTCCATCAGCGCATCCGGAAGGATCTTCTCGATCCCGGCGCGCATCTGCGGAAGGGTCACCATCACGCGCATGGAAGATAAGTTTCCCTCCGCAGATACCTTCCGCAGCAGCTTATCCAGAAAATCCGTAAGTATTTTCTCATTTCCGGCAGGATCCGCGCATTCTTTCTCATCAAAGAGCAGGGCAGCGACCTGCGCCGGAACAGGGATCAGTTCCGGTTCCTCATCCTTTCCGGTGCTGCAGGTGACCGGATCCTTGAGGTCCGCAGTAAACCAGCTGACCAACGCATATTCACGGGACAGAGCCAGTCCCACTGCGCTTTCTTTCCGATCAGGCATCGGTCTTACCTCCTTTTTGGCAGATGATCATGCCATTGTAAACAGTTCCCGGGTCAGATGATCCATCTGACGGTAGTTTTCAAGATCTTCCTGCAGCTGCTTCATATTGCCTTCCTTTGCTTCCCTCGACATTCTGCAGAGCATTGCATAGCGGTCACGCGGGGCGTCCTCCGGAAGGTAGGTACTCAAAGTACGCAGATCCGTAGTCCGTACCTTTTCTTCACCGTCATACTCTTCAATATAACACTCGATCTGTTCCGTATCGAACAAAACAAATTCTTTCACAAAGATCCCCAGAAAACAGTTTTTCATCTGCCTGCGTTCAAAGGGACTGCTGCTTCCGGCCGGGCGCGTAAACACGACTGCGGTATGGGACGGATCAGCAACATATTCCAGGAAGACCCGGTCCTCCAGCTGGGCACGGGAACGCATCCTGGCCGGGAATTTCCGGAAAAAGTCAAACCGGATGTCCCGGGAACAGTAAAGATTCAGCAGCTGTACCGCCAGCGCTTCCCGCTCCTCACTCAGGTCCGGAAGGGCGCTGTAGTACTGCAGAAGCGCCAGAAGACACACATCATCCTGCTTCTTGTGAGCAGCAATTCCCTGCTCGATATATGCAAACACATAATTTCCCACCGGCAGATTCTTTACAAGATAATCATAGGATTTCATATTGGCATAGGCTCTGCACAGTTTTTTGCGGCCCAGCTTCCGGTAGTAGGACCAGAAGATGGATTCTGTATTCGCACTGCCGCTGCGCATGAACAGGACCATGCCCAGTATCTTTTCCTCGAGCGTCATGGTGTCCAGATCATTCTGACGGCCGGTCTCCCACAGACGTTTCATATCTTCCACCGGCCCGTCATAATAGGACAGCAGATACCCGAGAATATTATCATCATATTTCCCGTACTGGTAACACTGAAAACAGAACGCCAGCAGTACCGGATCTTCCTCGTATTCCCGGATCAGGACATTCTGGCTGCAGATCCGCACCAGGCAGGAAATATCCACATGTTCGCTTCCGTAAGTCTCCACAAGACGGAAGGCCGTCTCATACATGCCTTCCTGTGTAAGGAGACGGATCAGTTCCGGCTTTCCTGCTTCAATATACTGCGTGTAACGCATATCCTTCAGGAAATCATAGAGTCCCTCCGATGAAGGATGCTGTGCATAATAACGCAGTACCTTCTGCCGGATCTTCGCCTGGAACCAGGGGCGGAAAAGATCCATGTCGCAGGCCCGGTTGTAGTAAGGAAGACTTTCCGCTGTGATCGGTTCCTCACCGGAAGTATAGAAAACGATCAGTCCCGGTGTATCCGGTGCCAGTTCTCTGCAGAACGACGTGAGCAGCGGTGAATCCAGATACCGCCTCGCCATGTAGAGGGACGGAGATGTATAGCGTTTTCCATCGGCATCCGCAAGAAAGATCCTTGCCTGCTGGGTATAGATCTGGACTCTCGCCACACCGTTTTTCAGCGGCGTGACGGTCTCCTGGCGCAGACAGTCGTGCGCTACGATCACCGAGCACATATTGGGATTCTTGCATGTTACCCGGAACGTAAACAATACCTTCACCAGCTGCTGCGCCAGATTCCTGGTCAGCAGCCTTCGGGTCAGGAAACGCTCATAAAGTACCGCCAGATTGCTGTCGATTCTCCCCAGCTCCAGCTGCTCCGTGATAAAATGCTCGATCCCGGTACGGCTGGTCCGGTAAACCGAAGGAACGCTTTCCCGGTTATCGGAAATATTGCGGTAAATAGCTGCTTTTTTATGGTAACTGAGTGAATTATTGTAGGAGAAATACATACGGATGATCTGAGGCATTTTTTCAATGCTCACCGAATCCATGGTCTCCATATAATTATCATATAGTCCGCCAAGGCGCAGTTCAGCCGCAACTCCCAGCGAATACCACTCGAAATATTCCGGATCCCTGCATTTATTGTCGATCAGCAGCTGGCAGATCGCCTTCAGGATATCCCTGGAGCCGGTAACCTCATAGCATCCCTTCAGAATCCTGAGCAGTCCGCGCTCGATCGTCATCCCCGGAAGGATCAGATTGCTGACCTGCGCGCACAGTTCATCCGTAAGAAGATGTTCCTTAACGGCAAACAGAAGGATCTTCCTCTCAAAAGTGCCGATCTTTCGCAGCCAGTATGGATTTTTGCGCAGAATCACTGCCGCCTCCAGATACATGATCGGACTGCAGCATCCGTAGCGCACCTGCTGTTCTATGGCTTCGAGCTTTGCCGCATCATCGCGAAGAAAGCGTTCCTGCAGATAAAGAAGGATCCACTGAATGATCCAGCTGTCCCGCTTCTGAAGAAACATCTGCTCCACGCGGGTCTCGACCTGATCCACGTATTCCGGATCCCGCTCAAAAAAAGTCGTCAGATACAGGTAAAACGCATACTGTTCGGGATCGGTAAAGCGGTCCATCTGCCGGCCGATCTCCTGAAGCATCCGCTTTCCCTTTATCTTCTTCCCATCTGCATAATACATCTGCACCAGGAAGAGCTCCGCAAACACATCATTCCCTCCGGCTCTGCGGTAACTTCCGATCACCGTCTGGGAACGCTCGATCCAGCTTGACATCTCGATCCGTTTCATCCGGAAATCCAGATAAAGAGAAAGCATCTTTTTACGCATCAGGCGCTGTACCCTCAGATTGCGCCGCTTCTCCTTGTCCTTTCCGGCCTCCACCACCACATCCAGGAACACACTGCGGTAACAGGTACTGATGCTGATCCTGCCCATGTTCCTTCCGGCATGAAGGAAATTCGTATCAATAATATAATCAAGGGAGTATGTATCTCCCACAAAATCCAGTGTTGTAAGCGCTGTTTTTTCCGGACGGAGAAACCTGGCATCCGAACTCACCTGGATCTCCTGATATCCCCATCCCTGCCTGTGAAGCGTGATACTATGCCGTTCGGAACGCAATGGCCTCGGGAGTTCAAGCAGAGTATCCTCAATGCTTACGTCCAGCGGCTCCTTGATTCCGGAACTGATCAGATACTCCTCCAGAGCACGAAGCGGACCGTCCGCTTCCAGAAGCGCACGGTACTGATCATACCGGATCCGGTCGATATCCTTCAGCATCGCCGCATATTCCGCAGAAGCAAAAACAGCCGCAGCAGCCTGCATATCCTTACGTGCCATCACAGTAAGTTTCTCCAGTGACGGAAGGGAATCATCCTCCAGCCCCCGTGTGCCGGTAAAGGTATCCTTTACCGTGATCGACCACGGAAGCACTTTTTCTCCCTGATCACTGCAGATCGTGAACTGTCCGGATATGGTCTCTCCAGCATTCAGTCCGCTCATATCCGCCTGATATGCGATCCTGCTGTGTACCCCCTGAAAACGCGGAGGATCAAAGGACATACGTGGATTCGAGGAATACAGAAATCCCCGGATCCTGCGCGAAGAACCGGATTCGATCTCAAAATGCCCTCTGGGCTGCTCCCCGCTCTTCACAGAAAGAGTGATCTCCGATACCGACAGTTTGGGAGCGACTGTCTCATATTCAAATTTTCCGTTGGCTAACTGCTCGATCCGCTGCTTTATACCCTGCTGATCTGCACCATAGTGGGCGCGCGTCTCGGGCACTGCCTCTTCTATCAGCCGGACTACTACCTCGGCTCCTGGAAGGGTTTCTGGGAGATCTTCATGCCCTGGAAGGGCGGTCTGGCGAGCCACGGCGGAGCAATCGCTCTGCTGCTCGGAATGTGGTGGTTCTCAGCTCATTACGGGAAGAAGAACGGCTTCGATTTCCTTTGGATAATGGACCATCTCTGCATAGCGGTGGCCTTCGCCGGATGCTTCATCCGCCTGGGCAATCTCTTCAATTCCGAGATTTACGGCGATGTTACCTCCCTGCCCTGGGGAGTGATTTTCGAAAGGAACGGCGAGACCGAACCCAAGCATCCTACCCAGCTCTATGAGGCCGGTTCGTACCTGATCCTGGGCCTCTACCTCATCTGGCGCTATTGGAAGAAACTGGACCGCACCTGGCGCGGCTTCTTCTTTGGAGTCTTCCTTCTCGGCTGCTTCGGCATGCGCTTCCTCATCGAGTTCATCAAGGAGCCCCAGGTGGAATTCGAGAATAATATGGTCCTCGATATGGGCCAGTGGCTTAGCATCCCCTTCATAGTCGCCGGCATCTGCATCCTCATTTATTCCTATAGGAAAAAGGTGCCTGCAGCTGCCGTGCCGCCGGTAGCTCCTCCTAAAAAGCCCTCCGGCCCTACAACCCTAAGCAACGCACATTCCCTATAGTATGCGTCGGGTCTTGTTGTGCATCCTTGTCTTGTCTGCTTTCTTCCCCGCAGGAGCGCAGATAGTGAACCGTCTGAAGGTGGATGACGCTGTATTTCAGCGCTATGCATACGGGCGTATGCAGATGTAC
>CACZZH010000004.1 GCA_902785635.1 uncultured Lachnospiraceae bacterium
GCGATGAAGAATAAAGCCTCCGGCGGATCGCAGACGCGCACAGTGGAAGGTGCTTACGCACCGTGCGCGTCGCGGCAAGAACGCCGAGGCGTTCTTGAATGCGCAATACCCGGGAGCAGGCCCTGATTGTAAAAGAAAGTATGGTGCCATATATGGGACGTATTAAAAAGCGCGGATTGATTGCCCAGACGTTTATAATGATCATCGCGGCAGCTATCGTAATCGGTATATTTACTTATGTGACACAATTTCAGATCGCGAAAGGAACAGTACGTTCCCAGAACACGGCAAAAGCAGCTGAAGCGATCGGGGAAGTGATCCTGTCGGTGAAGGAGTATCCGGCATACAGCTGGCTGCTCTCCTATTGGGCTGAACATGCAAAGGAGCTGGAAATCGAATACGACGCGGATTATGCTGATAATACTGTGACAAAGGGAAAATGCGAACTTCTGGCAGTGCGGCATCCGGAACTGCAGCTTCGGTATTGCACCCCGGAAGAGGTTGAGGCTCTGGAAGAGGAGGATCAGAAGCTGTACGCAGAGATCGTTTATTCCTGGCTGATCACACGCATCGATGCGATCAAGCATAATTTCGGATGCAGTTATCTGTTCTGCGTAATGACGGATACTGACGAAGGAGAAGACCCTTACGGGATGCAGCTCTTCCTTATGAGCGGAGCAGATCCTGATTCTGTGCGGGGTACCGAATACGAGCAGGTATATACGCTGGGCGTGACAGTGCCCACAGATCATAGGGGAACCCAGGAGGCGATGCGGGCGGCTGTTGAGTCAGCCTCCGCATCAGGTAATTCGGGCGCCGTGCAGGTCGTCGGTGAGAAGATGAAGGATGCCGGCAAGTATCTGGATTTTTATTCTGTTCTGGAGCTGATGGATGGAAAAGCGGTCCTGGTCGGCGTGACCTACTATCAGGGTGAGATGATAAATGAAATCCGGTGGTCTACCCTGTGGCATTCCATGATCGCCATGTTTTACCAGATCCTTCTGATCGGTCTTGTGATACGCCGTGTTTTTTTGTATATGCTCCGCCCGCTGCAGAAGGTCCTGCTTGCGATTCGTTCCTATACGGCGTCAAAGGACAGCAGGGCAATAGAGGCAGATATGGAGGAACTTCTTTCGGGCAAGGATGCGCTTGTGATCAGACAGAATGAGATCGGGCAGCTGACAGAAGATATAGTGGAGCTGGCAAAAGAGATCGATGATTATACAGAACAGATCGAGAGGGAGACTGCAGTCAGGGAGCGGATCGGGTATGAGCTGGAAACAGCTGCACGGATCCAGGCTCACATGCTTCCTGAGGCACATCCGGAGTTTCCGGATCATCCGGAGTTTTCGCTGAGTGCAAGCATGACTCCTGCCAGAGACGTCGGCGGTGACTTCTATGATTATTTCCTTATCGATGATCATCACCTGGTCCTGGTCATGGCGGATGTATCGGATAAAGGAATTCCTGCTGCGCTGTTCATGGCCCAGGCAAAGGCGCTGATCAAGAGCAGAGCGGTAACGGGAGAAGAACCGGCACAGATCTTCTCACATGTGAATGATCAGCTGTGCAAAGACAATGACGCCGGTTTTTTTGTGACGGTATGGATGGCGGTCATCGATCTGCATACCGGTGAGGGTATTGCGGCAAACGCAGGGCATGAACATCCCGCGCTGTGCCGAAGGGGAGAGACATTTGAACTGATCGAATATAAACATGATCTGGTGCTCGGGATGGTAGAGAGTATTTCCTATCGGCAGCATACGTTTACCCTTTATCCCGGGGACAGGCTGTTCGTTTACACTGACGGAGTTCCGGAAGCCAGTAATAATGCAGAAGAACAATTCGGGACAGCCAGAATGCTGGAAGCGCTGAATTCTCATCCGGGTGCCCTGCCTCGGGAGCTGCTGGAAGATGTCAGCACTGCTGTGGATACGTTTATGGGTGATGCCCACAGATTTGATGATACGACGATGATGTGCCTGTATTACGCCGGGACCGGAGACGTATCTGAAACAGAACAGGAAGAACGTTAAAAAAGTATCAAAAACAGAGGAGCATTCCTCTGTTTTTTTAGAATAATTATGCATTGACGAAAACAGGGAGCAGGAATAAGATAGTATCGTAAAAATGATAAATAATTAACAATCCCTTGAGGCGAGGCAAAGGAGATCAGATGCAGAAAATTACGAATGTTGAAGAACTGGAAAATGCTCTTGCATTGATGCGAAAAGCGCAGGAGCGGTTTGCAACCTATTCGCAGGAACAGGTGGACGCAATATTTAAAGCGGCAGCAATGGCAGCCAATAAAGCGCGTATCCCCCTGGCGAAAATGGCTGTGGAAGAGACCGGCATGGGCGTGGCAGAAGATAAAGTTATCAAAAATCATTATGCGGCAGAGTATATCTACAACAAGTATCGTAGCACGAAGACCTGCGGTGTGCTGGAAGAGGATGAAGCTTTTGGCGTGAAAAAGATCGCGTCCCCCATCGGACTGATCGCGGCAGTTATTCCCACAACGAATCCGACCTCCACGGCGATCTTTAAGACGCTTCTCTGCCTGAAAACAAGGAACGCGATCATCATCAGCCCCCATCCCAGGGCAAAGAAGTGCACGATCGAGGCAGCACGGATCGTCTACGAGGCAGCTGTCGCTGCAGGTGCACCGGAAAATATCATCGGATGGATCGACGAGCCTTCACTGGAGATGACCAACCTGGTCATGAAAGAGAGCGATACCATACTCGCAACAGGCGGTCCCGGCATGGTCCGCGCTGCTTACTCTTCCGGAAAGCCTGCTCTGGGCGTTGGTGCCGGTAATACTCCGGTAATCATTGACAGTACAGCGGATATCCGGATGGCGGTCAGCTCCATCATTCACTCCAAGACATTTGACAACGGCATGATCTGTGCTTCTGAGCAGTCTGTCACTGTACTGGCGGATATCTACGATGAGGTAAAGGCGGAATTTGCAAGACGCGGCTGCTATTTCCTGCAGGGCGAAGAGATCACAAAAGTGGGACAGACCGTGATCATCAACGGCGGCGTCAACGCGAAGATCGTAGGACAGAAAGCACATACCATCGCACAGATGGCTGGTGTGGATGTTCCTGAAAAGACGAAGATCCTGATCGGTGAAGTGGAAAGCACGGATATCTCCGAGCCTTTCGCGCATGAAAAGCTCTCTCCGGTCCTGGCTATGTATAAGGCGGAGACCTTTGAGGAGGCCCTCACCAAAGCGGAAAAACTGGTCATGGACGGCGGCCCCGGACACACCGCTTCTCTGTTCATCAATACGGACGAGAAGGAGAAAATGGCGGAGCATGCAAAGCGCATGCACACCTGCCGCATCGTGATCAATATGCCTTCATCACAGGGCGGCATCGGCGATATCTATAACTTCTCGCTTACTCCGTCCCTTACTCTGGGATGCGGTTCCTGGGGCGGAAACTCCATCTCCCATAACGTGGGCGTGATGGATCTGCTGAACGTGAAGACGGTTGCCGAGAGGAGAGAAAATATGCTGTGGCTTCGCATGCCTGAAAAGATTTACTTTAAGAGAGGCTGCATGCCGGTGGCTCTGGATGAACTGGGAACCGTCATGCACAAAAAGAGATGCTTCATTGTAACCGATACATTCCTTTACAAGAACGGATATGTGAAGCCGATCGAGGACAAGCTTGATGAGATGGGCATCGTACATGCCTGCTTCTATGATGTAGCGCCCGATCCCACCCTGCAGTGCGCCCAGGAAGGAACAAAGCAGATGAGCGCTTTCGAACCGGACTGCATTATCGCTCTGGGCGGTGGATCCGCTATGGATGCTGCCAAGATCATGTGGGTGATGTATGAGCATCCGGATGTAAACTTTGATGATATGGCCATGGATTTCATGGATATCCGCAAACGTATCTATACCTTCCCGAAGATGGGTAAGAAGGCTTATTTCGTGGCCATCCCCACTTCGTCCGGTACAGGCTCCGAAGTGACTCCGTTCGCGATCATCACTGATGCTTCGACCGGTACAAAGTGGCCGCTGGCAGACTATGAGCTGCTTCCGAATATGGCCATTGTAGATGTAAACAACATGATGAACCAGCCGAAGGGACTGACCAGCGCGTCCGGTATTGATGTTATGACGCACGCACTGGAGGCGTATGTCTCTGTGATGGCTTCCGACATGACCGATGGAATTGCGCTGAAGGCTACGAAGCTTGTGTTTGACAACCTTCCTTCTGCTTATATCAACGGCGCGAAAGATCCGAAGGCGAGAGAGCATATGGCCATGGCTTCCACACTGGCAGGCGAAGCATTTGCCAATGCGTTCCTCGGCATCAACCACAGTATGGCGCATAAGCTTGGTGCTTACCACCATATTCCGCATGGTGTGGCAAATGCCCTGATCCTGACTTATGTGATGCGCTACAATGCAAATCCGGTTCCCACCAAGATGGGCACCTTCCCGCAGTATGAATATCCGCACACGCTGGAGCGCTACTGTGATGTAGCCCGTTATAACGGCATCGTGGGCAAGGATGACCAGGAGACCTTTGATCTGCTGATCGAAAAACTGGAAGAACTGAAGAAGACCATCGGAATCCCGGCTTCCATCAAAGAATGGGGCATCAAGGAGGAAGACTTCCTTGCAACACTGGATGAGATGACGGAGAATGCCTTTAATGACCAGTGTACCGGTGCAAACCCGCGCTATCCGCTGATGAGCGAGATCAAAGAACTGTACCTGATGGCTTACTACGGGAAAGATACAAGAAAAGCGGCAATGCTTTAAGGAGAAGATCTATGGCAAACAGAGAGATTATCGAGGAGAAATCCTATAAAACCGTATACCGGGAAGGAAATGTGATCGTTAAAGAATTTACTCCGTCCCATCCGAAGGCAAATGTATTTAATGAAGCCTATATTCATACCTGCGTTGAAGAAGCAGGCGTACAGGTCCCCAGAATCATTTCCGTAACTCCGGCAAACGGAGGCTGGGCTCTTTCCATGGAATATGTTTCCGGCAAGACCCTTGAGCAGATGATACAGGAAGAACCGGAAAAGACGGCAGAATATATTGAACGTCTGGTGGATATCCAGATCGAAGTATGCCAGCACAGAGTTCCAAAGCTTCGCAACACCCGGTACAAACTGGAAGAGATCATCAACGGCATGACCGAGATCGATGCAAGTACCCGGTATGAACTGCTTCAGCGCATCCACGGCATGAAGCGTCACACCAGACTGTGCCATGGCGACTTCGTACCCTCCAATGTACTGATCCGTGAAGACGGTTCCTACTGCATTCTGGACTGGGCACATGCCAGCTCCGGCAACGCCGGCGCAGATGCCGCCATCACCTATATGCGCTTTTCGCTGGAGGATCCCGAAAAGGCGGAGCTGTATCTGAAGACCTTCTGCAGAAAAGCAGATATGGCTATTCAGTATGTGCAGACCTGGATGCCCATCGTGGCGGCAGCCCAGCTGGCAAAGCACAAAGAATCCGAACGCGCGCTTCTTGAGAAATGGATCAGCGTAGCAGAATATCAATAAAGAGAAGGGTGATCAGTGCTTCCGGCGGTGGTGATCATGAACGCTCCAGCAAAATGGAGATCATGACAAACAGCGACAGCAAAAACTGATAAAACAAAAAGGGTATGATCGTAATACTCGAGATACCGGCCAGGGATGCAGCGATCAGAAGCTGCGCACCGTAAGGTATAATGCCCTGGAAAATGCATGAGACCGTGTCCAGAAGGGATGCGGTCTTTTTCGGGTCTATCCCGTACTCTGTGCTGATCTCTCTGGCAAGGGGCGCAGCAATGACGATCGCGACGGTATTGTTCGCAGTAGCAATATCCATCATGGCGGTCAGGAGACAGATACCGGCCATGCCGCCTTTTCGGGACCGGGTATGTTTCCGGATAAAAGCAAGAACAGCTTCGAAGCCGCCGTATTCTTTCATCAGTGCGCTGATCGATGCCACAAGGATCGTGACGATCATTGTCTCAAACATGCCGTTGGTACCGGTTCCCATAGCGGAAAAACCGGTGGAGACAGTGATGGTTCCGGAGGCGCCTCCGATCATAAAGAACAGGATAATGCCGATCCCCAGGACAATGAATACATTGACTCCGAGAAGTGCCAGAACCAATACGATGAAATAGGGCAGTGTCAACCACAGATTGAACGAATAGCTGCCCAAAGGAGCGGCGGGATACCGAATGGAATAGATCACCAAAATCAGAAGAGTCAGAAGTGCAGCCGGAAGGGCGATCTTGAAATTGACCCGGAATTTATCCTTCATTTCAACGCCCTGAGTCCTTGTTGCCGCGATCGTCGTATCGGAGATCACCGAAAGGTTATCTCCGAACATGGAACCGCCAACAACAGATGCAACGACGAAAGGCATGGATACTCCGGCATTTCGTGCCACTTCAGCAGCTATGGGGACCAGTACGGTAATGGTACCGACGCTCGTGCCCATGGACATGGAGATCAGGCATGCAATAATAAAAAGGCCGGGAATGGCAAAATTGTTGGGAAGAATATCAAGCATCAGGTTTGCCGTGCTCTGGGCACCTCCTGCGGCATTTGCGATCCCGCCAAAGGCTCCTGCCATCAAAAAGATGAACAGCATGATCATGATATTATCATCTCCGACACCCTGTGCGCAGATGTGGATCTTTTCGTTGAAATCAAGGGATCTGTTCTGGATAAATGCAACGATCAGCGCAAGTCCGAATGCGACAACGACGGAAATGACATAGAACCCCATCTGGCCCTCTTCCGGACGGATGTATTCAAAGTAAAGGCCGCTGCCCAGATAAATGATAAGAAAGACCAGAATAGGAAGCAGAGCCGGGGCATTTGGTTTACGATCATTCATGTTGTTTTTCTCCTGTTCTTCGAAAATGGAATGTTCTTAATTCGGTCACAGAACCTTTTCCTGATTATACTCTGATTGCAGATGGGATGGAACCCCATGATTACGATCCTGACCGCCTTGCCAGCAAACTGCAAAGATGATATGCTCTATCTGGCCGCATCGTTGGGGAGTCACAGGTGGGGAGTCACAGGGACGTTGTTTCTGACTCATGAGTCACAGGGACGTTGTTTCTGACTCATTGGTGCTTTACCAATGAGTCAGAAACAACGTCCCTGCGACTCACGGTTCTGCTTTTTGGATGAAACAGAGTATGATTATTTATACACAGCAAGATAAATATGAAGAAAAGGCGTGCTCCCTGGCCAGGGAGCTGGGAGCGCAGGTAGTGCATGAGCGCGCCGCAGCGGAAGAACAAGATGTATTTCTCCGGATCGATGAAGAAGGAATTGCGCTTGCGGGCGGAGGGCTCACTCTGCGCGCGGACCTGACAAAAATGCTTCCGCGGATTCGCGAAGTAAACCTGCGCTCAGAACTTCTTGTGCGTGCGGCCAGGATACGGGGAGAGACAGGACCTCTGACGGCAGTGGATGCCACGGCCGGTTTCGGGGAGGATTCATTACTGCTGGCTGCTGCGGGTTTCTCCGTACGCATGTATGAGTACAATCCGGTCACAGCCATACTGCTGCGGGATGCTCTTGCCCGAATTGCGATGGTCCCGGAGTTTTCCGATATCGCTGCGCGTATGGAACTTGTACAGGAGGACAGCGTACAGGCGCTCCCTCTTCTGTCATATAAGCCGGACGTGATCCTTCTGGATCCCATGTTTCCGGCCCGGCAGAAGAGTGGTCTGATCCGGAAAAAACTGCAGCTTATCCAGAAGCTGGAGCAGCCCTGTGCGGATGAGCAGGCGCTTGTGGAGGCTGCCCTTGCGGCACATCCGAGGAAGATCGTGATCAAGCGCCCGCGCAAAGGACCGTATCTCGCAGGGATCCGTCCCGGATATTCCATAGAGGGAAAGGTGATCCGTTACGACTGTATCGTGCCTCCGGCATGAGTCACAGGGACGTTGTTTCCTGACTCATTTGTGACTCTAAAGCAACATCCCTGCAAATCATGCACGTTGTATGATATTTCGCCCAACTCCGGTCAAACGCTCGATCTGCCGGATGGATAAGCCTTGCTGCTTTAGTTTCCGCAAAGCTTCGTTTCTGTCGGACCTGCACATCTGCTGCAGGTCCGTTCCGTTTTTATGAAGAGTTTGAGCTATCGTTATTTTTGCCCATTCATCGCTGCGGTCTGTCCGCTCGATATTCTGACAGGCTTCATCATTGGCCGGTGTATTCATGAAAGCAGCAAAAGCAGAGCGATCGCCGATCAGCGCTTCCAGCTGCGAAGTGTCTGGAAAAGATGCAGAATCTCCGTAGAAACGATAACTGTTCCATTCATAACGATCCGCAGGGCAGATGCCGGCTTTCACAGGATTATTCAGGATATAACGGAAGACAGTGAGTAATTGGGTGTCATTATAAATATTCTCATTGAGATACCGGTTCTGAAAAAGATGACCGACTCTGTTGTACTTTTTGTTAAAATATTTTGCATAAACCGTTCCCAGGCGATTCATCATCCTCGATATATTTCCGGACGAATTAAATACAAGAAGATGAACATGGTTTTCCATAAGACAATAACAAAGCAGTGAGATGTTTTCTTCACTGCTGATTCGGCGAAGCTGTCTTAAATAAAACAAATAGTCTTCCTTCTCTTCAAAAAGTGCCTGTCTGCTTATACCTCTGACAATCAGATGCATATATCCGCTGCTTCCAAAATCACGAGCTTTTCTCATCCAGAATTATCCTTTCAATTATTTTTTTCACCAGCTGGTGCAAAAGACACAATTACAAGGTAGCACAAACTATATAAAAATTCTACAGATAAAATGTAATATTTAAAAACAAAGAAAAAATGAGTCAGAAACAACGTCCCTGTGACTCACGGTATCCGGGGATAGGGGATACGGATGCTTGAAAAATCTTTATTCTTCTGACTTTTTAAGGACTGAAAAATGTGGAGAAACTGACCCGGGGGGAGGCTTGTGCACTCCTTCTGAACCGTGTATAGTCCCATCAGAAAACAGCACACGTTGTTTTTGAACTTTATGAATGAGGGAGGAAGAACATATGAGAAAGAGAACAATGACCGTACTGTTGCTGACAGCGCTGCTGACTGCGTGCTGTGCATCAGGGGTGAACGCACAGGAAGCTGTGCCTGAAGCAAGGGCAGCACGAATGGAGAATGCGCAGCTGGTTGCTGCGATCGGAGAAGAACCGGAGGAAGGTTTTGATTCCACCACAGGCGGCCATGGTTCCCTGACGAGACTGATCTTCTCGACGCTGTTCCGCAGGGACAAGGGACTTGGCTGGGAAGGTGATCTGGCGACCGGATATGAGGTATCCGAAGACAAGCTGACCTGGACGGTGACGCTTCGTGATGATGCGTTCTTTTCGGATGGAGAACCTGTAACGGCGCAGGATGTGGCTTTTACTTATCAGTCTGCAAAGGAATCGGGTGGTGATATCGATCTGACCATGATCGATCATATCGATGTGATCGATGATAAGACGGTAGCTTTTACGTTGACAAGAGTTTATTCCCCGTTTATGGAGCGCATGTCCTATCTCGGCATAGTTCCGGAACATGCATATAATGAGACATTTAAAGACTATCCCATCGGTTCCGGGCCGTATGTACTGGCACAGTGGGATAAGGGGCAGCAGATCATCTGCACAGCCAATGAGCAGTATTATGGCGAGCAGCCGAATATCCGGCAGCTGACAGTTGTATTCATGGATACGGATACGGCATTTGCTGCTGTGGAGAGCGGCGCAGCGGATGTGGCGCAGATCAATGGCACACTGGCAGCAAAAAAAGTGGACGGCGCACAGATCATTGACATCCCCAGCATTGAGTGCTATGGCGTTTGCTTCCCGATGATTCCTGCTGAGGGAAAACGTGCGGAAGACGGAGAACTGATGGGCAATGATGTCACCAGTGATATCGCCATTCGCAAGGCAATGAATGCGGCAGTGGACCGCCAGAGGATCGTGGACGGCGTGCTTGGCGGATATGGAAGCGTATCGACGACCGGTCTTGAAAAAATGCCCTGGCTCAATGAGGATACGGTCCTTTCGGAAGATGAATATGCCAACACGGAGCTGGCAAAATCCATTCTGGAGGAAGGCGGATGGGCGGATACTGATGGTGACGGCGTTCTGGATAAGGACGGTGTGAAAGCAGAGTTTGATCTGCTCTACACAGATGGCAGATATCGCCAGGAGATGGCATTGGAGTTCGTCAATGTCGCGAAGGAGCTTGGTATCATTGTCAATCTTGAAAAGGTGACATGGGACACGATCCTTCCGGTGATCCATACCAGCGCTGTTTTCTATGGATTTGGATCCGGCGATCCTTCGGAACTGTTTAACCTCTATTACGGCGGAAACGCCGGAGGTCCGGTGCCGTGGGATAACGGCGGCGTTTACGCGAATCCTCTGTGTGATGAGCAGATCGATAAGGCGTTGGAATCCATGGATGAGAAAGAAGCGCTTCAATACTGGAAAGGCTGTCAGGAGTATGCTTCCGCAAAGGGCGATGCGCCATATTGCTGGCTTGTCAATGCCAATCATGTTTTCCTGGCGGCAGACGGCTTCTCCTTCGGAAATCCGGTGATTCAGCCTCACGGCGGACGGATCTTTGACAATGTCACAGAGTGGAGTTGGGAATAAGTTATGAAAAGAATATCGGTGTTTATCGGGAAAAAGCTGTGTAAGCTGCTGCTTCTGATGCTCGTGGTGGAAGTGATCACTTTTGCGCTTATGGAAGCATCTCCGATCGACCCGGTCACCGCTTATGTTGGAGCCAGTACCGCGATCGGTGCTGAGCAAAGAGAATTGATTGCAGAGAAATGGGGGCTGAATCAGCCCCCTGCCTCTCGTTTTATGTCTTGGTTATCCAACATACTTAAGGGTGACTGGGGTGATTCCATGATCTATCGCCGGCCGGTGATGGATGTGATCCGGCAGAAATTTCTTTCTTCGCTGGCTTTGATGGCGGCGGCATGGCTGTTGTCCGGGATTCTTGGATTTTTCCTGGGAGTGCTTTCGGGATATAAGGAACATTCAATAATTGACAGACTGATCAGCGGCTACTGCCATGTACTGATATCAACACCTGCCTTCTGGCTCGGGATCCTGTTTATCATCGTTTTTTCTGTAAAACTGCATTGGCTGCCGGTGGGCCTGAGTGTGCCCATAGGAGTGCTTCAGAGTGAAGTCAGCTTTGCGGACAAAGTAAGGCATCTGATTCTTCCGGCACTGACGCTGACCTTTACGGGAATAGCAAGTATCTGTCTGCACACGAGAGAAAAGACCATTGAAGTCCTCCGCTCCGATTATGTGATCTATGCGCGGGCAAGAGGAGAGAGCGGCAGGAGTATTCTCCATAATCACGTTTACAGAAATGTACTGCCTCCCGCAGTGACACTGCAATTCCTTTCTTTCAGTGAGCTTTTCGGCGGAGCTGTTTTTGTGGAACAGGTTTTTTCGTATCCCGGATTGGGTTATACGACTGTACAGGCCGGGCTTCGCTCTGATATGCCTCTGCTGATGGGAATCACCGTGATAAGCCTGATCTTTGTTTTTTCCGGGAACCTGATCGCTGACCTGCTTTACCTTGTGATCGACCCGCGGATCAGGGAAAGGAGGACGGAATGAAGCTTTTTCGGCTGCAGAAGGGTACGAGAGAGCGGGCAATTGCCCGGATCGTCCTGTTCTTAGTGATTCTGACAGCAGTGATGATCGCAGGCAGCCATATTCCGCTGGATTCGATCTATGTTGATCTGGAGAATATTAATCATCCTCCCGGTCTGACACACCTTTTCGGAACAGACTGGGTAGGCCGCGATATGCTTACGAGGACAGTGAAAGGACTGAGTCTGAGTATCTGGGTCGGTATCATCTGCTCATTGTCCAGTACTGTGATTGCTGCTGTCTTTGGTATTCTGGGACCGACTCTCGGAGGAAAAGCGGATGCAGTCATTTCCTGGCTGGTGGATCTGACGCTTTCGGTTCCGCATACGATCCTGATCATTCTTGTTTCCATTGCCTGCGGCGGCGGATTTAAGGGAATCGTTGTCGGTGTGGCGGCGACTCACTGGACTTCCCTGACAAGAATCATCCGCGCCGAGGTGATACGCATTCATACGTCGGAGTATGTAATGATATCCAAAAGGTTCGGAAAGAGCAGACGGTTTATTGCATTGCATCATATGGTGCCGCATGTTGTTCCGCAGATGGTGGTTGGAACAATACTCGTTTTTCCGCATGCGATTCTGCATGAAGCATCCATTACCTTTCTGGGCTTTGGCCTGCCTCCGCATGAACCGGCGATCGGCGTTATTCTGTCGGAGTCCATGAAATATCTGACCAGCGGACAATGGTGGCTGGCCTTCTTTCCGGGTGTCTGTCTGATCTGCGTATCGATCATGGTCTCTGCGCTGGGAAAGAGTCTGGAGCAGATCATGGATCCGGTGACTGCTTATAAAAAATAGCCTGTGCGAGAGAAAAAAGGAGAGACATGTATACAGCGGATATGGAAACCAGACAGAAGAAAAGCAGCCCGGAAGACGGGATGCCGGTCTTTCAGGTGATGAATTTCGGCGTGTCATTTTCACAGTATGAGAATGGGATCAACCGAAAAGAACTGCATGTGATCACGGATCTGGATATTGAGTTATACGAAGGGAAAATACTGGCAGTCGTCGGATCCAGCGGATCCGGGAAAAGCCTGCTGGCACATGCCATCATGGGAATACTGCCCGGGAATGCTACGATCTACGGGAAAATGTTCTATCGTCACGAAGAACTCACACGGGCATCGATCGCCAGAATCAGAGGCAAAAAAATATGCTTGATTCCGCAGTCGGTGAATTATCTGGATCCACTGGAGAAGGTGGGCAGCCAGATATCCAGAGCCATTAACGGGGTACCGAAGGCGGAAAAAAAGAGAAGGGCTATCGAGATGATGGCCAGGTACTCGCTGGACCCGCAGGTCTACGACTATTATCCGCATCAGCTTTCCGGGGGAATGGCAAGAAAGGTACTGCTGAGCATTGCGCTGCTGTCCGACTGTGAGATTCTGATTGCGGATGAGCCGACCCCCGGTCTGGATGAACCGTCGCTGGCTGAAGTACTGCAGGACTTTCGCCTTGCAGCAGATGAGGGAAAGGCAGTTCTGATGATCACACATGATATCCAGGCGGCGGTCCGGATCGCGGACAGAATTGCCGTTTTCTATGCAGGAAGTACCCTTGAGGTGGCGGATGCAAAGGCGTTTTCAGGAGATGGAAGCCAGCTGTGTCATCCTTACTCCAAAGCGCTTTTACAGGCGATGCCGCAGCAGGATTTTCTGCCGCTTGACGGCGTGCAGCCGATGCCGGGAGATCTGCCGGAAGGCTGTCTGTTTTATGAAAGATGTCCGATACGCTGTGAAGACTGCAGATGTTCACGTCCGCAGTCTCGACCGGTACGTGGAGGAAAGGTCAGGTGTTTTTATGCGGCTTGAGGCCAGAAATATTTCATTTTCGTACCAAGATGAAAAACCTGTTCTGTCAGACATTGATTTTACAGTGGAGACCGGAGAGATCGTAGGGCTTACAGCACCGAGCGGTTATGGAAAATCCACGCTGGGGAAAATTCTGGCCGGATATCTGAAACCCGATAAAGGAACTGTGCTTGTGGATGGGAAAAGCGCGGATGTAAAAGCGTTTCATCCGGTACAGCTGGTGTTCCAGCATCCGGAAAAGGCTGTGAATCCGAGATGGAAGATGAAAAAGATACTGACGGAGGCCTGGGTACCCCCGGAAGAAATGATCCGGAAAATGGGGATAGAACAGGGGTGGATGAATCGCTGGCCTGCAGAACTCTCAGGAGGTGAACTGCAGCGATTCTGCGTGCTGCGGGCATTGTCACCTCAGACAAAATTTCTGATCGCAGATGAGATGACGACCATGCTGGATATGATCACACAGGCACAGATCTGGCGTGTTGTGACAGAGTACGCAGCCCGGAAAGAGATGGGGATCGTTGTCATCAGCCATGATACATATTTACTTAAGAGACTGTGCAGTCGGATCGTAAGACTAAATGAGTAAATGAGCCACAGGGACTTACGAAACAAAGTCCCTGTGGCTCATCCCTGTAACGCACGATTCGACCGGATTCACATTACTGCTGGCAGATACCTTCTGCCGCTCCTGCTTCTCCCATTTCTTTCATTTTTTCATTGGATTCATCAAATGCATAGTACTTCGGGATCGTTCCGAATTCCATACCGCCGGATACGTTGAGTGTCACGCCGGTGATATAGCTTGCCCAGGAGCTTGCAAGGAAGAGTGCAGCGGTGCCGACTTCTTCAGGCTGTCCGCCGCGGCCGAGCCATGAGTAGTGATTGCACCGGTCAAGATATGCCTGGGGATCCGCATTGCGTTCCATTTCCTTATAAACGATCTCCGTCATGATATGGCCGGGGCAGATCGCGTTGACGCGGACGCCGTGACGTGCTTCCTCGATCGCGATGGTCTGCGTCATGGAATTGATGCCGCCCTTTGTGGATGAATATCCTGCGGTCTGCTCCTGGCCGACCTTGGACAGGATGCTGGACATATTGATGATGGAGCCTTTCGTTTTGCGCAGATGCGGGATCGCGTACTTACAGCCGTAGAATTCACCCATCAGGTTAGTCGCAAGCACCTGCTGGTAACTTTCAATACTCATATCACAGGCATCGAAATGCAGCGGATTGTAACCGGCGTTATTCACCATGGTATCAAGGCGGCCGTATTTTTCAACGGTAAAGTCGACCAAGGCCTTGACCTGTTCATGGTCGGAGACATCGCATTTGAAAAAGGTGCATTCCCCGCCGCCGAGTTTGTTCAGTTCCGCAGCTGCCTGCTGTCCCTTTTCTTCTCTTCTGGCAGCGATCACAACATTCATGCCTGCTTCGAGGAAAACCTTTGCGCAGCCATATCCGATGCCTGTATTTCCGCCTGTCACAATGGCAACCTTGCCCTTCATTTCTTCTTCGATCGAACGCATATTATAATCTCCTTTCAGCGGGTGCTACCCGGTACATAAATAATCATATCACGGATGCTGTCTTTCCTCACGTATCAATTTGACATCTTATCGGGAATAAGCTGACCAGGGAATAGTGCGGGTTCTTCCTGCTGCGTGGCTTGCTTCTGCCCGAATATGGGAATTGCTGTGTATCCGGGTTCCGTGTATACTAAATCTTATCGGAGGTTCCGGAGGAACTGTCCGCGTCAGCGGCCGGAGAAGCGGCAGTTTCGCGGAATATATCTTATCTCGGAAGCGGTAATTTCGAATGAACTATAATACATTGGGAGGAAAACACAGATGAGAAAAATTATCATTGATACCGATACCGGATCGGACGACGCGGTTGCGATCATGATGTGTCTTCGTGAACCGTCTGTGGATGTAGTGGCGCTGACAACGGTAAGCGGGAATGTACCGGTGGAGCAGGCCACTTGGAACTGTCTGATGTCTGCGCAGATCGCTGTGGGAGCGGAAAATGTGCCTCCGGTCTACGTGGGAGCTGACCGTCCGCTGATGAGAGACCGGGTCCACGCGCGGAATGTCCATGGGAATGACGGGATGTCCGACTGTGGTCTTATTCATCCGGATATTTCTCCGGTAGAGGGCATTCATGCCTGCGACGCGATCATAGACTTCGTAAGGAAATATCCGGACGAGATCGAGCTGGCAGTGATCGGGCCGGTGACAAATGTGGCTCTGGCCATGATGAAGGAACCGGATGTGATGAAGCATGTAAAGTGCATCTGGACCATGGGGACCACAGGTCTTCACGGCAGGGGGAATACCACTCCGGTCAGCGAATTCAACGTTTTTGCAGATCCGGAAGCATATCGGATCATGATGGATTTCGGGGTACATGTGTATGTGGGCGGCTATGACCTGTGCACATCTGAAGCAGCCTGGTTTGACTCGGATACGGAGAGACTGCTCGCTTCCGGCAAGGAAGCG
Organism: uncultured Lachnospiraceae bacterium; assembly: GCA_902785635.1. Classification (GTDB taxonomy): domain Bacteria; phylum Bacillota; class Clostridia; order Lachnospirales; family Lachnospiraceae; genus Merdiplasma. The sequence goes on from CACZZH010000004.1 coordinate 16,012, forward strand.
GCTGTTTATGCTGTCCGGTGCAATGAAAAGCTTGCGCAGTTCTGCCTGGGAATCGGAGGAGAGAGGAGAATTGACCTCCCGGATGCGGTCTCCCTTGCCCCCATGCTCTGGGAGGATGTGATCATAGACTCCTCACCCTGTGTTTCTCATGTGTGCACGGAGCACAATGAGACCTATGGTCAGGTGATCTTTTATGACGGAGGAATTCTGGCGGGAATGGGTCCCGGGTTTGAAGGTTGTTATTATGGAAAAAGAGAACCGAACTGTACGGTGATCACAAAGGTTGACAACTGGCTGTATAAGGAGAGGCTTGAAAAGCTGCTGACGCTGTGATGCAGACGGAGGCGACTAAATCTGATCCATAAAATATACAATATCAGAGGGGCATCGTACAGAAGATCCCCTCTGTTTTTTATCGTTCTTGACATTAAACAAGAGAAGATTATTGGCAGTTTTTCCCGATAAAACCTTTACAAACCGCGAAAAATTCGTTATATTGGACAAAAAGGGAATGCGTTTCCTGCTTTTTGTGAATACCTGATCAGGAACAAAGGAGGGATGGCGGTATTGAAAAAATTTACATTTATCGGAGCCGGATCGCTGGATTTCACCAGGGATCTGGTGAGAGATCTGATGACGTTTCCTGCGTTTGATGAGTGTGAGCTGATGCTGATGGATATCAATGAAAAACGTCTGCAGTATTCGAAGATGGGTGTGGAGAGAATCGTCAGAGCCGGAGGCCACCATGCGATCGTAAAGACCACGACCGACCGGCGCGAAGCTCTGAAGGATGCGGACGGTGTACTGATCACCATCCTGCAGGGCGGAGTCGATGTGTGGCGGTATGATATTGAGATCCCCATGAAGTACGGGGTCGATTATTGTGTCGGCGACACGAGAGGTCCCGCGGGAATCTTCCGTTTTCTCCGCACGGCACCTGTGATGCTGGATATCATCCGGGACATCGAAGAGCTGTGTCCGAATGCGGTGGTGCTCAATTACACCAATCCCATGGCGATGCTGGTAAGTTATCTTCAGCGTCAGACGGATATTCAGATCACCGGCCTGTGCCACAGTGTACAGGGGAGTGCGCAGATGCTTGAAAGGTGGCTTGGCTTGGAAGAAGGCGGACTCGACTATACCTGCGTCGGCATCAATCATCAGGCGTTCTACCTGAAGCTGCAGCATGACGGGAAGGACATGTATCCGGCGCTGAGAGAGGCGGTCAAAAGGCCGGAGGTGGCGGCCGAGGAACCGGTCCGCATCGAGGTGTTCCGGCACTTGAAGTATTTTATCACGGAGTCGTCGGGACATAATTCAGAGTATATGGCGTGGTTCAGGAAAAGGCCTGATCTGATCGAGAAATACTGCACGCACGGTACAGGCTGGAATCCAGGGGCACATGCCTATATCCTCGATGAATATCTGGGAAGAGAAGATACCTGGGAGAAGGAATATACCGACTGGCTGGAGAATGGAGAGGTCGAACTGGAGAGAGGCGAGGAGTATGCGTCCAATATCTTCAATGCGATCTTCGGAGATCATACCCCGTATCCGTTCAATGCCAATCTCCGCAATAAGGGTTATGTGACGAACATCGACAGGGATGCCTGTGTGGAAGTGCCTGTGATCGCTGACAGGACCGGCATCCATACGATCGACATCCATACGCTTCCGCAGCATCTCTCCGTTCTGGTGAACAACTCCGCGAAAATCGAGGAGCTGGCCGTTCAGGGAGCGATCGAGGGGAATCCGGATCTGATCTTTTCCGCCTGCCTGTTTGATCCGCTGACATCAGCCGTGTGCAGTATGGAGGAGATCCACAGTATGGTACAGGAGATGCTGGACAAAAACGCACAGTATCTTACATATTTCAAGACACTGAAGATCTGAAGAAAGAAGCAGGCTGTAACCTGGCAAAAACAAAGGAGGGTATCAAGATGAAGAAAAAAGTTTCCCGTATACTTGCCATGATCCTGAGTGCGGCGCTGATCAGCGCGGTTCCTGCCTCAGCGGCAGGGGTGGATCCCGAAGCAGTCGAAAAGACGGCTTCTTCCGATACCACAAAACTTGTGATCTGGGGTCACCAGGAAGAAGTGTGGAATAATAACTACAAGAAGATCGCTGATGATTTCATGGCGGAGAATCCGGATATTGAGATCAGCTTTGAATTCTTCCCCTACGATGATTTTGAGGCTAAGGTCCAGACCTCTCTGATCTCAAAAAACAGCGACTGCGATATCTATGAGATGTGGGGCGGCTGGGGCATCGACTATGCGCCGACGGGCTGCCTTGATCCGATCGCTGATGAGGTGGCGGAGGAGATCCGGGCGGAAGCGTATCCGTCGACCTATGGCGCAATGGAGTATGACGGAAAGATCTACGCGCTCCCGCTGGAGTTCAACATTGAGTGCGGCGGACTGGTAGTGAATCTTCATCTGCTCGGAGACAACAAGATTCCGACGACCTGGGATGAACTGGTAGAGACAGCAAAAAAAGGAACTGTCCGCAATGGAAACCAGTTCGATGTGAGAGGATTCGACTTCATCGGATGGGATGGCGTTGCCTATACCTTTGCCGAGATGGTCATGTCACAGGGAGTAAGCTATCTGAATGAGGACGGCACTTTCAACGTGACCTCCCCCGAAGCGAAGAAGGCGTTCGAAGCCCTGGCGGATCTGGTTATCGGAGATGAGCCGGTAACGGATCTTGAGGGATTGACTACTGCGGGCGTACTGGAGAATTTCCAGAAGCTGTATGCGGACCAGGCTCTGTTCGTTCCGCACGGACCATGGGTCATCGCAGACGGTCTTACCACATTTGGTCTGGAGTACGGAACAGACTTCGATTATGTTGCACTTCCGTGGTTTGGTGATGAGGTGGCGTTCCCGGCAGAGACCGGATGGTGCTTCTCCATCAATGCGGCCAGCGAGCATAAAGAAGCGGCGAACCGCTTCCTGGATTATCTGTTCTCTGATGAGGTCCTGATGGAGAACAATGTGGCCTGTGGACAGATTCCGTCCAAGAAGAGCGTCGCGACGAGCGAAGAGTATCTTGAAAAATTCCCGTATGCAAAGCCGTTGGTGGATATCCTTGAGAAAGCTTCTTTCATCGGATTCTTCAACACAGACCGGTTCAAGGAAGTGATCGACAATACATTCGTGGATTACTGCACAGGTATGTATGAATCTTCCGATGCCGCTCTCGCGGACATGGAGGAGAAACTGAACGGGATCATGTAAACAGACACAGACCGGAAGCGTGGTTTTATGAAGAAGGGTAATCGCAGATTTCTGCTGTTGGTTCTGGTTCCGTGCTTTGCAGAGGTGTTTGTATTCCTGGTGCTCCCGATCATCGGGACGTGCCTGATCTCCTTTATGGAGTACAATCCTCTGCACAGTGAAAACTCTTTTGTCGGAATCAATAATTATGTCCGGCTGCTGCATGACCAGTCGTTCTTTAAAGCGATGGGCAATACGCTTGTATTTACATTTTCCGCAGTCGCGATCAATATCGTGCTCGCGCTGGCGATGGCGGTCGCCATCAGCCAGTTCGAGTCGAACCGCACGAGGAGCTTCTTCCGTATGATGGTGTTCCTCCCGTGCATTGCGCCGATGGTCGCCTCGGCAGTGGTATGGTTAAGATCCCTGTACGAGCCGCGCGGCGGTATGTTCAACGCGCTTCTGAGAGCATTCGGGTTAGACGGGATCTCCTGGGTGGGGGATGCCCGCTATCTGATGATCTCGGTCATTATCTTTACGCTGTGGGCAGATATCGGATACAACGTGATTCTGTTTTCCGCCGGGATCGACGGCATCCCGGGGAATCTGTACGAGTCGGCAAGGCTGGACGGTGCCGGAAGATGGCAGCTGTTCCGGATGATCACGCTTCCGCTGCTGGGAAGAACGACCACATTTATTCTGCTGATGACGCTGATATCCTATTTCCAGATGTTTGCGCAGTTCCAGATCTTCGCTCCGAAGGAAGGACCGCAGCAGTCCGGGCTGGTCATGACCGGATATATCTACAAACAGGCCTTTGTCAATAAGGAAATGGGGTATGCGGCAGCGATCTCCATGGCGCTGTTTGCCGTGATTCTCGTTGTCTCCGCGCTGCAGCAGAGGATAAACAGAGTGGACTGGGAGTATTGATATGACATCAAATAAAAAGAAAAAATTCTATCAGAAAGAGGGCTTCCGGATAAGGCTGATCCTGTTTCTTGTGATGATCGCGGTCTCGCTGATCATTGTGACCCCGTATGTCTGGATGCTTTCCAATTCATTCAAATCCACAAAAGAGACTTTGGTGGATGCCTCGCACCTGCTGCCGAAGGATCCTACCCTTGACGGATATCGCAAAGTGCTGTTTGACTCCCCGTTCTTCTACTGGCTGCGCAATTCACTGATCATCACGGTGTCAGATACGGTGATCATTCTCTTTACGAGCACGATCCTGGGGTTCCTTTTCTCCAGATTTGAGTTCCGCGGAAAACGGTTCCTGTTCATGATGCTGCTGTTCACGATGATGGTGCCGGCTCAGGTAACGATGATCACAAAGTTCATACTGATCGACCGGATCGGTCTGTATGATAATCTGCTGGCACTGATCATTCCCGCGATCGTCAGCGCGTTTGGCGTGTATCTTTGCAGACAGTACTGTGATGAGATTCCGAGGGAACTTCTGGAGAGCGCCAGGATAGACGGTGCAGGTCATTTTCAGGTCTACATCCATATTGTGCTTCCACAGATTCGTCCGGCGATCGGATCTCTGGCTATATTTACCTTCCTGGAGATCTGGAATGACTACCTCAATCCGCTGCTCTACCTGTCATCCACGAATAAGCAGACGCTTCCTCTGGCACTGTCCTTCTTTTCTTCACAGCACCAGACGGATCTGTCGGCGACCATGGCTGCCTCTGCGCTGATCATGATACCGACATCCATTGTATTTATCGTGTTCCAGAAGCAATTCATCAAGGGAATTGCGATGACAGGAATGAAAGGCTGACCGATCAGGGACAGGGGACGAAAAAAGTTCTCTGCCCCAATTTTTTCAGGAGAACAGGAGAGAACTATGAAGAAAATGATCAGGATGAGTGCTTTGCTGATCTCCTCGGTGCTGGCGTCAGCGTCCGGCAGGGCTGCGCCGGTTCCTGAGGGATTGATATTACAGGAACTGGATTACAACGAGGATCCTGTCGATATTCCAAATCCGGACCGGGGTTTCTACCGTGCCAATGACGGTATGGTCGTTCCTGTTTCGGGGACCGGAGAGAAAGAGACACAGATGGAGGTCGGAAGAGAGCCGGTCACGGTCGGAGGCGCACAGGTAGTCACACGCGTAAGTCATGTATATTTTGACCTGCGGAATTTTTCAGACCATGCCATTACCGGAAGCGGCATTCCATACGACGAAGATTACTTTGCGCCGGAGGATGTGTCCATCCGTTCCAGGGAAGGGGATGAGCCGCCGTATGACTATGATACCCACCTGGACTACTGGCTGGAAAATGAATTCGCAAAATGGCCCCGCGGTACATCCCAGCCTCTGACAGAGGATGCCCTTGCGTTCATCAGGGATAAACTGGAGCAGGTAAGGGCAGGCGAGGGCGTCACCATGGTGCGGTTCAATTATGACGGCCCGGGCTTTTCCTGGGTGAGTGCCGAGCATCCCGACGATGGTGAGATCGACCGGAAGGTCACAGATGTGGAACCTGATAAGGAAATGATTCTCACGCACATCTCCCAGATCGCACCGATCCTGGAAGAGTATGAGGATGTGCTGATGGGAGTGGACGGCGGCTTCTTCGGCCCCTGGGGTGAGATGCATTCCAGCATGTATGGAACGAGCCCGGAGGCCTATGCATGGCTGCTGGATGCGCTGCTTGCGGCGGTGCCGGAATCCAGGTCCATCACGGTGCATGCAGGCGCGTTTCTGTCCTGGTATAACGCGACATACGGAACGGACTATACTTTCGAAACGATCGATCAGATTCCCGCACCGGAGGAGGGAACGCCGGAGTCCAGATTCGGCATGTTTGACGACAGTTATGCATACGGTGAAGATGAGGGGGAAGACTATCCCGATGACTGGGGGTCTCTGTCTGAAGGAATCTGGTGGCCCGGAGAGACACTGGGTGATCCGGAAGCCTTTGACCGGGGGAAGCTGATGACCTGGATCCGGTCGCAGAACAGTCTGTTTGGCGGGGAAGCACAGGGAGATGAGACACTGTGGAACACATTTCCTTTTGTGGCCTGGGAAGCCTCCTATGCACAGACGGTTTATCTGAATGCGGACTATGAAGACCAGGTCCATGACCGGTGGGGGGATTTCCTCTATACTCAGGAAAACATGTCAGAAGAGATGACGAATGCCTATGCTGCTCCATATACTGTAAAGCAGGCGGTATTCGATCCGGTGTACGATCAGAAGACAGGTGCGGAATATATCCGAGACCGGCTTGGATACCGGCTGGTGCTCAGAGAAGCATACGCAAGCGAACAGGTTGGAGATGGGGATGTCTTTTCCTTCCGGGGAAAGATACAGAATGTCGGGTTCGGGAATATTGTAAACCGTAAAGCCGTGACGGTGATCCTGAAGGGAGAGGACGGAACGGTATATACAGCTCCTGCGGATGTGGATGCCAGATCCTGGAAGCCGGATCCCGACAGTCGTGCAGGGAACACCTCCGCATGGAGGGATCTGTCATTCGACATACCATGTAAGGAGTTTGGAAACGTGACACCCGGTAATTATCAGGTGTATCTGAAGATCTGTGATCCGAAAGAGAAGAGTACAAATAAACGGTGTATCCGTTTTGCAAATAAAGGGACCGGCATCTGGGACGCTGATCTCGGGGCAAACTTGATCGCAACAACGGTCTGGGGGATCTAAAGTGCGGTCCCCTTTTTGGGAACCGTAAACCGGTTCGTATCAATGCCTTCAAGTTCAAGAAGGGCTTTTTTCCTCATGATTCCACCGCCGTATCCGGTCAGGCTTCCGTTTGCGCCGACCACCCGGTGGCAGGGTACGATAATACAGATCGGATTATGACCGACCGCGCCGCCCACAGCCTGTGCAGACATCTTTTCAACCCCGCGTTCCTTTGCAATCTGATCGGCAATCCATCCATAGGTGACGGTTTCTCCAAAAGGGATCCCGCACATGATCTCCCCGACACGATTGCGGAAAGCGGAGCCGGTCAGGTGTATTTTCGGAATGAACCCCGGGTCATGACCTGTAAAATACAGATCCAGCCATTGTTTCGTCTGGTCAAAATAACCGGTTTCGCGGGGAACGGCACCTTTTTTCAGCCCAAGACCGCAATATCTGCTGCCTTCCGTAAACCACAGCCCGGTCAAACCTTCTTCATCACCGGCAAGCAGAATTCTTCCCAGGGGTGAATCATAATTGTTTGTATAGATCATTGTGATCCTCCTGATCATTCCTTTATGATGGAAAGCCCCGATGCCATCATAATAGCATTTCCGTCATTTTGAAGCAATTCGCAACCGTAATAAAATATCAAACCGTACTGTGTTAAGCAGGAGGATGAGAGATGATAAGAGATGAGATCACAGAAAAACTGTTTTCGCTGCAGGACAGGGAATATGGCGCGATGCAGAAGAAAATCATTCCTACAGTAGAGAAAGACAGAATAATTGGCGTCAGGACACCGGCACTCAGAAGCTATGCAAAGGAACTGGTCAGAAATTCGGATCCGGAGGCTTTTTTGACCGCTCTCCCGCATCAGTACTTCGACGAGGACCAGCTGCATGCTTTTGTGATCTCATTGGAAAAGGATTTTGACAGATGTATAACGCTTGTGGAGAATTTTCTTCCATACATTGACAACTGGGCAACCTGTGATCAGCTTTCTCCGGCAGTTTTCAAAAAGGAACCGGAGAAGCTTCTGCCATACATTCATTCATGGATCAGATCAGACAGAACATATACGGTCCGCTTTGCCATCGGAATGCTTATGCAGCACTTTCTGGGTGATAAGTTTGATATTGAATATCTGAATATGGTTTCGGCAGTGAGATCAGAAGAATACTATATAAATATGATGATCGCCTGGTACTTTGCAACTGCGCTTGCAAAACAGTACGGGAGCGTCCTGCCATATTTAGAAAAAAAGGTATTGGATGACTGGACTCACAATAAGGCAATTCAAAAAGCCATAGAAAGTAACCGGATAACACCTGACCAGAAGGCATATTTGAAAACGCTGAAAAGTCATAACAAGAGAGAGAGGCGGTATTTCTGAAACTGACATATTGTCAATGGGATAAAAACACCATGTTGACGCTGCGTCATTGCTTTGATATAATGCCGGTAAATCAAAGGACCGCCGGCAGGCGGTGAAGGGAGTGCTGACATGCCCAAGGGTTCTGCTGAATTGACAAATGCGCGAAGAGAGGAGATCTTATCTGCCTGTGATAAGCTCTATCAGACGATGAGCTTCAAGGAGATCACACTAAAGGACATTGCCGGAGCAACCAGCTTTACGAGAACCTCTATCTATAATTATTTCCAGACCAAGGAGGAGATCTTTCTTGCCCTTATGCAGAAAGAATATGAATGCTGGGTAAAGGAACTGGATTCCATAACCGAATCTTATACGACCATGAGTGCCGAAGCGTTTTCGGGCGTTTTGGCGCATACGCTTGAAAAGCACGGGCTGCTGCTTAAACTGCTGAGCATGAATCATTTTGATCTGGAGGCCAACAGCCGTCCGGAATGCCTGCTGGCTTTCAAAACAGCTTATGGTGCGTCTATCGAGGCAGTGCGCCGCTGCCTTGTAAAATTCTTCCCTGACATGGATGCAAGAGCGCAGCAGGATTTCCTTTACGCTTTCCTGCCGTTCCTGTACGGGATCTATCCATATACCACCGTATCAGAAAAGCAGCGCAAGGCGATGGCGGATGCAGGGCTGAATTTCGTGTACATGAGCGTTTATGACATCGCATGTAACTGCATCCTGTCACTTCTGAAGGCTGCCGGATATCATAAGTAAGACTGGTACTTCAAAAACGTGTTGACATCATGTCAGAAATAGTGCATACTATGTTCTGACACGATGTCATTTTTATTCTCGCCACTAAAGACCGCGAGCGAGTCCTGATCTTCAATGTGGATAGATCTGACAATTGTACAGGAGGCTGAGGAAATCATGAAATATATAAAGCTTGGCAACAGCGACTTGAATGTCTCCCGTATCTGTATGGGCTGCATGGGATTTGGAGATGCCCGGCAGGGCCAGCATGCATGGACGCTGGACGAGGAACATTCCCGTGAGATCATCAGGCGGGGGCTGGAACTGGGTGTCAACTTCTATGACACCGCTATCGCCTACCAGTCAGGCACAAGCGAGCAGTATGTAGGACGGGCTTTGCGGGATTTCGCCAGGCGGGACGAGGTGGTAGTGGCCACCAAGTTCCTGCCCAGGACGCAGGATGAGATAGAGGCGGGCATCACCGGACAGCAGCACATTGAGAGGATGCTGGACAAGAGCCTTGAAAACCTGGGTATGGATCATGTCGATCTGTACATCTATCATATGTGGGACTGGCAGACGCCGGTCTGGGATATCATGGACGGTTTAAATCGTCAGATCCGGGCAGGCAAGGTAAGGTATATCGGTATCTCCAACTGCTTTGCATGGCAGCTGGCGAAGGCCAACGCCATTGCGGAAAAAGAGGGATGGTCGAAATTCGTCTCCATTCAGGGCCATTACAACCTGATCTTCCGTGAGGAAGAGCGGGAAATGGTGCCATACTGTGACGAGGAGAACATCGCCCTCACACCTTACAGCGCACTGGCATCGGGAAGGCTGGCACGTAAGCCGGGAGAGACAAGCGAGCGTCTGGAGAAGGATGCCTACGCAAAGTTCAAGTACGACGCAACGAAGGATCAGGACGAGGTCATCATCAACCGTGTGGCGCAGATCGCCCGGGAGCGCGATGTGACCATGACGGAGGTTTCGCTGGCGTGGCTTTTGACGAAAGTCACATCGCCGGTGGTTGGCGCAACAAAGTTTCATCATATTGAAGGTGCAGCGAAGGCTGTGGATCTGATGCTGACCGAAGAGGAGATCCGATATCTCGAAGAACCCTATGTACCTCATCCGCTGGCAGGGGTCATGGCACAGAACAAACCAGCGAATGCGAAAGATAAACATGTATGGACGACCGGAAATCAGAAGATCTGAACAAGGAGGAACGAAGATGAAGAAGTTAATAACACTGATGATGGTATTCTGCCTGCTGCTGGCAGGGGTTGTACAGGCTGAGAGCGAACAGGCTGAGAGTGAAATGACCGAGAGCGAACAGGCTGAGAGTGAAATGACCGGAAGTGACACGCTGGTAATCTACTTCTCCTGCACCGGAACAACAAAGGGTGTGGCGGAGAAGCTGGCCAATGTGACCGGCGCGGATCTGTATGAGATCATTCCGGCTGTGCCCTACACCGAGGAAGATCTGAATTACAACGACCGGAGTACCCGCGCCAGCTCCGAACAGGATCATCCGGATACCCGGCCAGAGATCGGCGGTGAAGACGTGGATCTGACCGGTTATAAAACCGTCTACCTCGGATATCCCATCTGGTGGGGGAAGGAACCGCGTATCCTGTGCACCTTCGTGGAGAGTCATGATTTTACCGGCATGACAGTGATCCCCTTCTGCACATCAGGCAGCAGCGGAATCGGCGGGAGCGGCAGCGACCTGGAGAAGCTGGCGGGAACCGGTACATGGCTGGACGGTGAGCGCCACAGCGGTGACATTTCCGAGGATGAACTGAAGGATTGGGTGGAAGGACTGCAATAAAAAACAATCTCTTTTTGGCTGTTTACAAATAATTGCAAATGATCCTCTGCGTGTGTATTATTAGTTTTGAAACGATATCCTTGCATTAGTAGAACGAAGGAGAGGATCAATTATGGATTGGTATGTAGATCAGAGCGCTGCTTTTCAGGGAGACGGCTCTAAAGAAAGGCCATTCACCCGTATTTCAGATGCAGCATCCCTTGCACAGCCCGGAGATAAAGTACTGGTTGCGCCGGGTGTATACAGGGAATATGTCGATCCGGTGAACGCCGGAAGAGAAGATGCAAGAATCGTCTATCAGAGCACCCGGAAGAACGGCGCGGTCATCACAGGTGCCGAACTTCTTGACAACTGGGAAAAGGAAGGAGCCTTGTGGAAGACCAGCGTGGATAACAGTATCTTCGGCGCATACAATCCTTATACCACGTATGTGTACGGAGACTGGTATTTTGCGGGCAAGTCCAGGCATACAGGTGCAGTTTTCCTGAATGACAGGATGCTTTATGAGGCTGCATCATATGAAGAGTGCGAAGCCGGTGAGAAGAGCGTCTATTCATGGGTTCCGGAGGAATCCGTTTACAAATGGTATGCCAGACAGTCGGAAGATGGGAGGAAAACGATCTTCTGGTGTAATTTCCGGGATAAAGACCCCAATGAAGAGAAGGTAGAATTTACCGTGAGGAGAGAGTGTTTCATGCCCTCGAAGACCGGAGTCGGCTTCATCACGGTATCCGGGTTTAAGGTCGACAAGGCAGCGACGACATGGGCTCCGCCCGCGGCGTTTCAGGACTGCATGATCGGTCCGCACTGGTCGAAGGGCTGGATCATAGAAGACTGTGAGATCAGCAATTCCAAGTGTTCGGGAATCGGCCTCGGCAAATATTATGATCCGGACAATGACCATTATTTTACCACGAAGCATGTCAAAAGTCCGACCCAGATGGAAAGGGATACGGTCTGCAGAGGGCAGTATCATGGCTGGCTGAAGGAGAAGATCGGAGGACATATTGTCCGCCGCTGTGATATCCATCACTGTGAGCAGGGCGGTATTATCGGACGTATGGGAGGCGTATTCAGCCTGATCGAGGACAATCATATTCATCATATCAATAACATGATGGAACTGGGCGGTGCGGAGATCGCCGGAATCAAGATGCATGCGGCTATCGATGTCGTCATGCGCCGGAATCATATCCATCACTGTACGATGGGTATCTGGTGTGACTGGGAAGCGCAGGGCACACGCATTACGGGCAATCTGCTGCATGACAACCAGAAGCCCGGTTTCGCGAAACCCCTGCCCGGCGGCATGACCAGTCAGGATATTTTCGTTGAAGTCAGTCATGGTCCGACCCTGATCGATCACAATCTTCTTTTGTCCGATGTTTCACTGCGTATAGCGACAGAGGGTGTCGCCATGGTACATAACCTGATCTGCGGCGCATTTTCCTTTGTCGGTGCGGGCACATCATGGAGATATACGCCGTATCATATTCCGCACCGCACGGAGGTCATGGGCTTTATGACGATCCTTCACGGTGATGACAGGTTTTATAACAACATCTTTATTCAGAAATGGCCTTCCGAAGACTTTGTCGCGCGCAGTGACAGCCGGGATGAACCGCAGATCGAGAACAGAAAAGCCGGGACAAATGTCTGGGATGAATATCCGACTTATGAGGAGTGGATCGCTCAGTTTGATATGGATACCAACACTCCGGATATGGCGAAACTGGAGCCGGCACATGAAGGGCACCTTCCGGTATGGTCAGAGGGAAATGTCTATTTCAACGGAGCTCTTGCGTACCGGGCAGAGGTGAATGGCAAGGTAGATACAGAGCATACAGTAAGCGCAGATGTTGAACAGACAGACAGCGGATGGGTATTCCGGACAGATCTGTATGATCACATCGGGAAAATGTCCTGCCGGATGATCGACTCGGACATTCTGGGGAAGGCTTTCGAGCCGGAGCAGCGCTTCGAGAACCCGGATGGAACAGCCATTGTATTTGACACGGATTACTTCGGAAAACACCGTGGGATCCAGGTGATCCCGGGCCCATTTGTGACACCGGTGAAAGAGGCAGCGGTATTCAGTATTTAATTCATCATTCAAAAAAACATTCCGGGCAAGGCATACACCCCCAACGCGTAAACTCACCTGAAAATATATTCATTGTCAAAAGCAGTATAAACCTGTTTGCTATTTTATTATAGCCGACAGGTTTTTTTATCTCATAAGAAATTCCGTCGATCATGATATCACAGTTTATTCACATCTGATCAAGTGGATAAAAATACATGAAACCGTATATGGCTAATGTAAGGAAAAAACAGGAATCTTCCCAAGGGAATAAACAAAACAATAATAACAGGAAGAAAACATGATCGAAAGATAATATACATAAAACAGATAATCAGGAGATGAATTATGAATAGAGAATTTGATTTTTTAAACGATGAGAAACTGGCAAAGGTTACGGGTGGTGCATTAGGTCCCCACAGAAGAATGGGGGAAAGCATTGCTGATTACATTACAAAGAAAAGAGAAGAAGCAGAAGCACGTATCCGTAAAGAAGAGGAGGAGCGTATCCGTAAAGAACAGGAAAGGCAGATCGCTATGGCAGAAGTCGAATTAGATGAAGGATTGATGCCGGCACTTTTATTTAAGTAATAACAGGAGACTTGTCCTGAACTGATCTGTCGCCTCGACGTACAAGTCCCGCAAGCGGAACTGATATCCGCCACTTCGTCTGTTGATTTTTCGCCGTCCCGGCCGGAAAGAAGGATCCAGGGTTTTGATGACGACCCTGGATCCTTCTTTGCTTTTCAGGCTATGCTTTTTTGTGGTTTATGCGAGAGCCTGTGATAGTGCAGCATTGACTGCCTCTTTGTAACCATCCAGAGTAACGGTGGCTCCGGTGATGACTTCGATATCCAGACCGTTCGTTTCTATGGTCTGTTTCACGTATTCGGGAAGTGCCACTCCGCCGATGCCTTCGGTTTCGCTCTGATTGATGATCTCGACGTCCGCGATCGCTCCGTCTTTGATGGTAACTTTGACATCGATCTTGCCGCCGATTCCGGTTCCGGAACCTTCGTATTCACCATCCTTAAAGGTGCCTGTGACATTTTCAGCTGCTGCGCCTGCTTCCTCTGCCGGTCTGGTGGTTCCTGCAGCGTAGATATCGCCGACAAATGTAGTTACCGGGGTATCTTCGCTCTGGAATTCACCTTTCGCGCGCTTTGCGGCATTTGTGCCGGATATGCGTCCGTAGACCATGGTCTCGCCCAGGTTTCCGGATCCGTTGTACATGTCACAGAAGATGGAACCCATCTCGCCTGCCTCGAAAAGGCCTTCGATCGGCATGCCTTCGGTGTTGATGACCTGACCGTATTTGTTCTTTCTGGGACCGCCCTGCGTATTGAAATATGTCGGGCCGATCTTGGTAGCGTAGAACGGGCCGGTACGTACAGGAACCATAGTGGCGAAGGGACGGCCGTAGTCGGCGTCTTCACCTGCATCGTAGCGCTTATTATAGGCTTCTACTGCTGCTACAAAGCGCTCTGTACTGAAATCAGGCGCGTCTTTTCCGCCTTCCGACTGGCGGATGGCTTCAGCCAGATCTTCCAGTGTTTCACCCATCAGGACTTCTCCTGTCGCCAGCTCTTCCTCATATCCATCGGAGAATGCGCTGACAAGTTTGTTTCCGGCTGCCAGCTGATCCGCATCCTGAACGATATAGGCAGGCAGAGGCATCGGGGTGGAGATCCAGCGGCCGCCGATGTAGATACGACCATGACGGGTAGCAGCGGACTCATCCATGAAGCGGTCACCGCCAAGTCCGACATAGATGCCGCTCGAAGAATTCGGGCCGCCGAACAGACTGACCGTATCAAGATGCGGACGTTTGTGCGTCCAGGTGAAACCTGCGGAGTTAGACATATGCCACAGATCTGCTCCTGCGCCGAGCGCCATCTTGATACCATCACCGTCATTGTACAGTCCGCCCTGCTGATGGACATACGGCATCTGCAGATAGCTGCAGATCATTTCCTGATTGTGCTCAAAACCGCCGCAGGCAAGGACAACGCCGCCGTTTGCCTTGATGCGCATATCGGTTCCTTCTTTATTGATGATAACGCCGATAACCGCGCCGTCAGCATCTGTGATCAGCTTTTTACCCGGGGAAGCAAACCATACATCGATATCACGGGCTTTGACAGCTTCCTGGCACAGATTGTAGTAGCCACGGTCAAAACGGGTACCGGTAGCGGTCAGGCACAGGCAGTGTTTGCTGGACGGAATTTCAGGAAACTCTGCCCAGTTATAATACCAGTAATCCTTTCTTCCGATCTTGTAGGGATCCTCCAGGCTGCCATCGCTGCCATCTGCCAGCTTCCAGTCGGGATTGGTTGCCTCAAAACCGGCTGCCGGATGCTCGGTCGGGGAAATGATCGCAGGATCGCCGCCCATAGGACCTGTCATCCAGTTATAATTTTCCGCGCAGCCCTCACAATATGCACGAACTGCTTCCGGATCCCAGTTCTGGAATTTGCCCATAAGGGTCGTCAGATAGTCATACAGCCCCTCGGGATCATCTGTTGCCATGACGAACTGTCCGGAAACAGAGGTATTGCCGCCTTCTGCCCCTTCCGGCGCTTTTTCGGCCAGAAGAACACTGGCGCCCTGCTCATACGCAGCGACGGCCGCATTGGCACCGGCACCGCCGTATCCCAGGACAACAACATCATATTCCGCGTCCCACTGCAGTTCATCCGGCGTTTCCTCCGCGCGGGTCTTCATGCCGGGAAGTGTTGCCAGGGCCAGTGTTCCGAGACCGGCCGCTGTTCCTTTGAGAAAATCTCTTCTTGAAACGTTCTTCATGTTCCAGCTTGCTCCTTTCTTTACGAAACAGGCAGACCATTCCGGTTGCTGTTCCGCTGTTGATATAGTACATTATATGGTAGATAAAATATAAACCCTGTATAAGATACAGGGTCAATCCATTTCCGGAAGCAAAGATCAAATTGAGCAAAATTGTAAGAAAAGAGAGGGTGAAATTGTGACAATTCACGAATTGGAAAAGCTGACACATGTCAAGGCAGAAACGATCCGCAGTTATCGCAAACAGGGACTCCTTCATCCGCAGATCAATCCGAAAAACGGGTATTATAATTACTCACCGTCACAGATCCAGGAACTGTTGTTCATCAGAAAACTCAGGGGAATCGGGCTCTCGCTGGATACGATCGCCTATACATTTACACACAATGATCTGTCCGGGATCATTGAAAAAGATAAAAATGAACTGGCAAGACTCGATGAACAGATCGAGCAGATGAAACAGCAGCGCCGTACACTGGCCATGGCCATTCCCATGCTGGAATCCTTCCAGAACAACAGCCAGGGTCCGTCGATCGAAGAATTCTCACAGGGACGGATCGATGGTTATGATTTTGTTTCCTGGGAGGACCCTGTGCTGACGTCGTGGATGGAGCATATTGAACTTTTTACCCAGACCCTCTGGATATCCGGAGACTCATTTACCAGCCGGCAGATGCCCGCTCAGATTCCGGTGAAGGTGGGCTTCGGTACATTCACCCCGATTTTCGAGGAATATCAGCTGACTGTCCCTGAGCACGCGGTCCATTGTCCTGCGGGCAGGTATGTGACCGGCGAGGTGGTGCTGCATGACCTGGAATACATTGACAGGGAACAGCTGGAGCCTATGCGTGATCTGATCAGAAAGAATTCGATCCGAAGCGTATCGGATACGACAGGCTTCCTGTTCCGTATCGAGCAGAAGGGAAATGAACAGAAGTTCACATTCCGGATCCGGGCGAGGGTGGAAGAGTGAACAGGATTTTTTCAGCTGCCATAGTAAAAACGCGGGAGTCATTATTGACATAAGTCAGGAACATGCAGTATAATAATTTTTGACAAATGTCAGAAAGGAGAGAGCTATGCCAAGACCAGTAAGATGCAGGAGAATCGAGCATATGCCGGTTTACCGCAGTTTCTCCCCTGATGATGTAACGGCACCCGAGAGTATCAGGATGACGGTGGATGAGTATGAAGCATTGCGGCTTCTGGATGCTGAGGGATTGACGCAGGAAGGCTGCGCGGACAGAATGAATGTCTCCCGGACAACCGTCACAGCGATTTATGACAGCGCGAGGAAGAAGATCGCAGATGTGCTTGTCCACGGAAAGCGCCTGTTGATCTCGGGGGGCTGCTGTGAGTTTGAACCGATAGTACTTGATCAGATCATCATGGAGAAAGGGAGCGGTATAATGAGAATCGCAGTTACCTATGAAAACGGAGAGGTTTTTCAGCATTTCGGACATTCCGAACAGTTCAAGCTGTACGACGTGGAGAACGGAAAAATCGTTGGTGAGCAGGTCGTCGACACCAACGGCAGCGGGCATGGTGCTTTGGCCGGGTTTCTTCAGGCAGCGAAGGTTGATGCTTTGATTTGCGGCGGTATCGGTATGGGCGCACAAATGGCATTATCGGATGCAGGGATCAGGCTGTATGCCGGGGTGCAGGGATCTGCGGATGAGGCGGCAAAGGCACTCACGGAAGGAAGGCTGGATTATGACCCGGACGCCCGGTGTGATCATCATGGACATCATAATGACGGTGACTGCAGTCACGACCACTGTGCAGAGCATCACTGCCACGGGAATTGAGCTATGGCAAAAATAACACTTATTCAATTATGGTGCATTGGAAGAATTCGGTCTCCGGGATGATCATTTTGAAGAGGAGGGGCGAATTCGAGCACTCGACTGCGGCTTTTTCAGAAAAGTATCCGGAAGTAGAGAGAATTTAAAGAGTAAAGGAAGAAATAACGAATATGTGGGCTGAAGAAAGCATAATGTATCAGATCTATACACTGGGATTCTGCGGAGCACCGTTTGATAATCCGTTGGAGCCGTCAGCTGCTTTGAACCAGGAAAACATGGCCGCTGCCGGAAGAGGTGAAGAAGACCTGCACCGTATCCTCAAGGTGCTCGATTGGATTCCGCATCTTAAGAGGCTTGGTGTCACTGCTGTATACTTTAATCCTCTGTTTGAGTCGGATTCCCATGGCTACAATACCCGGGATTACCGGAGAGTAGACAACCGTCTCGGAACAAACGAGGACTTCCGCGTGGTATGTGACAAACTGCATGATGCAGGGATCCGGGTGGTGCTGGATGCTGTCTTTAACCATGTCGGCAGAGGTTTTACGCAGTTCCGGGATGTCCTGCAGCGCAAGTGGGAGAGTCCCTTCAAGGACTGGTTCCATATCAGCTTTGACGGAAACTCCAATTATAATGACGGCCTCTGGTATGAAGGCTGGGAAGGTCATTACGATCTGGTCAAGCTGAACCTGCGCAACGAAGCAGTGATCAATTACCTTTTGGATACGGTGGGATTCTGGACGAAGGAATTTGGCATAGACGGGCTCCGGCTTGACGTTGCCTACCTTCTGGATCGCGATTTCATTCGCCGGCTTCGTGCGTATACGGATGACCTGAAGCCGGAGTTCTATCTGATCGGAGAGATCCTGGGGGGCGATTATAAGACGATCTGCGGGGAGGGAATGCTCCATTCCGCAACGAACTACGAGTGTTATAAGGGACTCTTCTCCAGTTTCAACAGCATGAACATGTTTGAGATCAATCATTCTCTGATGCGCCAGTTCGGCAAAGATCCCTGGTGCCTGTACCGCGGCATGCATCTGATGAGTTTTGTGGATAACCATGACGTCACAAGGGTGGCCAGTATCCTGCAGAATCCAAATCATCTGCCACTGATCTATGCGCTTGCTTTCGGCATGCCCGGATACCCCTGCATTTATTATGGAAGCGAGTGGGGGGCCAGGGGAGAGAAAAAAGACGGTGATCCGGCACTTCGCCTCAGCTATGACGAGCCGCAGTGGAACGAACTGACTGAGTGGATCGCAGCGCTCGCAAAGGCGAAGAGCGGTTCGCAGGCCCTCTGCTACGGAGATTTTACCAGCATCGTACTCACCAATAAGCAATGCATTTTTGAGAGAAAGAGCGAGCATGAACGTGTTCTGGTGGCAATTAATGCGGATGAGAACGAATACGTCGCACATTTTGATGCCGGGTGCGGCACCGCGATCGACCTGATCAGCGGGAAGATGCATGATTTCGGCGGCGGCTCGCACCTCGCACCGTACAGTGCCGCATTCTGGAAGATGGAGCGCTGAGAATCCTATCTGTTTTTGTTCAAAAAAGGCTTGCGTTGAAGAGGCACTTCGGCGCGACGCAAACATCTGATCAAAAAGCACGAGACGTCTTTTGTGGACGTCTCGTGGCAGTTTGTCTGTTTAATTCAGGGGTTATAATCAGTAGCCCCAGGAGAGCAGCTTCCAGCTGCCGCCGTCGGTTCGCGCAAGCCACCACTGATAATCGTTATAATCAGCATCCAGCTCCCAGGCCGTTCCGCCGAGGGCTTCCTCATCCGTGGGAGAGTGGAAATCCATGATGAACTCGATGCACTGTGTAAAGTCCTCGTTGTCACCCAGATCGTTCATCCATTTCAGGTTTTCCTCGGTGACGCACTCGTCACCGGCATACCGGATGTCGATCAGCTCACAGCCCCAGGTGTTGAACTCCTTGAGGATCTCTGCCACAGCGCTTTCCATATCCTCCGCCGAATACAGATCGGATTCGCCGGCAAAGGTGTCCGCGCTGTCCTCGGTCGGGGCCAGGCCCCACTCTTCCCAGAGGGAGGGAATCAAGGTCTCTATCGGGCCGATCACGACAACGCAGTCCTCCCGGACGTTCTGCATCACGAGTTTCATGATATTCTCCGGGATCGCCACGCAGCCACCGGTGTAGGGCTTGACCGGTCCCAGGCAGTGCAGGAAGATCGCGGAGCCGCGGCCGGGGATGCCGTCCTCGTTGAAGCTGATGTTCAGGCAATACTGATACTGATACTCATAATCCACGATGTGCTCACTGTCGTCCATGGCCAGATCGGGATAATCCTTGATGTCGACCATCTCGTTATAACGCTGTTCGGGATCACCGGACCAGTAGGTATCGTCGTCCACCTGGATATAGTCCAAGGCGCAGCCGGGATCGGGAGCGATGCCGAAGGCCTTATTGAAGTGGTAAACGCCGACGGGAGTCTGGCCGCAGCCCTCCACATGGTCCTCGTCCAGACACAGGCCGTTCTTGCCCACATAGCCGGGGGTGGAGAGGATCTGCTTCCAGTTGCCGTCATTGTCCTTCTGGTGCATCGACACCGTCGCGGTGGTTTTATCCATGCCCATGCCGGCCACAACGAAGAGCTGTTCGGCGTCCTGTGCCTCGGGCAACTCCGCAACCCAGTCGGGTGAATCGACCACCGGATGGATCGAGGCGTGAAGCCCGTCGGCGGGTTCCTGTACTTCCTCCGATGCGTAGGCCGCCATGCCGCACAGCAGTATGGCAAGAGTCAGAAGGATGGATAACAGTTTCTTCATGGTTTTCTCCTTTTCATTTTGATTTTGCAGAATTACCGAAAATAAACCGGCTGATCTCTTTGAACACGGGGAAGGCCATCAGTACGCCGAGGATCCT
>CACZZH010000005.1 GCA_902785635.1 uncultured Lachnospiraceae bacterium
CACGAGGCAGATACAGCAGTCTGTCAGAGAGCATTTTTTCGTAACGCTGGCAGGCTCTTTTTTAAACCATGTTTTTCATAGGCTATTTGACACTACCATTCATTTCATCAATAATGCTGTTTTACGTAAAAATGGTTTTACCCCAGCATGACGCCTGTTTTGTCCTCTGCATCATAGTATCATCTTTCAGTCTTCTTGTCCATCGCTCTTCCTGTGGAAAAACGCATACACGGCCTGTGCGCTGGCCGCATTCATGGAAGGCACCCCCGCAAGAGTCTGTTCGCTGGCACTGCGGATATCTTCTATGGAGGCAAAGGCACGCATCAGCGCTTTCCGGCGCTTTTCCCCGACTCCCGGAATATCATCCAGTACGGAATGCACCTGTTCCTTTGAACGCAGGCTTCTGTGGTATTCGATCGCAAAACGGTGTGCCTCATCCTGCACACGGGTGATCAGTTTGAAGCCTTCGCTGTGTGTGTCGATCGGCAGCTCTACTCCTTGGAAATACAGTCCTCTTGTACGGTGAAAGTCATCCTTCACCATTCCGCATACGGGAATGGAGAGCCCCAGCTTCTTCATCACTCCCTCTGCGATATTCACCTGTCCTTTTCCGCCATCCATCATGATCAGATCCGGAAAACTGGAAAATTTTCCCATTTCTTCCTGAATCTGGCGGTTCTTCAGTTTTTCCTGTTCCTCGAGGCCATGGGTAAAGCGGCGGGTCAGCACCTCTTCCATACTGGCATAATCATTCGGTCCCTGTACGGTGCGGATCTTGAATTTACGGTAATCACTGCGTTTTGGTTTTCCCCGCTCAAACACGACCATGGAACCCACAGATTCGTAACCGCTGATATTGGATATATCGTAGGCTTCAACGCGGGAGACCGTTTCCATTCCAAGCGCATCGGAGATCTCACGCATCGCCCCGATCGTTCTTCCCTCCTCGCGCTTGATCCGTTCCCGGTCCCTCGTTAGTACGATCACTGCATTTTCATGCGCCATCTCCACCAGCTTCTCCTTGGTTCCCTTTTTCGGGATCCGGAGATATACGCGTCCTCCCCGTCTGGTGCCGAGCCATTCCTCAATAAGATCGTGATCTTCGATCTCTTCTTCCAGCATCAGTACCTTCGGAACCAGCGGAGTTCCTGCATAAAACTGTTTTATAAAGCTTCCCAGAATGGATCCCGGGCTTTCACTTTCCGCGACCCGGAGCCAGAAATGATCCCGCCCGATGATCCTTCCGTCACGGATAAAGAATACCTGCACGATAGCGTCCTCTCCGTCCACAGCCACAGCCAGCACATCCTTGTCCTCTCCGTCACCGGAGGTGATCTTCTGCCGCTGAGCGACCTGCCGTGCACTTGAGAGAAGATCCCGGAAGGTCACGGCTTCCTCAAAACGCATTTCCTCAGATGCCTTCTTCATCTGCTCTTCCAGCATATTCAGGAGCGGATCATAGTTTCCTCCGAGAAAATCAAGGACTTTATCCACCTTTGCGCGATATTCTTCCCTGCTGATATATCCCTGGCATGGTGCATCGCACTGGCGGATATGATAGTTCAGGCACGGCCGTTCATTGCCGGTCTCCTCCGGAAGCTTCCGGCTGCAGCTGCGGACATGATAGAGTTTCCGCATCAGGTCGATCGTTTCCTTCACCGCATAAGCGCTGGTGAAGGGTCCGAAATACCTCGACCGGTCCTTGGTCATTTTCCGCGTGAACAGGATACGGGGAAATTCCTCCGCTGTTGTCACTTTTATATATGGATAGGTCTTATCGTCCTTGAGCATCGTATTGTACTTCGGACGGTGCTCCTTGATCAGATTGTTTTCCAGCACCAGTGCTTCGAGCTCAGAGTCCGTGACGATATACTCAAAACGGCGGACCCTTGATACCATCTGCTCGATCTTTGGACTCCGGGTGCGGCTGGCCTGAAAATACTGCCGGACACGGTTCTTCAGACTGATGGCCTTTCCCACATAAATGATCGCATCGGAGGCATCATGCATAATGTAAACTCCCGGTTTCCCCGGAAGCTTTTTCAGTTCCTCCTGGATATTAAAGGTGTTTTCCATATGTTTTTCTTTCCCTGTGATTTACGACAGATCCCTGTTCATTCCTGTAGTGAGGTTTCCTGCAGTGAGGTTTTCTGCAGAGTGGTTTTTTCTTTTTGAAAATACGACGGAATTTCCTATGAGACGAAAAAAGCCACCCGGCATACCGCCGGATGGCACAGTATCACAGATTATACTTTTCCGGTGATGCGGCCGGTCTTTGTACTTCTTCCCGTTTCCGGAGCAAATACATATTCCACAAACATCTGCACAGCAATCGCGCCAAGTATTCCCAGTGACACATCAACCACTGAGTGCTGCTTCAGCAGCATCGTGGAAAGAATGATCAGCCCTGAGAGCAGTCCGCAGGAAAAGCGGACCTTCTTCCATCTGCTCAGCTGCGGTGAGCTGTTAAGTGCCAGAAATACAGCTACAGAATTGAATACATGTATACTCGGAAGGATATTCGTAGGTGTGTCTGATTCATACAGCGCCTTCACGAGTCTTGTAAAAACATTATTATTCGCGAAGACCTCAGGTCTCAGATCCTGTTTATTGGGGTAAATACAGCTGACGATCAGAAAAAGTGTCATACCGATCGCCAGGGAGCAGGACATCTTGTAATACTCCCTCTTATCCCTGCAGAAAAAGATGAACCAGCATACTGCCAATGTAATATAAAGAAACCACAGATCATACGGAATGATGAAATATTCACAGAACGGAATGATATCATCGATCACGGAATGAATCACGTGATAATGCCTGTGTCCGGCATTCTCCAGAATGAAGAAGCCAAGCATATAAAAGACCATATACAGCACCATCCACAGACCGTGCTTATATCTTCCGATAAACTTTTTTACAGCTTTCATATAAAGACCAATCTCCCGGACGGATGTCCTGAATCATTCTTTCATAATCCTTTTTTTCTTGAGGACATTCTACAGATTTTACACTTCCTTTACAAGTGGCGAAATCTAATAAAAAGAACGGCAAAAATGTCGGAATTATTGTGTAACTTAACAATTCCGTAACATTCTCGCCGTCTGCAGCTTCTGTATTATGCATGAACCTGCAGGATCAGTCTTAATATACGTTCACGCCTCCGGCTGCTCTTCCTGCTCCGCTTCCGCCTGCGCAGAAACTTCTTCCTGCTCCGCTGCTTCCTGCGCGGAAACTTCTTCCTGCTCCGCTTCCGCCTGCGCGGGAGCTTCTTCCTGTTCCCTGACCGGCTGTGCGAAAACTTCTCCCTGCTTCAACGTATCTTCCGAAGCTGCCGGATTCATTTCAGAGTCTGCCGGATCATTCTTTTCGTGGATCCTGCCTCCGGTGCTCTTCACTTCATCCTCAGAGATTCCTTCGACTCTGCGGAAGATCTCCATGAATTCCTTGCCGGTAATGGTCTCTTTTTCGATCAGGAACTCCGCGATCTCATCCAGTGTATTGCGATGCGCGCTCAGCAGCCTCTTTGCTTCTTCGTAGGAGTCGCTGAGAATCTTCATCACTTCCGTATCAATGTCAGCGGCGGTCACGTCGCTGCAGTTGAGCACCATTCTGCCCTCCAGATACTGATTGGCTGCCTGCTCCAGGTTCATCAGCCCGAAGCGCTTCGACATACCGTACTGTGTGATCATGGCACGGGCGATGCGCGTTGCCTTTTCAATATCGTTGGCCGCACCTGTGGTCACGGTATCAAATACGATCTCCTCCGCAGCACGTCCGGCCACGAATTCCACAAGCATTGCCCTCAGTTCTTTTTCCGTATTGAGGTATTTTTCCTCTTCCGGAACATTCATCACATATCCCAGCGCTCCCATGGTCCGGGGTACGATGGTGATCTTCTGCACCGGTTCGGAATCCTTCTGAAGGGCACTCACCAGTGCGTGTCCCACCTCATGGTAGGAAACGATCCTGCGCTCTTCCCTGCTGAGGATACGGTCCTTTTTCTCTTTACCGACAAGTACAACTTCCACTGCCTCAAGCAGATCCTTCTGGCATACGACTGCCCGGCCTTTCTTGACCGCAAGGATCGCAGCTTCATTGATCATATTTGCCAGATCCGAGCCGACAGCTCCGGAAGTGGCAAGCGCTATTCCTTCCAGATCGACGGTCTCATCCATTTTGACATCCTTGGCATGCACCTTCAGAACGTCTACTCTTCCCTTCAGATCAGGCTTGTCCACAATGACCCGGCGGTCAAAACGGCCGGGGCGCAGAAGCGCCTGATCCAGAACTTCCGGACGGTTGGTCGCCGCCAGGATCATGATGCCCTTGGAGGGATCGAAGCCATCCATTTCTGCCAGCAGCTGATTAAGGGTCTGCTCACGTTCATCATTGCCGCCGTAATGGCTGTCACGGGTCTTGCCGATGGCATCGATCTCATCGATAAAGATGATGCACGGCGCGTTCTTCCTTGCTTCCTCAAACAGATCCCGCACACGGGATGCGCCGACACCCACGAACATCTCCACGAATTCCGAACCGGAAAGGGAGAAGAACGGTCTGTGCGCTTCGCCGGCGACCGCTTTTGCAAGCAGCGTTTTACCGGTACCGGGAGGTCCGACCAGAAGTGCACCTTTGGGAAGCTTTGCGCCGATCTGCGTATATTTTCCGGGATTTTCCAGGAAATCAACGCATTCCTGCAGCGACTCCTTTGCCTCATCCTGACCGGCCACATCCCGGAAGGTCACGCCGGTCTCCTTCTGCATATACATCTTTGCGCGGCTCTTTCCTACACCCATCATTCCGCCGCCGGCGCTCATACGACGCATCACGATGCCCAGAACGATCCAGATCAGGATCAGCGGTGCAAAGGAAAGAACCACATTCAGGATCAGGCTGGTCGTCGTGTCCGGGATCTCCTCCCAGTATTCCACGTCCGCCTCATCCAGACGCCTGATCAGATCCGGATCATCCGGCCTGCCGGTGTACAGTTCGATCGTAACTCCTCCTGAAGAAAGAGGCTGTGAGATGGGTGTGATCGTCAGCTTATCCGAACTGATCTTCACGCTCTTTACCTTATCCTCATCCAGCAGGCGCAGAAATTCATTATATTTGATCTCTTCAGATGCGGTGCTCTTCGTCATCAGGTTGTTGAAGAAGCTCATTACAAGAAGTGTGATCAGAGTCACCGAAAGGAAGATGATCAGGGTTGAATGGTTCTTGTTATTATTGGGACCGCCTTCATTCCCCCGGCCGGGCCCATTTTGATTCTCGTTCATTCACTCCTCCATCTTGTAAAACTACAGTAGATTCCATTATATGTTTTCGTCATCGAGAAATCAATAGCCTGTTTTCTACTTCCGGTCCACGTTTCCTGTCTGCGCTGAATGGGTCTTTTCTCTTGTCGGGGTTTTGGAAGAAGCTTATAATTTAAGAAAACGGAAGGGAGATCACTATGGCAGAGTTATTGCTGAAGAATGTCGGATATCTTGTCACCTGTGACGATGAAGACCGGATCCTTCGTCATGTAAATGTTCTGGTCAGGGACGGTGTGATCGATCGAATCACACCGGAGGACGGGAAAACAGAGGAAATGCGGGCAGAGGAGATCATCGATGCCTCTGCAATGATCATGTATCCCGGACTGATCAATACACATCACCATCTTTATCAGACGTTCAGCCGGAATCTGCCGCAGGTCCAGAAAATGGAACTGTTTCCATGGCTGAAAACGCTTTATGAGATCTGGAAAAATCTGGATGAAAAGGTCGTATACTACAGCTCCCTGACCGGTATGGCAGAGCTTCTGAAAACCGGATGTACGACCTGCCTTGACCATCACTATGTATTCCCAAAGGGTACGGATGACGGACTGACGGATGCCCAGTTTGCAGCTGCGGATGCGCTTGGAATGCGCTTTCATGCCACACGGGGCAGTATGGATCTGAGCGTAAAGGACGGAGGCCTCCCTCCGGACAGCGTTGTACAGACTGTGGATGAGATCCTCCGTTCCTCCGAAAGGACAGTGTCCCGGTACCATGATCCTTCCCCCCTGTCCATGCATCAGGTCGCGCTTGCGCCGTGCTCACCCTTCAGTGTGAGTGCAGATCTTCTGCGCGAATCCGCAAAGCTTGCCCGCGCTCTGGGTGTCCGGCTGCACACGCATCTGGCGGAAACGCGCGATGAAGAAGCATATACAAAGGAACATTTCCATATGCGTCCCCTGGAATATATGGAAACGCTCGGATGGACCGGTCCGGATGTATGGTATGCGCACGGTATTCACTTTACGGATGAGGAACTGCAGCTTCTGGCACAGACCCGCACCGGTGTAGCCCACTGTCCGATCTCCAATATGAAGCTTTCCTCCGGAATCGCCAACATCCCCCGGATGCTAGAGCTGGGTGTTCCTGTAGGTCTTGCTGTGGACGGCTCTGCCAGCAACGACGGTTCCAGTCTTCTGGAAGAGATGCGCGCTGCATTTCTGCTGCACCGCCTGAACAGCAGCAATCGTGCTCCAGGCGGATATGACATTCTTAAGATGGCTTCCCGGGGAAGCGCTTCCCTTCTGGGGAGAGAAAAGCTCGGGCAGATCGCTCCCGGAATGGCCGCAGACTTTTTCCTGATCCGCATAAACCGGCTTGCCCTGGTCGGTTCCCTGATGGATGTGGGAGCTGTACTGGCCACCGTTGGCCTGCGCGAAAGTGTCGATCTTACAGTTGTAAACGGAAAGATCGTCGTAAAAGACGGGAAGCTGGTATCCATTGACGAGGAAAAGACCGCTTTTGAAGCGGACCGGGTATGGAAACAGTACCTGAAAAAGGGGTGACGCACTAGTGCGTCACCCCCCAAATATTCTTCCTGATCAAACGGTATGTCCCAGCCCTTTTTTGCGAAGCTGTACAAAGTTTTTAATGATCTCCACCGCACCGTCATAACCCACGGCGCTGCTGTCGATGCACAGATGGTAGCTGGATGCCTGACCCCATTTCTTTTCCGTCTGGAAATTGTAGAAGCTGGCCCTCTTTTTGTCCGATTTGTTTACGATATCCCTTGCTTTGGCTTCCGAGCACTTTTCATATTCTGCCACACGGGCGACCCGCATATCCAGACTTGCAGTGATAAATACCGATACAAGGTTCGGGCAGTCCCGCAGAATATAATCCGCTCCGCGGCCGATGATCACGCAGTTTCCTTCGTCCTTCAGCTTACGGATCGTGTCGAACTGAGCCTGGAAGATCTGCTGGTTGAGGGAAGTCCCCACATAATTCATGGAAGGATATACATCCATCACAATGGAATACAGCAGACTGTTGGTCGGGGACTCATCATAGGATTCCAGTACCTTTTCGGCAATACCGCTGTGCTCTGCCTGCATTTTCAGCAGTTCCTTGTCGTAGATCTTATATCCGAGCTCTGCTGCCAGCTTCCTGCCGATCTCATGTCCGCCGCTGCCAAACTGCCGGCCGATCGTAATGATCATATCGTTTGCTGCCATATTCCTGCCTCCTTTACTAGCGGATACTCTCTGCCGCCTGCCCGAAAAGCACACGGCTTCCAATTAGTGATAGTATACACTTTTTCGCAGAATAATGCAATTATTCTGTGCAAAATTCCGAAGTATTCAAGAGACATCTTCACTTATTCTGCAGTCTCTGCCGTACGATCTCATAGGCAAGTACTCCGGCTGCAACAGACGCGTTGAGGGAATCGATATCTCCGTTCATCGGGATCGACGCCGTCATATCACACTTCTCCCGGACCAGACGGCTGACGCCTTCTCCTTCATTGCCGATCACCAGACCGATCGGTCCGGTAAGATTCACCTGATACATCAGTTCTCCGTCCATATCGGCGCAGACAAACCAGATGCCTTCCTTTTTCAGGTCCTCAATGGTCTGGGCAATATTGGTGACCTTTGCCACAGGAGTGTAATTAAGCGCTCCCGCAGATGCTCGCATTACCGTCGCAGTAAGCCCGGCGCTGCGCCGCTTCGGAATGATCACGCCGTGAGCCCCTGCCAGATTGGCAGTACGGATAATGGCGCCAAGGTTATGGGGATCCTCAATGTTGTCCAGGATAAACAGGAAAGGAGGTCTCCCGCTTTCCTTTGCTTTTTCCAGGATATCAGATACCTCAGCATATGTGAAGGATGCCAGCTGTGCGATCACACCCTGATGCTTCCCCGTCTCTGACATCTGATCCAGCCGCTCCTTCCGGACCCGGTTTATGATGGTATCCTGCTTTCTGGCTTCCCGCAGAATCGTCAGCACCGGACCGTCTGAAAGGCCTTCCTGTACAAACAGCTTGTCTACGGTCTTTCCTGAACGAAAAGCCTCAATCACGGCATTTCTGCCTTCAATCGTCTGTTCTTCGTTTCTCATAATTCACATCCCGCCTTCACTGTTCCCCGGCGGATCAGTTCGACCAGGCGTTCATATTCTCCTTTCAGGTACAGGTATCCGATCAATGCTTCCAGGCCTGTCGCCTCCAGATATTCTCGTCTTGTTGCATTTTTTGCGTTATGATCCGGGCTGGCATTGCGTCCGCGCCGGAAAACTGCCGCTTCCTCATCCGTCAGATCTTCCTTCAGTGCTTCGGCGATCCTGGCCTGGGACACTGCCCGCACGATCCCGGAAGCCTTCTGATGGATCTTTCCGGAGCGGACCTGACTGCGTTTTACCAGGACCGTACGCACCACCATGTCGAAGACACAGTCCCCCAGATAAGCCAGCGTAAGCGGGGTATACTGCTCCCAGTCTTTTTCCGGAAGAGCGAAACTGCTTCGGATGCATTCCTCTAAAGAAGCGGATGCTTTCCCGCCCTCACCGGCTGTCTGCCGGTCTTTCTTTCCTGCAGCATCCGTCCTGCTTATGCTCTCTTCCATTTCACCCCTTCTCTGGTGTCCAGGAGTACGATTCCCATCTCCAGAAGCTGTCCGCGGATGGCATCTGCCTTTGCGAAATCCTTCGCTTTACGTGCAGCCTGACGCTCTTCGATAAGCTTTTCGATCTCATCATCCAGGACCTCAGCCTTCTTATCCACGATCAGGCCGAGCACATCGCACAGAGAGACGATCTGCTGCTTCACTGCTTCGACATAGGCTTTACTGCTGGTTTCCGAAACATTGGAATTGGCATATTTTACCAGATCAAATACGGCAGCAATCGCATCTGCGGTATTCAGGTCGTCATCCATCGCCTGCTCAAACTGCATCCCGAAGCCCTTTACGGTCTCCATGGAAGCTGCTTCTTCCTGCGACATGGCATCCGCTCCGGCCGCAGGGGCATTGCCTGCAAGGAACTTCAGATTGTCCACTGCATTAATGATACGCTCCAGGGCACTGTGGGCACTCTCCATCAGTTCCGCAGAGAAATTGAGCGGACTGCGGTAGTGGGCGCTCAGCATGAAGAAACGGAGGATCTGCAGATCGTACTTTTCCTTGATCTCACGTACCGTGAAGAAATTGCCCAATGACTTGGACATTTTCCGGTTGTCGATGTTAAGGAATGCATTGTGCAGCCAGTAATGGGCAAAGGGCACACCGTTGCAGCATTCACTCTGCGCGATCTCATTCTCATGATGCGGGAACACCAGATCCTCGCCGCCGGCATGAATATCGATCGTCGAACCCAGATATTTTTTGGACATCACGGAGCACTCAATATGCCAGCCGGGACGGCCGTCGCCCCAGGGAGAAGTCCAGAAAGGCTCCCCTTCCTTCTTCGGCTTCCAGAGCACGAAATCCAGCGGATCCTCCTTCTGATCCTCACCGGTCACCAGCAGAGACCTTCCGCCGGAGCGCAGGTCATCCAGATTCTTATGGGAAAGCTTTCCGTACTGCGGATCTTTACGGGTACGGAAATAGACCGTTCCATTCACCTCATAAGCGAAGTCCTTTTCGATCAGAGTCTCGATCATCTCGATCATTCCGTCGATCTCCCGGGTCGCCCTGGGATGTGTCGTAGCCGGACGGACATTCATGTCTGCCATATCCTGTTTGCACTCTTTGATATAGCGCTCGGAGATCTCGTCGGAGCTGACGCCCTCTTCGATGGCCTTTGCGATGATCTTGTCATCCACATCGGTAAAGTTCGATACGTAATTCACTTCAAAGCCCTTGTATTCAAAATACCTGCGGGCGGTATCGAACACGATCATCGGCCTTGCATTTCCGATATGAATAAAATTGTACACGGTCGGACCGCACACATACATGGAGACCTTCCCCGGTTCAATGGGAACGAACTCCTCTTTTTTCATGGTCAGCGTATTAAATAATTTCATTTTTCGGATCCTGCCTTCATCTTTAAATGTTTATAGTCTATGCAATCCTTGCTGCTTTGTCAAGAAAACCGGATCTCCTGCGAAGATTTTGCGAGCAGAGCACGCACATCTGCGTCCGTGATGACATGACTGCTTGCGCCGGCATAAAGTGTATTCAGGGATCCTGCCGCACAGCCGTACCTGCACGCCACCTCAAGGCTTTCGCCGGCAAGGAGCCGCGAGATCAAAGCGGCGCACATGCAGTCGCCCGCCCCGGTGGTGTCGACCGGCGTCACATGAGGTGCCGGAATCTTTTCCATACTTTCTTTCCCGTAAATTTCACAGCCATCCGGCCCGCACTTGACCACGACCTGTCCCACGCCGCGCGACATCAGCCACCCGGCAGCCTCCTCTTTGGATTCTATTCCGGTGAGGTTCCTCAGATCATAATCGCTGGGAAGGAGGTAATCGATCATCGGGTAAAGACGTTCGATCCTCTTCGTACCTGCCTTCACGTG
This sequence comes from uncultured Lachnospiraceae bacterium, assembly GCA_902785635.1. GTDB lineage: Bacteria > Bacillota > Clostridia > Lachnospirales > Lachnospiraceae > Merdiplasma. The sequence goes on from CACZZH010000005.1 coordinate 10,785, forward strand.
GCCGGAATCCAGATCCGCAAAGACCGGTATCCCTCTTTTCCTTACTTTTTCAAGGAATTCATACAGCCCGTCTTCCTCCAGAAGAGGCATCCCAAACAGGCTCCCGATCGTCACTGCACCGCAGTCTTCCGGTATGTCCTTCGGAAGATCTTCTTTCGTCATCATGGAATGGACTCCTGCGGCGGAGAAGATCCTCCGCTCTCCCTTTGCATTGATCAGGAGAAGCGCTGTTCCTGTGGCAGCATCGCCACGAATCCCCGAGAGGGTAATATCCACTCCTCTGCCTTCCAGAGAAGCCCGGACCGTATCTCCTCCCGTATCCCTGCCGAGAACTCCGCAGAAGTATGTCTTTACACCCAGAGACGCCAGATGCATGCACTGGTTCGCTCCATCGCCGCCTACCTGGAGTGAAATGCTCCCGATCCGCTGTTTTTCTTTCCATACACCGGGTTCCGGAATCGGCATACCGGTAATATCCAAAACACCGATTCCGATGCACAGCACCGATCTATCTGCCGCCGAGCGAGCCATTTTCTCCATCTCCTCTTTCCTGTGATCCCAGATATCTGCCAAGCTCCTGTATCCATTCCGGCCGGTCATCTCCCATCAGAATCAGATCTCCGTTTCGGTATGCTCCGACTTCACGAAAACCGTTCTCATTATCATAAAACTCCGCTTCGCTGCAGTATGGAAGAATCCGGGAAAGGTTCTCAAAGCGTTTTTCAAATCTTCTGCGTACATCCTGCTCCGGTATCGAATGCCCACCCTTTCTCACACGGTTCCGGATACGCCAGATACTTTCCTGAGCTGTGTCCAGTCCGATGTAATAAAGCCGGATCACATATCCCTTTTCATTCGCCTGACGCACGTTCGAGAGAATTCGATGACCGGAAAGAGTGGTTTCCTGGGTAAAACAGATCCCCTTTTCCAGACAGTCATCGATCAGGGTAAGTGCTTTTTTCCCGCCTTCAATCGCATTGCCGCCGCACTGTGCGATCAATCTGTCCACATCGATGATCTTTCCCAGATCCGTCTTCTGTGTTCGCAGGACACCTGTAAAACTGCTTTTGCCGACACCGTTCACACCGGCGATCAACGTATAGATCTTCATTTTCAACTCACCATATAGTTATTCACTGCGCAGCGCTGCCACCGGATCCTGCCTTGCCGCCTGACGGGATGGGATAAACCCGCCGATAAAAGTGAGCAGGATGCATAAAAGCACCAGAATCATTCCTGCACCGGGCGGAAGAAAGGCTCTTACTCCTTCCTGTCCGGACAGATCCCGGATGACATGGTTGATCGGAATCTGAAGGATCAGTGTCAGCAGAATGCCGAATGCTCCGGCCAGCATACCGATGATAAAGGTCTCAGCATTGAACACCTCGGTGATATTGCGTTTAGATGCCCCCATTGCCCGCAGGATACCGATCTCTTTGCGCCGTTCCAGCACAGAGATATAGGTAATGATCCCGATCATGATGGAGGATACCACCAGGGATACTGCAACAAACGCGATCAGCACGTAGGTGATCACATCAATGATCGTTGTGACAGAAGACATCAGCGACCCGACATAATCCGTATACGAGATCACCTTGTCCTCATGACCTTCCTCCTCCATGGCTGCATTATAGGCGTCCAGAAGGCGGATCACCTCGTTCTTGCTGTCAAAATCATTGGGATAGATCGTTATCCGCATCGGCACATCCGGATCCGCATATCCAAATCTGCTCAGATTTCCGTTATAATTGGCTGCCTGCGCCGCTGCACGCGCCGCAAACATCTGCTGCATCTCATCCTCGTCCATGGCGAATGAGATCACATCCTGCATTTTTTCCTCATCGATCTCGATCAGGTCCATCAGCAGCGGGAGTCCGGCTTCCACCATCTTCTGCAGCGTTTCCGACTTACCGGTACGGGAAAACTCCCGCAGGATCCGTACCAGACGTTTCGTTGTAAGCCTTGTTTCATCCGTCTCCAGTTCGTCCATCGCATCCCATCGCACAGAAACCGCATCCGGGAGATTCTCCGGATGGATCTCCAGCATATCCAGGAAAGACATTTCCGCGGAAGGATCCGTCTGTCCAAACCGGATTCCGGTGAGAACATCTGTTTCCTCGTCTTCCATCTGAGCGCGTACCAGAGAACTGTTCTCAGCCTGTTTCATCAGCCGCTTCAGAAGTGCCGCCGGATATTCAATACCCAGCTCCAGCAGGCCGAAGGATACATCTTCTGCAGGTTTTGCCACGCCCACGATCCGCATCTCTTCCGCATCTGCAAGAAGCTTTTTCATCTTCTTCTCATCCCCGGAAACGTCCAGCCACAGGCCCATCTTCTTATCATATTTATAATGCTCGTATGCAGGCAGAAGCCGGAAGGAGATCCCGAGGAATTCCTCCGGTTCGAACACCCTGCTCGCCTCCAGCGTTCCTGTGGAGCCAGTCCCGGCTACGACGCCGGCGATCTGCTCGTTCAGCGTGTCGGAGTCTTTCAGGCCCATCGTGTAGAGAAGCATATCCGGAATACCTCCGGAACCCGTAAGCACCAGAACACAGTCTGTATCCTTTTTCGGCCAGCTACCTGCCAGCAGTGTATAATCCTTTTCATACAGATCCGTATTCTCAGGGAGCGGACGAAACACCTCATTCATGCTGTAGGATGCCATGGCTCCCGTAAGGCTGTCATCCGTAGTGATTCCAAAGGCTGCCATCGTCTGGTCCGGATTGACCTGCCGGTAGCCATCCTCCTCGAGGCGGTAGATCTGCGGGCTGATTCCATAGCTGTAATCAATACCCCGGGTATATTCTTCCATCCCGCTGTAACCGCTCTCAAACCACCGCTTCAGGGATGCCAGGTCATTGACTCTTGCGGAGGCAAGCATGCCTCCCATCATCTGCTCCTCCGTGACCTTGCCGGGATCATCCGACCTCTCACCTGCGCTCTGCCGCATTGCCGCAAAGGTCAGCATCGTTTCTTCCATGGAAAACGCACTGCTGGTGAGCTCGATGGGATACTGGCTCAGCGAATCCCGCTCCATCTTCCGGATGTAGTCGTTTGCCCCGTTTGACAGTGAGAGGATCAGCGCGATTCCCACGATTCCGATGGAAGCGGCAAATGCGACCAGAATCGTCCTCGCTTTTTTGGAATACAGATTTGAGACCGACAGAGACATCGCGGTGAGGAAGGACATGGACGGTTTGCGCAGCTTTTTTCCGCCTGCTGCACTGCCGTATCCGGATCTTTCTCCTGCTGCAGCTCCCGGGCCTTTTCCATTGAATCCATCGCTGTGATAAGCCGTATGCTCCGCGGCAGCGTTTTCATCTACTGCCGGTTCCGCCTCCGGATCATAGGGCAGGGTGTCATCCGTGATCTTTCCGTCGCGCAGCCGCACGATCCGCGTCGCATAACGCGCAGCAAGATCCGGATTATGCGTCACCATTACGACCAGATGATCCCGGGATACTTCTTTGAGCAGTTCCATTACCTGCTCGCCCGTATCGGAATCGAGCGCTCCGGTCGGTTCATCGGCAAGCAAAACAGACGGTTCATTGACCAGCGCCCGGGCGATCGCGACCCTCTGCATCTGTCCTCCGGACAGCTGCATGGGTTTTTTCTGCGCCTGCTCCAGAAGGCCGACACGATCCAGGGCTTCCTTTGCCCTTTCACGCCGCTCTCCTGCGCTCACCCCTGACAGTGTCATGGCAAGCTCAACGTTGGAAAGAATCGTCTGATGTGGGATCAGATTGTAGCTTTGAAAAATAAAGCCTATGGTATGGTTGCGGTATGTATCCCAGTCGCGGCTGCCATAGCTGCTGGTCGGGACAGAGCGGATCGTCATCTCTCCCGAATCGTACCGGTCGAGTCCTCCGATCACATTGAGCAGCGTTGTCTTTCCTGAACCGCTCGGTCCCAGAATTGCCACAAATTCCCGTTCGCGGAAGGAAATGGAGACCCCGTCCAGAGCTTTCTGGACCAGGCTTCCGGTACGATACTCTTTATGTACATTTCTGATCGTGAGCATAAATGATTATTCCGCTGCTGTTTCTGTGCTTTCTTCCGTGGCCTCTTCCAGTGCTTCCTCAGGAACTGCTTCCGTTTCCGCCTCTTTGCCGAAATGGTCATGGATATCCTGCTTTGTATTGTCTACGATCTCGTTCACATCGTCGATGAACTTTTCGGCATCCTGAACACGCTCATCCTTGCGGATCTCCTCCACGACATCGTCCACGATCGCCGCGGATTCATCCACGATCACATCCATGTGCTCCTGGACCTTCTGCTGAAGTTCGGAGTCCGTTTTTTTGTCCGGATTGTTCCAGCTTGCCCCCAGGGAAAAGGCAAAAACAAATGTGAAAAACCCGCTTAAAAGTCTCCAGAACATAACGCTTCAAACTCCTTTCGTATACTCTGCTTTGTGCGCTTTTGCGCTGTTATTCCGCCTGAAAAACAGAAAACACCGGGGAAAGGACCGTGTCCTTTTCGGTGGTTCCCTGATGTTTTGAATCGTACCATATTTTTGGTTTCATGTAAAGGAATCATCGCAGCTGCCCGGCCCTTTCGGCCTGCCGGGCAGTTACGAAGCATTCAGGTTTTCAGCCGCGCTTTTTCGCCGCTGATGCAGCCGATACCGCAGCCCCGCTGGCTGCTTCCTCTTCATAAGGCGACAGCTCCAGTTTACTTCCGAACATATCACTGAATATCGCCTGGAGCGTCTTATTTCTCCGTACACCGTTGCCGGACCCCAGAAGCCTGTTCACACGGATGCCTGTCCCCTCATGGATCAGACTGTACATATCATACAGTTCCTGTGCGATGCCTGTGAGCACACCGATGATCATGCTCTGCGGCGTGTAGTTATCCTCGCTCAGGCCGGTGATGCTCCCCCGCACATTCGGATCCGTGCGCGTCCCCTTGAACTTGGTGACCACATTCATATGATCCGCATGCAGATCCACTCCGCGGATGAGTTCCTCCATCACAGCGTACTGCTCCCTGTCTTCCGCACCCAGTGCCTTCGCGTAAGCGCGGAAGAACTTCTCCAGGATCGCATAGGAGCGTCCGCCGCACAGGGAGCTCCCCGCCAGCAGATATTTTCCGTCCACATACGGCCTGGATTCGATGCCCGGCGCTTCAAAAAACACATCCGAAAGGACCGAGCTCTGGCCTCCCGTCCCGACATTCAGAAGCCAGCACTCCTTTTCCATTCCCACAGATCCCATAAAGCTCGCCTGATTATCCCCCAGAGCAACGCTCACCGGAAGACCGCGGTATTCCCCCAGGATCGCCAGTGCATCCGTCACTTCGGGCAGCATGCCCACATCCATACCGCAGCTGCGGATCACATCCTTTCGGAAACCGCCTTTTTCACTGTCATACAGACCAAAGCTCGCTGCATTGCTGCTGTGAACAAGAGGACGCTTCCGGCCGGTAAGCTGCATCCCCAGATGATCCTCTATCGTACACAGACATTTTGCCCCGGCCGGTACATTTCCCGTCTTCGTATGGTACAGATTGGTGATCAGCCCAAATCCGGTGGCCGCCGGCAGACCGTATTCATCCCGAAGCCATTCTACCGTCGTCTTTCCGCCCAGGCATTCAACAGGCAGATCGCCGCTTCCGTCCTGCCACGTGTACAGCGGACTTATACATCTGCCTTCTTCATCCAGATAAAGGATCCCATGCATCTGTCCTGTCAGTCCGATCGCTTCCACATCCGGATGCTGCTCCAGCAGCTCATCCACAAGCGCCTTTGCCTTTGGAATGATCACCGAGACATCCTGAATACGCTCCCAGTCCTTTCCGGTATCAATAAAGCTTCCATTCGCGATCGTCCTCGCCTGCACGACCGATCTGCTCTGATTATCCAGTACCACACCGCTGATCGTAGTTGTCCCAATGTCCAGTCCGATTGTTTTCATAATCCGTTCCTCTTGATTCATGAGAATTTATCAGTTAACCGGCAAATCATACTGATAAAATTATAATCTTTTCATAAATCTGAGTCAATGGGACAGTGCGCGGTTCTCTGTCCCGCCCACCGTCTTTTCTCCAACTATTCTGCTCCCAGTATCTTATACAAAAGCTGATAGAGCATAAATCCCTCTTCCTGAGTAAGCGGTATGCATCCGCCGACTTCACCGGGTATCGCCTTTGCCTGTTCCGCGAGATTCCTTCCCTTTTCCGTAAGGGTAACGATCACGCTCCTCTCATCTGCTTTGCTCCGTTCCCGGGTCAGATACCCTGCGCTCTCCAGCTTCTTGAGCATTGGCGTAAGGGTGCCGTTGTCCAGATGAAGCCGCTCCCCGATGGAACCCACCGGAAGATGATCCTCCTCCCACAGCACCATGAACAGAATGTACTGTGTATAGGTAAGCCCCAGAGGTTTCAGATACGGCGTATAAAGGCCCGTGATCTTCCTGGCCGCCGCATAAAGCGGAAAACACAGCTGATTTTCCAGTTTTAATGACGCTTTTTCCTGTTCTGTCATCATTCTTTTCCTCTGCCTGGCGCATATGCTGCGCTATAATGGTATGATACCAGGGTCAAAAGCCTCGTTCCACGGCAAGCACTCTTGCCGGTGGGACAGAGGGTTATTGACCCGCCCCTGCATGAGCAAGTAGTGGGGAAGGGGCCACAGGAGGCTTCACAGCAGGCTTGCCACGCACGCACTGACCTTTTTCATATCGGCTGTCGGCTCAAACCGGGCAACCACATTACCACTGCGGTCCACTACGAACTTGGTAAAATTCCATTTGATCTCCGGATTGTTCTTATAATCCTTATCGATCTTCTTAAGCATGGCTCCCATCATAAGAGCCGTCGGTCCCTTGCCGAAGCCTTCAAAACCTTTCTGGCTCTTCAGATACTTGAACATCGGGATCGCGTTTTCGCCGTTCACATCCGATTTTTTCATCTGCGGGAACTGGGTGTTGTACTTCAGGGTACAGAACTGGTGGATCTCTTCATCCGTTCCCGGCGTCTGTCCGGCAAACTGATTGCACGGTACATCGATGATCTCGAGTCCTTTTTCATGATACTTTTCGTACATATCCTCAAGATCCTTATAATGAGGAGTAAAGCCGCAGCCCGTGGCTGTATTTACCACCAGAACCACTTTTCCCTCATAATTGCTCATGGGAACCTCTTCGCCTTTGGTGTTCATTACAGAATAATTATAAAACTCACTCATGGTACTCCTCCGATACTTCTGATCGATCATCTGATTACTGTATATACAGCCACTCTTATTTGATTCAATTATATTTTATCAAATATATTTCAGATGTCAATCCTTTTTTCAGCAGATATTCTGCAGCAAACAACAAAGTACTCTTTTCTTTCCCGAACGCTCTGGGACAGCTGCTGTGACAGCTCACTCCTTCAGATCATATTTTCCTTCCAGACATTCTGCCACCATCGTCTTCAGGTCCACATCTTCCGGCAGCTTATGCGTTTTGCTGTACTTCAGGTACATTTTTATAATGTCCTGAAGCTGCGCCTGGGCAAGCACTCCGTAATCACCGGTCAGCACACAAAACAGTTCGCGGTTGCTCATTCCTGAAAATTTCATCTCTCCGGCCTCCATCGTATTCAAACTCACGGTCTTCTCTGCATATTTGTATGTCCGCACATGACCCACCTGCCGCACAGACATGCAGGCTTTATGTCCTGCTTGCGGGACTTGCGGGCTGCGCATATGCTGCCGTCAGGCAGTATCTGCTACGATGGTATCACGAAAAGAGGTGAAACACAATAAATCCTATGGCAGATCCCTGCGCTTCCTTACTGATCCGTTATCGAAAACGAATTATCTGCATGATTGCAGCGCCAAAAGTCTGCACGCACGACGAGCTTGTACGCAAGAGGAAGCAGGACTTATTGGCGCGCCCCTACATGAGTAAGCAGCAGGGAAGGGCATTACTTTGCGATAGAATCCCGGTCAGCGGTGATCGGATACACCCCAATCGTCAGTTCTTCAAGGACATCCAGAAGCATCCGGACCGTGTCGAGTGATGTGAGGATCGTGACATGGTTCTGTACAGCACACCAGCGGATCGCGGTCCCGTCGCCAAAATGTTTTCCGGAAAGGATCGCGCGGGTGTTGATCACATAGCTTACATATCCTGCACGAATCGATGCCAGGACTTCCTCACTGTCCTCGCTCGGCTTATGGCGGATCCGGGTGCGGATCCCGGCACGGGTCAGATATTCCGCGGTGAGTGTTGTCGCTTCGATATTGAATCCCATGTCATAGAAGCGCCGGATCAGCGGGATCGTTTCCTCTTTATCTTCGTCCGCTACGCTCACCAGCACCGTTCCGTAATTGCGAAGCTTCATTCCTGCCGCTGTCATGGCCTTGTAAACAGCCCTGTGCAGAAGCCGGTCATGCCCGATCGCTTCTCCGGTCGACTTCATTTCCGGGGAAAGGTAGGTGTCCATTCCATGCAGTTTTTCAGAAGAGAATACCGGTACTTTCACATAAAACCTGTTTTTTTCCTCCGGACAGGTCCCGGAAAATCCCTGTTCTCCCAGGGAGATCCCGATGCTTACCCTGGCAGCGATATCCGCAAGCGGATACCCTGAAGCTTTTGAAAGAAACGGGACTGTCCGGGATGAACGCGGATTCACCTCGATCACATAGACATGCTCCTCCCGGTCTACAACAAACTGGATGTTATAAGGACCGACGATACCGATTCCAAGACCAAGCTTTCTGGTATAAAACAGGATCGTCTCTTTTACGGCCTGTGACAGACTGTAGGGAGGATACACACTGATCGAATCACCGGAATGGACTCCCGTTCGTTCCACAAGCTGCATAATACCCGGAATAAATACATCTTTCCCGTCGCAAACAGCGTCGACCTCCACTTCTGTGCCGGATATGTAATGGTCTACAAGGACCGGCCGTTCCGGACTGATGTTCACCGCGCTGTCCAGATAAGACCGCAGATCTTCCTCCTTTGCAATGATCTGCATTGCCCGTCCGCCAAGCACAAAGCTGGGCCGGACAAGCACAGGGTAGCCGATCTCATCCGCTGCGCGGATCCCTTCGGAGGTGCAGGTCACGGCTCTCCCTTCCGACTGTGGAATCTGCTCCCGTTCCAGCAGTTTTTCGAACTCCTCCCGGTTTTCAGCACACCGGATCGCCCTGCATCCGGTCCCCATAAGGACTGCTCCCCGCATTTCAAGCGGCATTGCCAGGTTGACCGCGGTCTGTCCGCCCAGAGTCGCAATGACGCCTTCCGGCTTTTCCATCTCCAGGATATTCATCACATCCTCAGGAGTGAGCGGTTCAAAGTACAGCTTGTCGGAACAGGTATAATCCGTGGATACCGTCTCCGGATTATTGTTGATGATGATCGCCTCATATCCGGCAGAGCGGATCGTGCGGACCGCGTGGACCGTCGAATAATCAAATTCCACACCCTGCCCGATCCGGATCGGTCCTGCCCCCAGCACGACCACCTTTTTCCGGTCCGTGCCGGTCCGTACTTCGTTTTCTCCCTCGTAAGCCGAATAAAAATAAGGAACATAACTCTCAAACTCCGAAGCGCAGGTGTCGATCATTTTGTATACCGGCATGATATGATGTTTCTTCCGGAGCTGAAAGATCTCTTCTTCCGTCTGTCCCCACTGCCTTGCGATCTCCCTGTCTGAAAATCCCATCCGCTTGGCTTCACTAAGGCTCCGGATGCATCCGGCATTCCGGGCCAGATGCTTCTCCATCTGCGTGATCCGCCGGATCTTCCGGATAAAATACGGGTCGATTCCGGTGATGTCCGTGATCACCGTTTCCGGACAGTTCCTGCGAAGCAGCTGCGCGATGCGCAGCAGCCGGTCATCGCTGCCCTCCCGGATTCCCTGCAGCAGATCCACTTCGCTCATGCTCTCCAGCTTCGGATCCCAAAGATGACTGTGACCGGTCTCCAGAGAACGGACCGCTTTGAGAAGACTTTCTTCCATGGTCCTTCCGATGCTCATCGCTTCACCGGTCGCCTTCATCTGTGTCGACAGAGAGTGGTCCGCATCGCTGAATTTGTCAAACGGAAAGCGCGGCATTTTTGTCACTACATAGTCCAGTGAAGGTTCAAAGCATGCCGGGGTATTCGCCAGGCGGATCTCATCCAGCGTCATTCCCACCCCGATCTTGGCAGAGACTCTGGCGATGGGATAGCCGCTGGCTTTCGAGGCGAGCGCCGATGATCTCGAGACCCTTGGATTCACTTCGATCACATAATATTGAAATGACTTCGGATCAAGGGCAAACTGTACATTGCAGCCCCCTTCGATCTTCAGTGCTCGAATGATCCGCAGCGCGCTGCTCCGAAGCATCTGGTATTCGCGGTTCGTAAGCGTCTGTGAAGGGCATACTACGATGGAATCACCTGTATGGATCCCCACAGGATCCAGGTTTTCCATGTTGCAGACCGTGATCGCCGTATCTTTGCTGTCCCGGATGACCTCATACTCGATCTCCTTATAGCCCCGGACACTCTTTTCGATCAGCACTTCATGAACAGGTGAATTTTCCAGCCCGTTCTTAAGCTGCCTGTCACATTCGTCTGCATCTGAAGCAAAGCCCCCTCCGGTTCCTCCCAGCGTAAATGCCGGGCGTACAATGACCGGATATCCGATCCGCCTGGCTGCCTCGAGCCCTTCGGTCACACTGTGCACCGTTTCCGACGGCAGGACCGGCTCTCCCAGTTTCAGGCAGAGCTGTTTGAACTGCTCACGGTCCTCCGCCAGTTCGATCGTCTCCCTCCCGGTTCCCAGAAGTTGTACGTGACATTCCTTAAGAATCCCTCTTTTATCCAGCTGTACCGCCAGATTGAGCCCGGTCTGTCCGCCGATTCCCGGAAGGACAGCGTCCGGCCGTTCATAACGCAGGATCCTGGCCGCGAATTCCAGCGTCATCGGTTCCATGTAGACCTTGTCCGCAACGGATGTGTCCGTCATGATCGTAGCCGGATTGGAATTGTAAAGGATGACCTCATATCCTTCTTCCTTCAGGGCCAGACATGCCTGCGTCCCTGCATAATCAAATTCTGCCGCCTGTCCGATCACGATCGGTCCGGAACCGATCACCAGGATCTTCTTTATGTCACGTCTTGCGGGCATTTTTCATCTCCTCCATAAACCGGTCAAAGAGCTGTTCCTGATCATGCGGGCCAGGTGCCCCTTCCGGATGGAACTGTATCCCGTACGCCCGGTCTCTTTCACATTTCACTCCTTCCACTGTATTGTCCAGCAGATTTCTGTGCGTCACCTTAAGCACTGTGTCCGTAAGACTGAATGCATCTGCCGCATAGGAATGATTCTGCGCTGTCATCCCGATCTTTCCGGTATCCAGATCCAGCACCGGATGATTCCCGCCGTGATGTCCGAATTTCAGTTTGCGGATCCTCGCGCCGTATGCAAGGGCAAGGATCTGATGACCCAGACAGATCCCCAGAATCGGACACCTCCCGGTCAGTTCCCGGACGGTCTGCACTGTCTCCGGTACGTTTCCGGGATCGCCGGGTCCATTGGAAATCAGTATACCGTCGGGGGACATCGCATCGATCCGGGACGAAGGGGTGTTCCACGGAACAATGCTCACACGGCAGCCTTTTTTCAGTAGATCCCGCACAATGCTTTTCTTCACGCCGCAGTCGATCAGGACTACATGAAAACGCTCCGAAACCGGCCGGCAGACCATGATCTCCTTCCCGCTGACGCGTGATACGGCATCCTTCGGCAGGTCTGTTTTCCTCAGAAGGGAAAGCGCTTCCTGCAGAGGCATACCGGCGCTTGTGATCATCGCTTTCCGGCTTCCGCCGTCCCGGATCGTCCGGGTCAGCTCCCTCGTATCGATCCCGGTGATTCCGGGGATCTTCTTTGCCTTCATCTGATCATCTAATGTACGCATTCCCCGGAAATTATACCTTCCGTCTTCATATTCCCTTACGATCAGAGCATCCGCTCCGGCATGCTCTGCCTCGGAATCCTCCCCTGTCATCCCGTAGATCCCGATCAGCGGATAAGTCATCACTACTGCCTGACCGGTATAGGAAGGATCCGTCAGGACTTCCTCGTATCCGGTCATCGAAGTGTTGAAAACAATCTCGCAGATCCGCTCTCCGGAAGCACCAAAGGAGTACCCGTAATATTCCTTTCCGTCCTCAAGGACCAGTTTCCGGTCATATTCCTTCACCATTCCGCCGCCTTTCACTCATCAGAGCATGGAATACCCCATCAGATACTCGTCCACTTCCGCCGCACATGTCCGTCCTTCCGCGATCGCCCATACCACCAGAGACTGGCCCCGGCGCATATCGCCGGCCGCAAAGATCCCGGGCACTGCCGTTTTATGTCCTTCGCAGAGGACCGTGCCCCTTGCCCCGCGCTCCAGCCCGAAAGCAGAAGGGGTATACTCCTGGCAGCCGGTAAACCCGGCGGCGATCAGCAGAAGATCACACGGAAGCACCTGCTCGGTCCCTTCCACTTCATGCATGGTCCTGCCCTCAAACGCCACCTTCACCGTCCGGATCTTTCGCAGTTCTCCTCTTTTTCCGGTAATGAACTCTTTCACGGTCGTCTCAAAGATTCTCGGATCCTTTCCATATAAATAAGCAGCTTCCTCATGTCCGTAATCCGTCTTCAGGATCTTCGGCCACTGCGGCCATGGATTGCTCTGTGCCCTGTTTACCGGAGGTGCGCCCAGCATTTCGAGTGCTGTCACGCTCCGGCAGCCGTGACGGATCACTGTTCCGATACAGTCATTTCCGGTGTCGCCGCCTCCCACGATCACTACATGCTTTCCCGCTGCACTGATGTATCCGTGTTTCCGGTGAAGATCCTGTACAGACCTTCCTTTTCCGCCCAGCAGCGCCTTCGTTGTGGACTTCAGAAAATCTACCGCAAAGAATACGCCTTTGACCTGGTCAGGCCTGAGATCACATTTTTCGCCGTGAAGATCCGTGACAGCACCGGTCAGTGTCCTGGGCTGTTTCGCGCCGCAGCAAAGAACCACCGCGTCATACTGCGTTTTCAGGTTTTGCGCCTTTTCGGGGCTGTCCACATCAAACCCGGTCACGAAGGTCACGCCCTCCGCCTCCATCAGTCTCTGCCGGCGCATGATCACTTCCTTGTCCAGCTTCATGTTCGGGATCCCGTACATCAGAAGTCCGCCGATCCGGTCGTCACGTTCATATACCGTGACAAGATGCCCTCTGCGGTTGAGCAGATCCGCGGCGGCCAGCCCCGACGGGCCGCTCCCTATGACCGCGACCTTTTTTCCGCTGCGCACCTTCGGAATACGCGGGCACATCGTCCCCTGCGCAAAGGCGGTCTCGATCAGGTACAGCTCGTTGTCGCGAATGGACACCGGCTCATCATACTGACCGCACATACACGCCTTCTCACACAGAGCCGGACACACACGTCCGGTGAATTCCGGAAAGCTGGCCGTCTTGCACAGCCTCGAAAGCGCGTGCTCATCATGCCCTTCATAGATCTCGTGATTCCATTCCGGTATCAGATTGTGCAGCGGGCAGCCTGTCACCATGCCGGCAAGCGTCATCGCAGACTGGCAGAAGGGAACTCCACAGTTCATGCATCTTGCAGCCTGTTTCCTTCGCGGCTCCTCCTGCAGGGGTTCGTGAAATTCTTCAAAGGTCTGAATACGCCTCTGGGGAGGAATGTCCCCGTTATCCTGTCTGCTGTATTCCAGAAATCCTGTCGCCTTTCCCATCGTTCTTCTCCTCCGTCCCTGCCGTGCTGCCGCAGGCAGCCTTGCTCTGCCCCTGCCCGCATCAGACTTTCGCAATCTCCTCAAATGCCTCGAGCACTGCTGCGTCATGCGGCATGCCCTGCTCTTCAAATCGGCTGATCGCGCTGCGCATCTTCTGATAATCATGCGGCACGATCCGCTTGAAGTCCGGCAGATAGTCTTCGAAATTCTCCAGAATCTGCGTCCCAAGCGCAGAATGGGTCTCCCGCTCGTAGTCCTCCAGAATCTCTTTCAGCTCCGCAATATCATATTTTTCCGTCACTTCTTCCAGATCCGCCATGTCCTTGTTCATGCGCAGATACAGCGTGTGTTCCCGGTCCAGTACATAAGCGATCCCGCCGCTCATTCCTGCCGCGAAATTCTTGCCGGTCATCCCCAGGATCACCGCCCGGCCTCCGGTCATGTATTCCAGGCCGTGATCGCCGCAGCCTTCTGCAACGGCGACGGCTCCGGAATTGCGTACGCAGAACCGTTCTCCTGCGATCCCGCACACATAGGCTTTCCCGGCGGTAGCGCCATAAAGTGCCACGTTTCCGATAATAATGTTCTCATGAGCCTTGTAGGCTGCTCCCTCCGGCGGCACTGCCACCAGCTTTCCTCCGGAAAGCCCTTTCCCGAACCCGTCATTGGCATCTCCGATCAGCCGGAGCGTCAGCCCCCTGGGAATGAACGCGCCAAAGGACTGTCCGGCGCCGCCCTTCGCTTCCACCACTACGGTATCCTCCGCCAGTGTCTCCCCATATTTCCGGGTCAGCGCGCTGCCGAGCAGGGTGCCGAAGGCGCGGTCCGTACTTGTGATCGAAGAACGGATCACATCTCCCTTCTTCCCCTTTAAAGCCTCCGGAATCAGCACCTGCGCGTCCACCGTATCCTCCAGCCGGAAGTCATAAAGGGCTTCCGGTTCAAAGTGACATCCTCCCTCCTTCGCGAATGAGGGATCCAGGATCCGGGTCAGGTCTGCCAGATGTCCGCGTTTTGCCGCACTTACCGGCCTGATACGCAGCCGGTCAGACCTCCCGACCATCTCCGCGACCGTCCGGAAGCCCATCTGCGCCATGATCTCCCGCAGCTGCTGCGCAATGAACCGCATAAAGTTCATGACATGCTCCGGCTTTCCGGCAAAACGTCTGCGCAGTGTCTCATTCTGTGTGGCGATCCCGGCCGGGCAGGTATCTTTGGAGCAGACCCGCATCATCATGCATCCCATGCACACCAGCGGCGCGGTGGCAAAGGCAAATTCCTCCGCTCCCAGAAGGGCAGCGACTGCAACATCCCGGCCGCTCATCAGCTTTCCGTCTGTCTCCAGGACGACCCGGCTGCGCAGTCCGCTCTGCAGCAGACTGTGATGTGCCTCGGCAAGACCCAGCTCCCAGGGAAGCCCCGCATGGTGTACGGAGGAAGAAGGTGCCGCGCCGGTACCTCCGTCATATCCTGAGATCAGGATCGCGCCTGCCCCTGCCTTCGCCACTCCGGAAGCGATCGTCCCTACGCCCGCTTCCGAAACCAGCTTCACACAGATCCGGGCATCCTTGTTGGCATTTTTCAGATCATAGATCAGCTGCGCCAGGTCTTCGATGGAATAGATATCATGGTGCGGCGGGGGTGAGATCAGCGATACACCGGGGGTGGAAAACCGGGTAGCCGCCACCCAGGGATATACCTTCCTTCCGGGGAGATGTCCGCCCTCCCCGGGCTTCGCGCCCTGGGCCATCTTGATCTGGATCTCCGACGCCGAATTCAGATATGCGCTTGTCACGCCAAAGCGTCCGGACGCTACCTGCTTTACCGCGCTGTTGCGGATCGTTCCGAACCGGGACGGATCCTCTCCGCCCTCACCGGTGTTGGACTTCCCTCCCAACGTGTTCATGGCAATAGCCAGCGTTTCATGTGCCTCCCTGGACAGGGAGCCATAGGACATCGCACCGGTCTGAAACCGTTTTACAATGCTCTCCACGCTTTCCACTTCCTCGAGAGGCAGCGGCTCGGATGCCGGCACGAATTCCGTCAGGGACCGGAGCGTATGCGGACGGTCCTCATCGTCCACCATCGCCGCGTATTCCAGGAAAGTCTCATAACTGCCGCTGCGCACGGCCTGCTGGAGCGTGACGATCGTCTTCGGATCATACAGATGATCCTCCTTGTCCGCTCCGCTGCGTAGACCGTGAAAGCCTGTCGAATCCAGTGTGGTATCGGTCGTGAGCCCCAGAGGGTCAAATGCGTGATCATGCCGGAAGGCAACATCCTGCGCGATCTCGGACAGACCGATCCCCCCGACCTCGCTGACGACATCCGGGAAATACCGGTTCATGACTTCCTCTCGTAATCCGACTGCTTCAAAGATTCTGGCGGACTGATAAGACTGAAGTGCCGAGATTCCCATCTTGGCAGCGATCTTCACAACACCGTCCAGAAGGGCCTTGTTATAATCATGGATCGCCGTGTAATAGTCTTTATCCAGAATCCCCAGATCGATCATCTCGGAAATGCATTCATGGGCAAGATAGGGATTCACCGCACGTGCGCCGAAGCCCAGAAGCATGGCTGCCTGATGTACGTCCCGCAGATCCCCGGTCTCCAGTATCAACGACACTGCCGTTCTTTTTCTGGTCCGCACCAGATGCTGTTCCACGCAGGAGACTGCCAGCAGGGAGGGAATGGGCATATGGTTTTCATCCACTCCCCGGTCGGAAAGGATCAGAATGTTCTTTCCATGTCCCGCCGCCCTGTCCACCGCGATGCACAGCTGCTCCAGTGCCTTTTCCAGGGAAGTGTTCTTATAATAGACGGCCGGGATCGTCTCCGTGTGAAAGCCAGCCTGATCCAGTGCCCGAATCCGGATCAGATCCACACCGGTGAGAATCGGATTGTTGATCTCCAGTACCCGGCAGTTTGTGCTTTTCTTCTGCAGCAGATCCCCGTCCGATCCGATATACACGGTCGTATCCGTGACGATCTTTTCCCGAAGCGCGTCGATCGGCGGGTTCGTCACCTGGGCAAACAGCTGTTTGAAATAGTGAAACAGCGGCGGATGATGTCCCGACAGCATCGCCAGCGGCACGTCATGCCCCATGGATACCGTGGGCTCGGCACCTGTACGGGCCATGGGCAGGATCTGTTCCTTCACATCCTCATACGTGTATCCGAAAGCCTTATAAAGCTTGTCCCGGATCTCCTGCGTATGTATCTCGATCTTTTTATTCGGAATCGCCAGCTGCTCCAGATGCAGAAGGCTGTGATCCAGCCACTCTCCGTACGGTTTCTCGTCCGCGTACCTTGCCTTACATTCTTCGTCGGTAAGAATCCGCTTTTCCTTTGTATCCACCAGCAGCATTCTTCCCGGTTCAAGCCGGGCCTTCCGCAGGATATGTGCCGGATCGATGTCCAGCACCCCTACTTCAGACGCGAGGACCACTCTACCGTCATCCGTAATGTAATACCTGGAAGGCCGCAGCCCGTTTCGATCCAGTGTAGCTCCCACCAGTTCTCCGTCTGTGAAGAGGATCGCCGCCGGTCCGTCCCAGGGCTCCATCATCGTCGCGTAGTAATGATAGAAGTCTCTGCGCTTCTGATCCATAAAGGCGTTGTGCTTCCATGGTTCCGGAATCATGATCATCATTGCCAGCGGCAGCTCCATGCCGTTCATATAAAGAAATTCCAGTGTATTATCCAGCATGGCTGAATCGGAGCCTGATGCAGTGATCACCGGATAGATCTTATCCAGATCCTCCTCCATCACGCCGGAGGACATGGTCTCCTCTCTGGAACGCATACGGTCCACATTTCCGCGGATGGTATTGATCTCCCCGTTGTGGGCGATCATCCGGTATGGATGCGCCCGGTTCCAGGATGGCATCGTATTGGTGGAAAATCTTGAATGCACCAGTGCGATCGCACTTGTGTAGTCCGGATCCATCAGATCCTCATAGAATCTGCGCAGCTGTCCGACCAGGAACATTCCCTTATATACGATCGTCCTGGAAGACATGGAGCAGATATAGGTATCCTCCGAGCTCTGTTCAAACGTTCTCCTGGCAGCATACAGCCTCCGGTCGAAGTCGATTCCTGCCCGTACAAAGGAGGGACGGCCGATAAAACACTGCATCATGCAGGGCATGCAGTCCCTTGCCGTTTTTCCGAGGATCTCCGGATGGACCGGCACCTGCCTCCATCCCAGGAGAGGAAGCTTCTCCTTCGCCAGGATCACCTCCATCATCCGCATGGCAAAGGTCCGTTTCATCGTATCTTCCGGGAAAAAGAACATGCCGATCCCGTAATCTCCTTCGTCTCCTATCCGGATTCCTTCACGTGCGGCTGCCCTGGAGAAGAAACTGTGGGAGATCTGCAGCAGAATTCCCACGCCGTCGCCGACCTCCCCGGAGGCATCCTTTCCTGCCCTGTGTTCCAGTTTTTCCACGATACACAGCGCATCATCCAGGATCCGGTACTCCTTCTTCCCATTGATGTTGGCGACCATGCCGATTCCACAGGAATCCCTGTCGATCTGCATCATTCTTGAAGCATATTCTGTCATCGTATATCCTCCCCGGCATCTGTCCGGCAGACCAGTGTATCGTCACCTCAGTGAGAACAAGATCCTTCCGTAGGTCGGATAGGGCAGATACTGCTCCGGAATCAGCGCCTCCGCATGATCGACCACCATCCGGAGTGATTCCATATCCGCAAGTACCGTCTGCTCGTAGTATTTTGCGCTTTCCAACGGCTCCGTGATCCCATCCGCCTGTTTTGTATCCGCGTCCAGCTTTGCCAGCTTTTCCAGGATCCCTGCGGCGTCCGCATCCAGCGTCCGCAGCAGTTCCTCCTCCAGCACACATCCAGCATCCGGAATCAGCGCTTTTTTCTGACCGGCTTCCGCCCCGAGTTCCTTCATATAAGCGACCAGTCCGGCTATGAAATCCTTTCGGACCATCTCCTGCATGGTCAGTGATTCAATGTGAATCGTTTTTACATAGTTCTCAAGCAGGATCTCATACCTTGAGAAGATCTCTTCCTTCGTGAAGATTCCGTGCCGCAGGAACAGATCGATGCTCTTTTCCGAGATCCAGCGGGGCATCGCATCCGGAAGCGAGCGAAGATTGTCCAGACCTCTGCGCTCTGCCTCCTCGATCCATTCATCGGTATACCCGTTTCCGTTAAAGAGGATCCGCTTGTGCTCCTGAAGAGTCTTCTTAAGCAGCGCATGAATCGCGCTGTCCATCTCATCCGCCGGCGTATCCTTAAGCGCTTCGTACATACAGCTCAGAGATTCAGCCACAGCGGTGTTCAGCACGATATTTGCATTTGCCACTGACACAGAGGAACCCGGCATGCGGAATTCGAACTTGTTCCCGGTAAATGCAAAAGGTGACGTGCGGTTGCGGTCCGTCGTATCCCTCGTAATGTGGGGAAGGACCTCCGCTCCCATCTTCATGCTTGTCTTCCCGATACCCTTGAAGTCTGTTCCCTCTTCAAGGCTTTTGAGGATCGCTGCCAGTTCATCTCCTACGAACATGGAGATCACTGCAGGCGGAGCCTCGTTTGCGCCAAGGCGGTGGTCATTCCCCGCTGTCGCAACAGAGAGCCGCAGGATATCCGCATAGGCATCCACTGCCTCGATCACCGCCATCAGGAAGATCAGAAACCGCACATTCTCTTCCGGATGCCGGCCCGGATCGAGAAGATTGATCCCGGTGTTTGTCACCATGGACCAGTTGTTGTGCTTGCCGGATCCGTTGATTCCTTCAAAGGGCTTCTCATGCAGAAGGCATGCATAGTTATGGCGGTCCGCCACCTTTTTCATCACTTCCATCGTCAGCTGGTTGTGGTCCACAGCCACATTTGCCGTCTCAAATACCGGAGCCAGTTCGTGCTGTGAGGGAGCGACCTCATTGTGCTTCGTCTTGGCCGGAACCCCCAGCCTCCACAGCTCTTCCTCCAGATCATGCATGTAGGCAGATACCTTCGGCTTGAGAACGCCGAAATAATGATCCTCCATCTCCTGCCCCTTGGACGCAGGCGCGCCGATCAGGGTCCTTCCGGTAAAAAGAAGGTCTTTTCTCTTGCGGTACAGATCCTTGTCGATCAGGAAATACTCCTGCTCCGATCCGATCGTTGTTGATACCCGAGTCACATCTTTATCCCCGATCAGCTGCAGGATCTTCACCGCCTCCCGGCTCAGTGCTTCCATGGAACGAAGCAGAGGCGTTTTCTTATCCAGTGCTTCACCGGTGTACGAACAGAATGCTGTCGGAATGTACAGCGATCCGTCCTTGACGAACGCCGGAGAGGACGGATCCCATGCCGTATAGCCCCTGGCTTCAAAGGTTGCACGAAGTCCCCCGGACGGGAAGCTGGACGCATCCGGCTCGCCCTTCACCAGTTCTTTCCCGGAGAACTCCATGATCACGCTGCCGTCCGGCTCCGGCGACAGAAAACCGTCATGCTTTTCCGCAGTAAGCCCGGTCATTGGCTGGAACCAGTGGGTGAAATGGGTCGCCCCATGCTCGATCGCCCACTCCTTCATCACAGCGGCCACACTGTTCGCCACATCCAGCTCCAGATGTGTGCCGTTTTCGATCGTTTTGTGAACAGCTTTATATACATCCTTTGGCAGCCGCTCACGCATTACCCGGTCATTGAATACATAACTTCCGTACATTTCCGGAACGGTCTCTCTTCTTTCCATAACAGCCTGACCTCCTTATTTCAAAATACTGTTTACTGCTGTGAAATGACAAAAGGCGCCGCGAAGATCTTACTCTTCGAAGCGCCCTTGCTTATCGAGTTATTTTGTATCACATATATTGGCATACCGTCAAGCAGGCTGCCATTTCGTTTCTGTATCACGAAGCATATTTTATTGATATGGATGGGCGGTTGACTTGCTGTTTTCGTTATGAAATAATGCTCAAAAATCAGGGACAGGGGACGGTTCTCTGTCCCGCTCTGATGGGACAGGGGACGGTTCTCTGTCCCAGTCAAGGCGATCAATAAAACATTCCGGGGAAAAAGGGACAGAGAACCGTCCCCTGTCCCCTGCTTCAATAAGGAGATGATTTTATGTGTTCCATCCTTGCATACTGCAGCAAAGAAGCCGATCCGGCTGTCTTCAAAGAGCTGCTTGAAAGAACTGTATCCCGAGGCCCGGATCAATCGAGAATTCTCGATACCGGGGAAGGACTGCTGGGGTTTAACCGCCTCTCGATCATGGGGCTGAATGAAGCAGGTATGCAGCCGTTCACACTCCATGGGAACTGCTGCATATGCAATGGGGAGCTGTACGGTTTCCGCGCGCTTAAAGATTACCTGATCCATCTCGGTTATACATTCGCCGGCGAAAGCGACTGCGAGATCCTGCTTCCCCTTTATGAAAAGCTTGGAACCGCCATGTTTGCACTGCTCGATGCCGAATTCGCCCTGGTGATCTATGACCATGACCGGAAGAAATATATTGCCGCCAGGGACCCCATCGGCATCCGTCCTCTCTACTATGGTTATGATGCGTCGGGTAGCATCCTGTTCTCCTCTGAGCCTAAAAGTCTCGTCGGCGTCTGCCCGAAGATCCTGCCCTTCCCTCCGGGACATTATTATGAAAACGGCCGCTTCATCTGCTACAGGGACTGTGCGGCTGACATAGAAACTTATCATGCTGCGGACACAGAGCAGATCTGTGCCGGAATCCGGGACCGGCTGATCCGTTCAGTAAAAGCCAGACTGGACGCCGACGCCCCCGTCGGTTTCCTTCTCTCGGGCGGCCTGGACTCCTCCCTCGTGTGCGGAATCGCCGCCAGAGAGCTTTCCCGTCCTCTGCAGACCTTCTCCATCGGCATGGATACGGACGCCATCGATCTGAAATATGCACGGGAAGTCGCCGACTACATTCACAGCGATCATCACGAAGTGATCATAACACGGGAGGATGTGATCGGTTCCCTCGAGGACGTGATTCATGCACTCGGAACCTATGATATCACCACGATCCGCGCCTCCATTGGAATGTATCTGGTGTGTAAGTGGATCCATGAGAACACCGATGTGCGGGTGATCCTCACCGGGGAGATCTCCGATGAACTTTTCGGATATAAATACACGGACTTTGCTCCGGACGCAGACGCCTTTCAGAAAGAAGCCCAGAAGCGTATCCGCGAGATCCACATGTACGACGTGCTCCGCGCCGACCGCTGCATCTCCGTCAACTCCCTGGAAGCCCGGGTCCCCTTCGGCGGTCTGGAATTCGTGGACTATGTGATGCACATCGATCCGGAGAAAAAACGCAACCACTACGGCATCGGAAAATATCTTCTGCGCCATGCCTTTGAAAGGGATGACCTCATCCCATACAGCATCCTCATGCGTGAAAAGGCCGCCTTCTCCGACGCCGTCGGTCATTCTCTCCGTGACGATCTGATCGCTTACGCTGAAGAATGCTATACCGATGCCGAATTTGAGCAGAAATGCG
>CACZZH010000006.1 GCA_902785635.1 uncultured Lachnospiraceae bacterium
GAATGAATCACTGCTCACCGGGGAAGCGGATGAGATTCAGAAAAAGGAAGGAAGCGAACTGATGTCGGGAAGTTTCCTGACATCGGGAAAACTGACCGCGAAGCTTACAAAAGTAGGGGCAGATTCCTACGCGGCAAAGCTGACGGCCAAAGCAAAAGAGGCGAAGGATAAGAAGTCGGAGATGATCCGGGATATCGAGACGATCATCCGCACGGCGGGCATTGTGATCATTCCGATCGGAGCATGCCTGCTCTACCAGGCGGTCTATGTGAACGGGACCGACCTGGCTGCCGGCGTCCGGTCCATGGTGGCAGCCGTCACGGGAATGATTCCGGAGGGTATGTATCTTCTTGTAACAGTTGCTCTTGTACTGTCTGCCTCAAGGCTTGCGAGAAACAAGGTGCTGCTGCATGACATGCGCAGTATTGAGACGCTGGCCCGGGTGAATGTCCTTTGCGTGGATAAGACCGGAACGATCACCAGTGACAAGATGAATGTGGCGGAGACGTTCCCTGCGGAGGGGGAAACGGATGATGAGGCGGATGCCGCCCAGAAGATCCTGGCATCTTATATAAGGACGGTTCCGGACAACAATATCACCATGCAGGCAATGCGAAACTTTTTCCCGGAAGCGCAGGTGATGGAAGCAAAGACAGTGACGCCTTTTTCCTCTAAGACCAAGTACTCCCAGGTTGAGACAGCAGACCGGATCTACCGGCTTGGCGCTCCGGAGTTCCTCCTGACGCCTGAGGAAATGGAGAAGAATGAAGACCGGATCGGGCAGCGCACCGGAAAAGGACAGAGGGTCCTTGCCCTGACGCAGGAGAAGGACGGGGAAGTGATGCCGATCCTGTTTGTGGCCCTGCACAATGAGATCCGCGGGAACGCGAAGGAGACCTTTGCGGATTTTGCCTCAAAGGGCGTGGAGGTGAAAGTCATCTCCGGAGATACGCCGCTTACGGTGTCCAGGGTCGCTGCGGAAGCGGGAATCCCCGGCGCTGAAAAGTATGTGGACGCCGGGACACTGGATACACCGGAAAAGATCAAAGATGCGGTTTTGAATTATACCGTTTTCGGAAGAGTACAGCCTGAGCAGAAGAAACTGATCGTGGAGGCGCTTAAGGCGCAGGGACAGAAGGTCGCCATGACCGGGGACGGCGTGAATGATATCCTTGCCATGAAGGAAGCGGACTGCTCCATCGCCATGGGACAGGGGTCTGACGCAGCGAGGCAGGCAGCCCAGGTCGTGCTTCTGGATTCGGATTTTTCGCACATGAACCAGATCGTCTTCGAAGGGAGAAGAGACATCAACAATATCACCAGATCGGCGACGCTGTTTCTGTATAAAAATCTATTCTCATTCCTTCTGGCGATCTTTTCGATCATCGGGACCTTTACGTATCCGCTGCAGCCTACGCAGGTCTCCCTGATCTCCGTGTTCAACATAGGTCTGCCGGCGTTTCTGCTGGCACTCGAGCCGAATATGCGCAGACAGGACGGACGGTTCATCCATAAGACGCTTACCGGCGCGATCCCGGCGGCGTTAACATCCTTCTTCTCCATTGCGGCAATGGTCCTGTTCGCGGATCTGTTTGAGATCTCATCCAGGGATGTGAGCACGGCAAGCGTATATCTACTGTGCGCGGTAGGTTTTATGAATCTGTGGAGGATCTCAAGGCCATTCACAAAGATCCATTTTGCGATCTTCGGACTGTGTGCGGCAGGGTTTATACTGTGCGACTGCTTCCTGTATGAGATCTTTGACATGGCAGAAATATCAGTGAGGGCCGCCGTGCTGTGTGCGGTATTCGTAATAGCGGAACGGGCAATCATGAGGGATCTGATTCTTCTGACGAGATGGGCAGAGAAAAAATGGTCTGCCAGGCGTGGATTATAAAAACGGATGCGTATATAATAACAGCTAAAAAAATTAAAAAAGTTAAAAAACATAGTTAATATAATCCACAATATTTCATCGCTTATTTCACAGAAGGAAAAGGAGAGATTAAAATGTCATTACATAATGATTTTCAGGATATGATCGGACTGGCAAGAACAGTTTTTTCCGATAAAAAAGAAGAAAAAGAGAGAAAAGAAAAAGAACGCAAAACGATCGAGCTTGTATGCCCGTACTGCGGAACCACCAGCAAATATGTGTGGGAAGACGGAAAACTGCCCACCTGCCCGAGCTGCGGAGCAGCCTTTGATGCAGATAATGAACAGCTGAAAAAATACCGTGAAGAGCGGGAAATGGAAGCAGACACCGACCGCAGAGTGTATGAGGCAGCTGCTCTTGAAAAGGTAAAGACAAAGAGCAAGATCCGCCGTTATATCATTATCGGTGTCGTTGTCGTTGTTCTCCTTACAGCTGCCGTGATCGCGGCAAAACTCAACGGAGGCAATTTACATCTTGGCGGAGGCGCCTCATTCAACTTCCATGTGAGCTGAGAACCAACTCATGTGAAGGCGCATCCCATAAATGGAATATCGAAACAGGACAGGGTCCGGCTGAAAAGCCGGATCTTTTTGTTATCTCTTTTGTTATCTCAAATGTTTTTCCGCATTCATGTTTTTTGTCTCAAAATGTTTATTCATTGCTGCAGATTATGAGGCGGCAGCTGATATATAATTGAAACGCGATATAGGCAGGTAAAATATTACTTTCTGTCGGTTTTACCTGTAAAACCGGCCGTTTCATCGGAGTCCGAAAAGGACGACCACACAGAGCATATCCGCGAGAATTCTCTGTTCGTATCGCCTGTCGGAGCCCGAAAGGAACGACCACACAGAGCATATCCGCGAGAATTCTCTGTTCGTATCGCCTGTCGGAGCCCGAAAGGAACGACCACACGGAGTATATCCGCGAGAATTCTCTGTTCGCATTGTCTGTCGGAGCCCGAAAGGAACGACCACACAGAGCATATCCGCGAGAATTCTCTGTTCGTATCGACTTGTCGGAAGTCGAAAGGGACGACCACACAGAGCATATCCGCGAGAATTCTCTGTTCGTATCGCCTGTCGGAGTCCGAAAAGGACGACCACACAGAGCATATCCGCGAGAATTCTCTGTTCGTATCGCCTGTCGGAGCCCGAAAGGAACGACCACACAGAGCACATCCGCGAGAATTCTCTGTTCGCATCGCCTGTCGGAGCCCGAAAGGGACGACCACACGGAGTATATCCGCGAGAATTCTCTGTTCGCATTGTCTGTCGGAGGACTTTCAACGGAGACGCGGCCTATGTCGAAAACACAAAATGTACGGGTAAAATCTCTATTTCTGCCGGTTTTACCTGTATAATCGACGATTCCGGGTCTTGCGACGAGGATTCTCATCGGATGTTCCCGGTGTATTTCAGGGCATTGTATCACCAGATATGGTCAGGTATGCGCACCCGCACCCTTTTTCCGGGAATTATCGTCTGAATTTTCCGTGAGAAAAAGCTTTCCGTGCATCTTCGGGAACATAGTGGTATGATGGATGAAAACTGTGTGAAAGAAGAGGTAAAAAAATGTCAGTTCAAATGGTGATGTTCGACCTGGATGGAACGCTGCTCCCGATGGATATGGATGAGTTTACAGGCGGGTATTTCAAAATGCTTGCGAAAAAAGCAGCGCCTTTCGGGTATGATCCGGAGGAATTGGTCCGGGGAATCTGGCATGGGACCGCGGCAATGGTCAGAAATGACGGCCGCTGTCTGAACAGGGAGGCTTTCTGGCAGGATTTCGCGAAGACCTTCGGTGAGACAGCCCTTAATGATAAGCCGATGTTTGATGATTTCTATGCAAATGAGTTCCGGGAGGCAAAAAAGTTCTGCGGTTACGATCCGAAAGCGGCACAGACCGTGCGCCGGATCCGGGACCGGAGCTTCCGCATCGCGCTGGCGACCAATCCGCTGTTTCCTACGATCGCGACGGAAATAAGAATCCGGTGGACCGGTCTTGAACCGGAGGAATTTGAGTTTTTTACGACCTATGATAATATCGGTTTCTGTAAACCGAATCTGGATTATTACAGTGAAGTGCTGCGCAGGGCCGGCCTGCAGGCGGAGGAATGCCTGATGGTCGGAAATGATGTCGGGGAAGACATGATCGCTGAGGAACTTGGAATGAAAGTGTTCCTGCTGACGGACTGCCTGATCAACAAAAAAGGAGTAGACATCAGCCGGTATCCCCACGGAAGCTTTGATGAGCTGGATCATTACATAGAAAATGTCGCATCTGCCGGGCATGCATTTCTGAACTCTGATACAGAGATTTCGTGACTCCGGCCGCGGCATTCATGTATGTTGACAGTATTTTTATGAAGGAGAGGAAGAACATGAAGCTGACCCGATTACTTGCTGTATTAATATGCGCCGGTGTGACAGGCGTGGTTCCGGCATGTGCAGGGGAGGGAGACGTCGAGGCAGTCTCCGGCGCAACTTTGGATATTGAGGAGATCCCTGTGCTTCAGGATCAGGAATCAACGGATGTGCTCGTAGTCTGGTTTTCGCCAAACGACACCATCCGGGCAGCAGCAGCGATCGCAGCAGAGGCGCTCGATGCGGATCTGTTCGAGATCCTTCCGGAGGTGCCTTACACAGCTGAGGATCTGAATTATTCCGACGATTCATCACGTGCTACGACGGAGCAGCGGGACGAGACGGCGCGGCCTGCCATAGCTTCCCTGCCGGAGGATCTTGCACCGTACAGGACGATCCTGCTGGGATATCCCATCTGGTGGGGGCAGGCGCCCCGTATCCTGTACACATTCCTGGAGAGCGTGGATCTGAGCGGCAAGACGGTCATTCCCTTCTGCACCTCAGGTTCCAGCAGCGCAGGTTCCAGTGCGGTAAACCTGCAGAACCTCACGGATGACACAGTGACCTGGGCAGAAGCAAAACGCCTGGATAACGGCAGCGGTGCCGATGCGATCCGGGACTGGGCAAATTCATTAATGGCGGACAAGGAGGAAAGCGGAATGCAGATGAGAATCAACGATACGCCGGTGAACGTGGTCTGGGAGGAGAACAAATCCGTCGCCGCCATCAGGGAACTGGCCGGGAATGAAAATGGCCTGACTGTGCAGATGTCCATGTACGGAGGCTTCGAGCAGGTCGGTCCCATTGGCTCGCAGATCGTGAGCAATGATGAGCAGACCGTCACCGGCCCCGGTGATATCGTCCTGTACTCCGGTGATCAGATCGTGGTATTCTACGGATCCAACTCCTGGTCCTATACGAGACTGGGTCATATCACCGATCCGGATGCCTCAGCCCTGGAAGAGCTGCTTGGAAACGGGGATGTGACGATCACGATCGAACCGTAGAGCTGCAGGCTGAGCCATGGGGACAGGTTCCCCATGGCTTCTTCCGGTCCGGCAGGAAAACCGGATCTTTTTTCGTTTCACAGGTAAAACCGGTTGAAATTTTTATGAGATGAAAGCAGGCCGTGCATCTTGCGGGACAGGGTGGTATGATGAATGAAAAACATTTGCTATTCCGGGAAAAGGAGAACGGCAAATGAATCAGAGAAAGGAGCGCAGCGGAAGATGGGAAAAGAACTGTACACCAGGTGGGGCCGCACGCTGGATCCGGAGCATGTTCTTGAGGAATATCCAAGACCGGGGCTGGTGCGGGAGAACTGCCTGATCCTGAACGGATACTGGGACTATGCCATTACGAAAAAGAAAGAACACCCGGAAGAATATGAGGGACGGATCCTGGTGCCCTTTTCGCCGGAGGCTCCTCTGTCCGGCGTAAACCGGCAGCTGCAGCCGGACGAATTTCTGCATTACGCAAGAACGGTCATTCTGCCGGAAAAGAGGGACGGATACCGGTATCTTCTGCATTTCGGGGCGGTAGACCAGGGATGCGAAATATACTGGAACGGAAAGAGAGCCGGCGGACATGTGGGCGGTTATCTTCCCTTTACGCTGGACGTGACAGAATTTGCCGTCGAAGGAAAAAATCTGCTGCAGGTCCTGGTGTGGGATCTTTCGGACACGTCGTATCACGCAAAAGGAAAGCAGTCTCTGGAGAGAGGCGGGATGTGGTATACCGCACAGAGCGGCATCTGGCAGACTGTGTGGATGGAGACGGTCCCGGATCACTATATCTCCCGTCTCAAGCTGACCCCGGATTATGATCATGCTCGGATCCGGGTCAAAGTGCTTACCAATATACCGGACCGCAGGGTCTCCGCCACTGCAAAGGTCACATTGCGAGGAGAAAAAGTCGGACAGTGGAAGATCACTGCCAACCGGTCCTGCGATCTGGAGCTTCCGGGATTTGAGAGCTGGTCGCCGGAGTCGCCGACCCTTTACGACATCCGGATCGAAATGGAGCAGGACATCGTTTCCGGCTATTTCGGAATGCGCAAATATTCCATGGAACGGGATAAAAACGGGATTCTGAGGTTCTTCCTGAACAATAAGCCCTGTTATCACAACGGGCTGCTGGATCAGGGATACTTCCCGGACGGTCTGTATACCGCTCCTTCAGACGAAGCCCTGGCCTATGATATTCAGACGATGAAGGATCTGGGGTTCAACATGCTGCGAAAGCACATCAAGATCGAACCGGAGCGGTGGTATTACCATTGCGACCGGATCGGCATGCTGGTGTGGCAGGATATGGTGTGCGGCGGAGACCGGTACCGGTCCTGGTTCGTGACGACGATGCCGAATATATTCATGTGGACCGGACGGATCTTTTCGGACCGCCTGTACGGTCTCTTCTCCAGAAAGAACGGGGAGGGGCGCAGGGAATTCAGAAAAGAGATGAAGGGGACGGTCCGGCATCTGTACAGTCATCCATGCATCGCGGTGTGGGTCCCGTTCAATGAGGGGTGGGGACAGTTTGACGCCGCAAAAGTATCGAAAGAGCTGCGCGCCATGGATCCTTCGCGGCTGATCGATGAGGCCAGCGGATGGTTCGACCAGAAAGGCGGGGATATGTACAGCATCCACAACTACTGGAGAAAGCTGCGCGTCCGCGCGAAGAAGGACCGGGCAGTCGCCCTGACGGAGTGCGGAGGATACTCTTACCGTGATCCGGAGCACAGCTGGTGTGATGAAGTGTACGGCTACCGCAAATACACTTCCCGGGAAAAACTCACCTCCGGGATCGCCCGCCTGTGGGAGAAGGAACTGATTCCGAATATTCGCCGCGGTCTCGCCGCTTCGGTCTACACTCAGGTGTCCGACATCGAAGATGAGGTAAACGGCCTGCTCACCTATGACCGGGAGAGCATCAAAGTGGATGCGGAAAAGATGCGAAGCGAGAATCAGGCCCTGATGCAGGCATATGAATACCTGCAATAACCGGAAGAAAAATAAGGACACTAAAGAATAATATAAGGGAACCTGGAGAGAATAGATATGGATCTGTCGTTGTTTTTGTACTTATCCGAGTTGGCAGGAACGGTGGCATTTGCAGTATCAGGTGTTCTGACAGCGAAAAAACAGAAGCTGGATGTGTTCGGAGCAGTGGTGCTCGGACTGACTACGGCAGTCGGCGGCGGCGCGCTGCGGGATATTCTGCTGGGATATAATCCGCCGGTGATGTTCCGTAAACCGGTGTATGCGATCACCGCGATCATCACCTCACTGATCGTGTTTTATGTAGAGAAATCTTCCAGGCTTCTGGAAGATTCCGGAAAGATGATGCTTTCCCTCAATATCGCCGATACCATCGGCCTGGGCGTGTTTGCAGCGTCGGGAACGGAAAAAGTCCTCAGCACGGTGTACTGCGAGAATGCGTTCCTTGCGGTATTCGTAGGCACGATCACGGCAGTCGGCGGAGGCATTCTGCGGGATATGCTGGCAGGAACGATTCCGGTCGTCATGCGCAAGCGGGTGTACGCAGTAGCGGCAATGCTTGGATCACTGATCTACTACCTGCTCCGCTTCCGGGTGGGACTTCCCGTATCTGCAGCGGAACTGATCAGCATCGCAGCAATCTCCGGCATCCGCTTTCTGGCGATCCGGTATCTGTGGAACCTGCCGTCGTTTGAGGGGCGGGAACAGGGCATACAAAAGAAACCATAAAAACAGAAGGGACATGATCGAGAACCGGTTCTGCTGGCATATTCTCGTTTGACCAGAAATATATGATATAATTTCCGAATTTAAACAGCTGTGGCATTATCAAATCCTCCTGCCCGGGCCAGTTCGATGATCAGATGTGCATTATTATGCAGAAGTTTATCAAAACGGGCCAGTTCTGCGTCGGTATAACCCTGCACCCGGCTCCATTCATATGATGGGAGTATGCATCCCCCTTTTCTTCTTCTCAATATATCATGTTTATTGAGAAAAGAATAATAGATCTTTCTATACTTGCAATATACTTAACATATCTGGCTCGAATCTGCCCTGTTCGCCTCCTGACACGTTTTTCAGGTTGAAAATTAATGCATATCTCTTATAATAGACAGGGTGCAAACCGGAATTTCAGAAACCGGAAAACAGAAAGGAGTTCATGTAACTATTATGGAAAGAGAAAAACTGGGGAGCCGTCTCGGCTTCATCCTGATCAGCGCCGGCTGCGCGATCGGCATCGGGAATGTGTGGAAATTCCCTTATCTTGCGGGACAGAACGGCGGCGGCGCGTTTGTGCTGGTGTACCTGTTCTTCCTGATCGTACTTGGCCTTCCGGTCATGACGATGGAATTTGCCACAGGCCGCGGCAGCCAGAAGAGCCCCGTGCGGATCTTCAAGCAGCTGCGCCCCGACAAGCCTGTATGGCATATTCACGGCTATGCTTCCATGATCGCCAACTATATTCTGATGATGTTCTACACATCCGTGGCGGGCTGGATGCTTCAGTATTTCGTCAAGGAAGCAAGAGGCGCGTTCGTCGGAATGAGCGCTGAAGAAGTGGGAGGCGTGTTCGGTGATATGCTTGCAGCTCCGACGACCAGTGTGATCGCCATGGCGATCGTGGTGGTGTTTGGCTTCCTGGTATGCTCCATCGGCCTGCAGAGCGGTCTGGAGCGGGTGACGAAGGTGATGATGATCCTTCTTCTGGTGATCATGGTGATCCTTGCAGGACACAGCATGTTTCTGAAGGACGGAGCAGAAGGCCTGGCATTTTATCTGAAACCGGATTTTGGACGGATGAAGGAAGCCGGCATTGTGAACGTGATCACAGCCGCCATGAATCAGGCGTTCTTCACCCTGAGCCTGGGCATCGGTTCCATGGCGATCTTCGGAAGCTACATCGGAAAGGACCATGCGCTTCTGGGCGAGTCCGTGAATGTGGCACTGCTTGATACGTTCGTAGCGATCACGTCGGGTCTGATCATTTTCCCGGCCTGCTTTGCCTACGGTGTCAATCCGGACAGCGGCCCGGGCCTGATCTTTATCACTCTGCCCAATATCTTCAACAACATGCCTCTCGGAAGAGTGTGGGGAAGCCTGTTCTTCGTATTCATGAGCTTTGCGGCATTTTCAACAGTGCTGGCTGTATTCGAGAACATTATGGCCTGCACGATGGATCTGACCGGATGGAAGCGGACCACGGCAGGACTGTTCAACACGATCCTGATGCTGCTTCTTTCCCTTCCGTGCGCGCTGGGCTTCAATGTGCTTTCCGGCGTCAGCCCGATGGGTGCAGGTTCTACGATCATGGATCTCGAAGATTTTATCGTGAGCAATATCATGCTTCCGCTTGGTTCGCTGATCTTCGTACTGTTCTGTACCTGGAGAAGCGGGTGGGGCTGGAAATCCTTTGTGGCGGAAGCCAATGAAGGAAAAGGCATGAAGGTCGCCGGATGGATGCGCGGCTATATGACCTTTGTACTTCCGGTCATTGTGGCAGTGATCCTGATTCTGGGACTGCTGTAATGTCATATCAGACTTACAGATCATAGAACCTGCCTGATATCGGCAATTCTTCGTCATCGGACAGACATTTGTTTTTTCCGGTCAGGAAATCAAGGGAGACAGGGGCTCGTCCTCTGTCTCCTTTGGCGTTTCGGGAGACAGGAATCGTCTCTGCCTCCGGTCTGCGGCACAACTATTTCTTGACAAGCTTTTTGACACTGGCTTAAAATGTTCATAACTATGTGCAATGAGAGCGGAGGACATAAATCTATGGCGAAGATCAGCATTGTAATGGGCAGCGATTCCGATATGCCTGTAATGAAGAAAGCGGCGCAGATCCTGGATCAGTTCGGAGTCGGTTATGAGATGCGCATTATTTCGGCGCATCGTGAGCCGAATGAGTTTTTTGAGTATGCTTCCGAAGCGGAAGAAAGAGGCGTAAAGGTGATCATCGCCGGAGCCGGCATGGCGGCTCATCTTCCGGGAATGTGCGCGGCGCTGTTTCCGCTGCCTGTAATCGGAATCCCGATGCATACCACCTCCCTTGGAGGAAGGGATTCTCTTTACTCGATCGTACAGATGCCCAGCGGCATCCCGGTGGCGACCGTTGCCATCGGCGGAGCCGTGAATGCGGCGCTTCTGGCGCTGAAGATCCTGGCAGTATCGGACGAAGAGCTGCTTGGCAGGCTGAAGGAGTATACGAAGAGCCTGAAACAGCAGGTGATGGAGAAGGACGAACGTCTTTCACAGACCGGCTGGGAGAGTTACTGAGGCAGGAAATGCTTATGGATCTCACGACCTGACAGTCGTGAACATTGAACGATGATGGGTACTGCTCAGCAGGCTGACGCATTTTACTGCGGAGGCCGTGAGAAAGTGAAAAAACACAGAAACACAGAAGCATAGAAACATAGAAGCACGGCTTACTTACAGATATATGGAGGACCGGATGGATTATAAGAGTGCAGGCGTTGATATTGAAGCGGGTTATCGCAGTGTGGAACTGATGAAGCAGCATATTGCCAGGACGATGCGTCCGGAGGTGCTGACGGACATCGGCGGATTTTCCGGGGCTTTCGGAATGAGCCGCTTTAAGGAGATGGAGGAACCGGTCCTGGTGTCCGGGACGGACGGCGTCGGCACGAAGCTGAAGCTGGCATTTCTTATGGACAGGCACAATACGGTCGGGATCGACTGCGTAGCCATGTGTGTGAACGATATCGCCTGTGCAGGCGGCGAACCGCTGTTTTTCCTGGATTATATCGCCTGCGGGCGCAATTATCCGGAGAAGATCGCGGACATCGTGTCCGGTGTGGCGGAAGGCTGTGCCCAGGCCGGCGCTGCCCTGATCGGGGGAGAGACCGCCGAAATGCCGGGGTTCTACCCGGAGGATGAATACGACCTTGCCGGCTTTGCGGTGGGCGTGGTGGACCGGAAGGATATGATCACGGGAAAAGAGGTCTCAGGCGGTGATGTGCTCATCGGGATCGCTTCCTCCGGTGTTCACAGCAACGGATTTTCCCTGGTGCGGAAGGTGTTCCCGATGACGGCAGAGGCACTCGGCACCTATCATGAGGAGCTTGGGAAGACTCTGGGTGAGGCGCTTCTGGCACCGACCCGGATCTATGTGAAAGCGCTGCGCAGCCTGAAAGAGGCGGGAATCCGTATCCATGGCTGCAGCCATATCACGGGCGGCGGTTTTTACGAGAATGTCCCGCGCATGCTCCCGGAAGGCTGCAAAGCAGTGATCGAAAAGAATTCCTATGAAGTTCCGGCGATCTTCCGCCTGCTTGCCAAGGAGGGCGGGATCGATGAACATATGATGTATAATACTTACAACATGGGGATCGGCATGGTGCTTGCGCTCCCGGCAGACGCAGCCGAAAAGGCGATTGCGGTGCTGGAGGAAGCAGGCGAGAAGGCATACCGGATCGGCCGCGTCGAAGCCGGCCAGAAGGGCGTGGAGCTGATATGATGAATATTTCGGTGCTGGTCTCCGGAGGCGGGACGAATCTGCAGGCGATCATCAACGCCGTGGAGCATGGTGAAATAAGTGATGTGAAGATCGTATCGGTGGTGAGCAACAACCCCGGTGCATATGCATTGGAAAGGGCGGCTGCCCACGGCCTTGACGGGGTGTGCATTTCCCCGAAGGACTTTGCGGACCGTGAGCAGTACGCAAAGGCGCTCCTTGCGCATCTGAAGGAAACGGAAACGGATCTGGTGGTGCTTGCCGGTTTCCTGGTGGTCATTCCGCCGATGATCGTGGAGGCATTCCCGAACCGGATCATCAATATCCATCCTTCCCTGATCCCGTCTTTCTGCGGTACAGGCTACTATGGGCTGAAGGTCCATGAGGAAGCCCTGCGGCGCGGCGTGAAGGTGACGGGAGCCACCGTGCATTTTGTGGACAGCGGCACGGATACAGGGCCGATCATTCTGCAGAAAGCAGTGGAAATACGGGATGACGATACTCCCCAGAGCCTGCAGCTGCGGGTGATGCAGCATGCCGAGTGGAGACTGCTCCCGGAGGCGATCGATCTGATCGCACACGGGAGAGTACAGGTGGAGAACGGAAGGACACGTATTCTGCCTGAGGATATTTTATAGTCGTTTTTAATCATCGAGAACTTCGCAGGGATGAACACTTGTCCGTCCCGGGCGTGGTAAACAAGACTCGCGAACGGGCCTTGACAGATAAGATAATAATTAAGGAGTCTCATTTCTATGAAAGTACTGATCATCGGAAGCGGCGGGCGTGAGCATGCACTGGCCTGGAAGATTGCGCAAAGCGCAGGTGTGGAGAAGATCTATTGCGCACCGGGCAATGCCGGTATCGCGGCGCTGGCGGAGTGCGTAGACATTAAGGCGATGGAATTTGAAAAGCTGGCGGACTTTGCGAAGGACCATGAGATCGATCTGACGGTCGTGGGCATGGACGATCCGCTGGTCGGCGGTATCGTGGATGTGTTTGAGAGCAAAGGGCTGCGCATCTTCGGACCGCGTGCAAATGCGGCGATTCTTGAAGGATCCAAGGCGTTTTCCAAGGATCTGATGAAAAAATACCACATTCCGACTGCCGCCTATGAGACTTTCGATGACCCCGCATCAGCGGTCGCTTTCCTGGAGAAGGAAGTGAAGTTCCCGGTGGTGCTGAAAGCGGATGGGCTGGCGCTCGGCAAGGGCGTGCTGATCTGTGAGGATCTGGAGCAGGCAAAGGCAGGCGTGCGCACCATCATGGAGGACCGGCAGTTCGGTGACGCCGGAAACAGAATGGTGGTCGAGGAATTCCTGACCGGGCGGGAAGTTTCGGTGCTGTCCTTTACGGACGGAAAGACGATCCTTCCGATGACGTCCGCCCAGGATCATAAGCGTGCGGGGGACGGCGATACTGGGCTGAACACCGGCGGAATGGGGACCTTTTCCCCGAGCCCGTTTTATACGGATGAGATCGCTGCGTTCTGTCAGGAAAAGATCTTCCAGCCGACGGTGGATGCCATGGCAGCGGAGGGAAGATGCTTTAAAGGCATCATTTTCTTCGGACTGATGCTTACGCAGGACGGACCGAAGGTCCTGGAGTACAACGCCAGGTTTGGGGATCCTGAGGCACAGGTGGTGCTCCCGCGTATGGAGAACGATATCGTGGAAGTGTTTGAAGCCTGCATCGACGGAACACTGGACAAGGTGGATCTGAAGTTTGCGGATAATGCGGCGGTGTGCGTTGTGCTTGCATCGGAAGGTTATCCGGTAGCCTATGAAAAAGGAAAAGAGATCCGCGGGCTGGAGCAGTTTGACGGCTGCCCGGACAAATTCGTATTCCATGCGGGTACAGCTTTCCGGGACGGGAAGATCGTCACCAACGGCGGCAGAGTCCTGGGAGTCACGGCACTGGGAGATGATCTTTTCAAGGCCAGGGCAAACGCATATGAGGCTGTGAAGCTGGTCAGCTTTGAGAACTGTTACTATCGCCGGGATATCGGAAAGGCGATCGACGAATAAGGAACTGCCGTGTTATTTGATGACAGATCCAGATGGAATGGAGGAACATGAAAATGGCAGGTTACGGAAGAAAGTGGCTGGGATTCTTGATCTCCTTTGTTGCAGTGCTGATGCTTTCCGGCATCCCGGCATCCGCTTCGGATGACAATTCCCTTGCTTCTCTGGGAATCCTCACAGAGGGTGTAAAGGTCGAACCGGATTTTTCCTATGACCACTGGGAGTACGATGTCACGGTACCGGCGGGCACGACAAATCTGGAGCTGGATCCGCTGCCGTCCAATGGTGCCGCGCGGATCGCTGAGATCTCCGGCGCGCAGATCGGAGAGGACGGAACAACGACCGTGTATGTCACAGTACAGGCAGAGACCGGCGCACAGTTTACTTATACGCTGCATGTCACCACAGAGGCAGGAGCGCCTGTTCAGACCGAACCGGTCACTGAGAAGGTGACGGAAAAGGTCACGGAGAAAGTGACGGAGAAGCCGAAGGAGACCGAACCGGTCACAGAGGATACGAACTATGTGAAGGTTCCGAGGGATACGGTGGATCAGGCAGAGCGTACGATCAAGGATCTGCAGGGAGAGATCACGATCTACAGGGATACGACGAACCTGTACACGAAGATCATTTACGGGCTGATCGCTGCATGCGTTGTTCTGCTCTTCCTGGTGATCAATCTTGCACTGCGCAAGAGAGATCTGAAGAATGAAGTGAAAGAATACCGGAGCCTCGGCTATACATCTTCCAAGCAGCAGAAAAAGGCAGCCAAGGCAGCTTCGCAGGCAAAAGCGCAGCAGTCTAAGATGCAGCAGCCCAAGGCACAGCAGCTAAGAGCCGGACAGAGTGCACCCGGTCCCCAGCAGGAGAATGTCCGTATGGGAGATCCTGCGCAGAATCCTCCCCAGAACGGCGGATATCCTTACCCGAACCGGCAGCAGGTCTATTATGACCGTGCTCCGATCAATGTAACGCCTCAGACATCGAGCCGGAATATGCAGCCGTATCCCGGACAGGGTCCGGCTGCTGCAAATGGGATGGCCGGCAATGCGCCGCAGCAGGCAGTAAGACCCCAGCAGGCAGAGGACGCAACCAGGGCAGCAAGGCAGCAGGCACAGGCTCAGGCAGCAAAGCAGCAGCAGGCGGAAGAGGCAGCAAGGCAGCAGGCGGAGGCACAGGCACAGGCAGCAAAGCAGCAGCAGGCGGAAGAAGCAGCCAGGGCAGCAAGACAGCAGGCGGAGGCACAGGCTCAGGCTGCAAGGCAGCAGCAGGCAGAGGAAGCTGCCCGCATGGCAAGGCAGCAGGCAGAGGCACAGGCTCAGACAGCAAGGCAGCAGAACCAGCCGCAGGCAGCCGGACAGTCCAAATCCAAACGGAAAAAAGATGTTGAGATTAACATGGTGGATCTGTGATATATAAAGCTGTGATGAAGAATATATATGAAAGGGCAGGCTTTTTCAGAGTTCTCCGCAGGAGGACTCTGACACTGTCTGCTCTGCTCTTTTTTATGATTTCCTGCGGCGCGGATGCCGCATCGGTGACGGACTATGCCGAGGAAGAGCTCTTTGCAGATGCTCTGATCAATCTGAGCAGCCGGCTTTCGTTTCTGGAAGAGCTGCAGCTGGAACCTCATCCGCTGTACAGCCGGCGTACTCTGGAGTACCTGCGCAGTATTTATGCTCCGGACGATCCGGAGAATGCATGGGTGTTTGAGGAGGATTCCGAAGACGGAAGTACGGAAAAAGCCTGGGCCGGGAGTTGGGTGGTACCGGGAGAAGATTCCGAGGACAGGAATACGATCTCCGAGGACAGGGACACAGTCTCTGCGGACAGGAATACATCCGCAGTCACTGTACTGGATGATACGATGATCCGCTGGGGTGCGAAACACCTGGAGGATGGGACGGGGAGTCTTTATATCCGTCAGTTTTCAGGGGATTATGATGCAGTATGCGTGAAGATTCCGGAAAAAGTCGGGACAATGAAGATCACGCAGATCGAAGCCGGCTGTTTTTCGGGTATGAAGGAGATCCTCGTACGTGCGGTGCTCCCGGAGACCATTCACAGGATCGGAGAAGGAGCCTTTCAGGGATGTAAGGAACTGAAGGAGATCAATATCCCTGCGTCACTGGCGGAAGTGGGAGAAAAGGCATTTGCGGGGACCAATCTGCGGTATTTTTATGTGCCGAAGGAGAATCCCGTACTTGAAAGCAGGGACGGGGTCCTGTATGAAAGATCCGGTGCAAAGCTTCTGGCCTATCCCGCCGGCAACCGCAGGGAAGAATATGCTATTCCGGAGGGAACGGCCGCTGTGGAGTGCGGGGCGTTTTCGGGAAATCCTTATCTGGCGAAATGCACGCTGCCGGCCAGTTTGAAAGAGCTGCCTGCGGGAGTGTTTTCCGACAGCCGGATCCGGTATCTGGACGCCGTGGAACAGAACAATACGTTTAAGAGCGTGGACGGCGTCCTGTTTCGGAAGATCTCGAACGGTGATGCAAAGGTGCTGGCATTCTATCCCCCCGGAAAGAAGCAGGAGCGCTATGTTGTCAACCGGTCCACACGGAGTATAGAGGATGAGGCTTTCTGTTCAAATCCGTATCTGAGGCAGGTCTTTCTGCCGGAAGGACTGGTACGTATCGGAAGGGCAGCTTTTGCGGGATGCATCAGCCTGGAGAGCATTTCTCTGCCGGAAAGCCTGGCGGATCTGGAAAATTATGCTTTCAGCGGATGTGTCAGTCTGACGGGTGTACGTCTGCCGTCACATCTGGATGTCCTTGACGCGGACGTTTTTTACGGGTGCAGCAGCCTTGAATCGCCGGAGATATCCGGAGAGACCGCTGTCATCGAAGAAGCTTCGGATACCGGCAAGGGGGCGGGTATTTTGCAGAGCATTGCAAATATGATAAAAGAGGGGAATTATTAAAGAGGAGAATTATTAAGGAAGAAATATGGCAGAACAATATACCAATAGTGCAAAAACAGTGATCAGGGAAGCCCGGAAAGCGGCGCAGTCCTTCGGACATACTTATATTGGTTCGGAACATCTGCTTCTCGGACTGCTGAGAGAGAAAGAAGGCACTGCCTCCAGGCTTCTCCGGGAGTATCAGGTCGAAGAGGAAAAGGTAGCCGGCCTGATCGATACGCTTATCACACCGGTAAGTTCCCAGACCCGCGTCAAAGGGACTGAGTATTCCCCCAGGGCAAAGAGTATCATCAACAATGCCGGAGCGGAAGCCAAGGCTCTGGGACTGGATGAGGTCGGAACGGAACATATTCTGCTTGCACTGGTGGAGGATGTGGAGAGCGTTGGGGCAAGGATCCTGCACACGCTTGAGGTGGATCTTCAGAAGCTGTACCGTACGCTGCTGGATATTCTGGATGCACCGGAAGAGCGGAGCCGCGACCTGATGAAAAATGTCCGCACAGCGGGGGATGATCTTTCTGCCGAGACTCCCTGGCTTGACCAGTTCAGCACCGATATGACGGCGCGGGCACGGGAAGGACGGCTGGGAACGATCATCGGAAGAGAAAAGGAGACCGGAAGGCTTCTGCAGATCCTCAGCCGGAAGACGAAGAACAATCCATGCCTGATCGGTGAGCCCGGTGTGGGAAAGACAGCGATCGTTGAGGGACTTGCCCAGCGGATCGCGGCCGGTAATGTGCCGCCTTCCCTGCAGGGAAAAAGAGTCGTTACACTGGACATGGCGGGGATGGTGGCAGGATCAAAGTACAGAGGAGAATTTGAAGAGCGGATCAAAAAGGTCCTGGAGGAGGTAATGCTCAGTCAGGACATCCTTTTGTTTATGGATGAACTGCATACTCTGATCGGCGCCGGAGGGGCGGAAGGAGCCCTGGATGCATCCAATATTATGAAGCCGTTTCTGTCCAGAGGAGAGATCCAGCTGATCGGGGCTACGACGGTTTCCGAATACCGGAAATATATTGAAAAAGATGCGGCACTGGAACGGCGTTTTCAGCCGGTGATGGTGGAGGAGCCTTCCGAGGAGGAGACCGTGGAGATCCTGCGCGGGATCCGGCCGGAGTATGAAGCGTATCATGGTGTGGAGATCTCGGATGACGCTCTGCAGGAAGCGGTAAAGCTTGCAAAACGCTATATCAACGACCGTTTTCTTCCGGACAAGGCCATAGATCTGATGGATGAGGCGGCAGCCAGGCGCCAGATCGAGCAGAGCCGTCCGGGTACAGCTCTCGCAAAGCTTCGGGAAGAGTACGCCGGGCTGTCGCAGCAGCTGGAGGAGGCACTGGAGCGCGGAGATTCCGATGCGGCCAGAGAACTGCATGCTCATCAGAAAGAGATCAGCGCAAAGCTGGAGAAGGAAGAGACGAAGGAAAAACGGAAAAAGGAGCGCACCAGAGCCCGGGTATGTACGGAGGATATCGCAGGTGTGATCTCTGTGTGGACCGGCGTGCCGGCGGAGCGTATCGCGCAGTCCGAAGGGAAACGCCTGCTCAGGCTCGAGAAAGAGCTGCATAAGCGGGTGGTTGGTCAGGAGGAGGCAGTGCAGGCTGTAGCCCGGGCGGTAAAACGCGGCAGGGCAGGACTGAAGGATCCGAAACGGCCGATCGGCTCATTCCTGCTGCTCGGTCCCACCGGTGTGGGAAAGACGGAACTGTCCAAAGCTCTCGCAGCAGCGGTGTTCGGCAGTGAGCAGTCCATGATCCGTGTCGATATGTCCGAATATATGGAGAAACACAGTGTTTCACGGATGGTCGGTTCGCCTCCCGGGTATGTAGGATATGAGGAGGGCGGCCAGCTTTCCGATCAGGTACGGACGCATCCCTACAGCGTGATCCTGTTTGATGAGATCGAGAAAGCGCATCCGGATGTGTTCAACATCCTTCTGCAGGTGCTGGATGAGGGACATATCACCGATTCCCAGGGCAGGAAGGTGGATTTTAAGAATACGATCCTGATCATGACCTCCAATGCGGGAGCACAGTCGATCCTTTCCCCGAAAAATCTCGGGTTCGGTGCCGGAAATGATGCCGGAAAGAATTATGAAAAGATGAAGGAAGGCGTGATGGAGGAGGTCCGCCGGATCTTCCGCCCGGAATTTCTCAACCGCATTGACGAAACGATCGTATTCCATCAGCTTACCCGGGAGGAGATCCGTTCGATCGCCGACCTGATGCTGAAGGAACTGGCTGTGCGGTGTGCTGACCAGATGGATATCCATCTTCGGGTCCATCCGGATCTGAAGGATTTTCTTGCGTCAAAGGGATTTGATGAAAAGTACGGCGCGAGGCCGCTCAAGCGTGCTGTCCAGACGTATGTGGAGGATCCGCTGTCGGAGGCGATCCTGGAAGGAACGGTGAAGGAACATATGACCGTGACCGCCATGCGTAAAGACGAGCGCACGGTCTTTCGGGTAAAAGAGAAAAAGGCAGCGGCTGAGGCACAGGCGAAGGCAGAGGAGTGAGGAATAAAAAAGGATGGCAAAAGCGAAGAGCAGTGTTTTTTTCTGCCAGAACTGCGGATATGAATCCGCAAAGTGGATGGGTCAGTGTCCGGCCTGTCGGGAATGGAACACTTTCGCCGAGGAGCCTGTCGCAAAAAGCCCTGGCGCCGGCAGATCCGGGGCCGCGAGGCGGGGAGGCGCATCGGGTAAGGTGCAGCAG
This sequence comes from uncultured Lachnospiraceae bacterium, assembly GCA_902785635.1. Lineage (GTDB taxonomy): Bacteria > Bacillota > Clostridia > Lachnospirales > Lachnospiraceae > Merdiplasma. The sequence goes on from CACZZH010000006.1 coordinate 19,446, forward strand.
CTCAACACGGTGGACCTGAAAGAGACTGCGCGTGACGGGACCGGACTCGGGGAACTGGACCGGGTGCTTGGCGGAGGCATTGTGCCGGGCTCTTTGGTACTGGTGGGCGGCGACCCCGGTATCGGGAAATCCACACTGCTTCTGCAGGTGTGCCGCAATCTCGCGGCGGCAGGGAAGAAGGTGCTGTATGTGTCCGGAGAGGAATCTCTGCAGCAGATCCGTATGCGGGCTGACCGCATGGGGAAGTTCGCGGACACGCTTTATCTGCTGTGTGAGACAGATCTGGACAGTGTCAGGGAAGCAATTGAACAGACAAAGCCTTCGGCGGTCATCGTCGATTCGATTCAGACCATGTTCAACGAAGCGGTCAGTTCGGCTCCGGGCAGTGTATCTCAGGTGAGGGAGACTACCGGTGTGCTGCTGCAGATCGCAAAGGGAAGCGGCGTGACGATCTTCATAGTCGGACATGTCACAAAGGAAGGTGTCGTTGCGGGACCGCGTGTACTGGAGCATATGGTGGATACCGTGCTTTATTTTGAAGGTGACCGGAATGCTTCCTACCGGATCCTCCGCAGTGTAAAGAACCGGTTCGGATCCACGAATGAGATCGGTGTCTTTGAAATGTGCGGGGACGGGCTGCGGGAAGTTCCCAATCCTTCCGAATATATGCTGGAAGGGAAACCGGAGAACGCTTCCGGCTCCGTGGTCGCGTGTGCGATGGAAGGCACCCGGCCGGTGCTGATCGAAGTGCAGGCACTCGTGGGCAGATCTTCGCTGGCTTATCCGCGCCGTACAGTGGAGGGGGCGGATATCAACCGTGTGAACCTTCTTCTGGCGGTACTGGAAAAGCGCATGGGACTGCATCTTTCCAGCAGTGATGTGTATGTGAATATCGCGGGCGGCATACGGCTGCGGGAGCCCGCAGCCGACCTTGGCATCGTACTGGCACTGATCTCAAGTGCCAGGGATATCGTCATCAGTGACCGCACGATCGCTTTCGGTGAAGTTGGCCTGAGCGGAGAAGTGCGTTCCGTGAGCATGGCGAAGCAGCGGGTGCTTGAGGCCGGGCGTCTGGGCTTTGACACCGTGATCATGCCCCAGGCTCAGTGCAAAGCGGTCGGGAAGGTTGAAGGAATCCGGATCTGCGGCGTGCGGTCTGTGCGGGATGTACTCTCGTTTATCGGATGAGAATGAATTGCAGTCAAAATGAAAGTATGCTATCATATTTATCATAAAATGAAACGTTCTTCATGAACAGGAGGCAGATATGGAAACGAATCCCTGTGCGGTTCGGATCAAGATCATTAATGACAATATTGAGCGGGAGGTCAATAATTCCCTCAGGGAACAGAACCTTACGGCCGTTCAGGTCCGGGTCCTGTTTCTTCTTCAGTGTGCGCAGGACCGTACAATGTCTCTGAAGGAAGTGGAGCGGCATCTGCATGTGTCACAGCCGACGGCAGCGGGAGTTGTTTCGAGGCTTGAGCAGAAAGAATATGTGATATCCATGACCTGTGAGGAAGACCGCAGGATCAAGCTCCTTCAGCTGACTCCTGCCGGACAGCAGCAGTGTGAGATCGCGATCGAAAAAGCCAGGATGACCGAACAGAGGCTGAAGGACGGGCTGGGAGAAGAAGATTACGCTCATCTGCAGGATCTCCTGAAGAGAGTGATGGATACGCTGGGAATCGTGCCCTGTCAGGATCAGGGAAAACTATAGGAGAAAGACGTATATGCTTAAGACTTTATCAAAACAGATCAGGGAATTCCGGCTTCCTGCGATCCTGACCCCGCTGTGTATGATCGGCGAGGTCTTTTTTGAAATGCTTATTCCTCTGATGATGGCTTCGATCATCGACCAGGGCGTGGAAAAGGGCGATATGGCCGCTATTGTATCGATCGGGCTGCGCATGCTGGTACTGGCTTTGGGAGGACTTCTGACAGGTGTGATGGGAGGACAGCTGGCAGCGAAGGCTTCCGCCGGATTCGCGCGTAATCTGCGTGAGGCCATGTTCAGCCAGATCCAGGAGTTTTCCTTCTCCAATATCGACAAATACAGCACATCCTCTCTGGTCACCAGGCTGACCACAGATATCACGAATATCCAGAATGCATTTCAGATGATCCTTCGTATGATGGTGCGGGCACCGCTGAGCCTGATCACTGCGATGTTTCTGTCCTTTACGATCAGTCCGCGGCTTGCGAGCATTTATCTGGTCGCGGTACTTGTGCTGGGAAGCTTCCTGTTCATGATCATGAAGCGCGCCACAAAGACATTTTCCCAGATCTTTCCCAAATATGACGAGCTCAATGAGAGCATTGATGAAAATGTGACGGCAATCCGTGTAGTGAAGGCTTTTGTCCGGGAGGATTACGAGACACAGAAGGAGAAAAAGGCTTCAGGCAACATCTATCAGCTGTTTAAGAAGGCGGAGAGCATCATCGTGCTGAATATGCCGGTGATGCAGGCAACGGTGTATACCTGTATCCTGCTGATCAGCTGGATCGGCGCGAAAATGATCGTCACGACTCAGCAGACCGCGCTGACGACAGGCAATCTGATGAGTCTTCTCACATACTGCATGAATATCCTCGGGAGTCTTATGTTCCTGTCCATGGCCTTTGTGATGATCACAATGAGTCAGGCGAGCGCAAAGCGTATCTGTGAGGTGCTGGACGAGCAAAGCGACCTGGTGAACCCGGAGGATCCGGTTTTTGAAGTTCCGGACGGCAGTATCGAATATCAGAATGTCATGTTTACGTATGCGGGCGGCAGCGGGGAGCCGGTGCTTCGGGATATTGACCTGTCCATCCGCTCCGGGGAGACGATCGGAATCATCGGCGGCACCGGAAGCGCGAAAACCAGCCTGGTGAACCTGCTCAGCCGTCTTTACGATGTGGACAGCGGGTGCGTAAAGGTCGGCGGAACAGACGTGCGCAGCTATGATCTGGATACACTGCGCAGCAAGGTGTCGGTGGTCCTGCAGAAAAACGTGCTCTTTTCGGGATCCATCCTGGAGAATCTGCGCTGGGGAGATCCGCAGGCAACGGAGGAGGAGTGCCGGGAAGCCTGTCGTCTGGCCTGTGCGGATGAATTCATCGAAAAGCTTCCGGAGGGATACAATACACACATCGAGCAGGGCGGAACGAACGTATCCGGAGGTCAGAGACAGCGGCTGTGTATCGCCCGGGCACTGCTCAAAAAGCCGAAGGTGATCATTTTTGACGACTCCACCAGCGCGGTGGACACGGCTACAGACGCGAAGATCCGCGCAGCGCTGGCCGAGAATATACCGGATACGACAAAACTCATCGTGGCACAGCGCATCTCCAGTGTTTCGCACGCCGACCGGGTGATCGTGATGGAAGACGGCCGGGTAGACGGATTTGACACTCCGGAAAATCTGCTTAAGACCAACCGGATCTATCAGGAGGTCTATGAATCGCAGACCGGCGGCAACGGAGATTTCGACGAAGGAGGTGATCGCTGATGGCAGGACCGGGACAGGGCCCAAGGCCCCGGGGAATGAAAACGGAAGTGAAAGATCCGGGCAAGGTGCTGATGCGCCTGCTTCGGTATGTCGCGGCCGGATACCGGTTTCATTTGATCGCGATCATTGTGCTGATCGTGGGGAGCGTGCTGGCGAATGTGCAGGGAACGCTTTTTACGAGAACGCTGATCGACGGCTATATCGTGCCGCTGCTGAAATCGGATGCGCCGGATTTTAGCGGACTTGCCAGGGCGATCGGCCGGGTAGCCGGCTTTTATGCGGTGGGTGCGCTGTGTGCGTTCGGATGGAACAAGCTGAATATTTATGTAACTCAGGGAACGCTGCGTAATCTGCGCGATGATCTGTTTGTGCGGATGGAGCGGCTGCCGATCCGTTACTTTGACCGCCATACCAGGGGCGATATCATGTCGGTGTATACCAATGATGTGGATACCCTTCGCCAGCTGATCAGCCAGAGCATTCCGCAGATGTTCAACAGCAGCATCACCATTGTGAGCGTGACGGTAAGCATGATCATGCTGGATATCCCGCTCACACTCCTCACCTTTGCCATGGTGTTCATTATGATCACCGTGACCGGCAGGCTTGGCGGACTTTCAGGTAAGAATTTTGTACGTCAGCAGAAGGCACTGGGAGATCTGAACGGATATATCGAGGAGATGATGGCCGGGCAGAAGGTCGTGAAGGTGTTCTGCCATGAGGAAGCGGCAAAAGAGACCTTCCGGGAGAAGAATGACCGGCTCTTCGACAGCGCCTATAAAGCCAACAAGTTTGCCAATATTCTCGGCCCGATCAACAATCAGCTGGGCAATTTAAGCTATGTGCTGTGCGCCATTGTGGGCGGGATCCTTGCGATCAACCACATCAGCGGCCTGACGATCGGCGGTCTGGCAAGCTTTCTGACATTCAACAAGAGTTTCAACATGCCCATCAACCAGGTGAGCATGCAGTTCAACTCCATCGTAATGGCGATCGCCGGCGCGGACCGGGTATTTAAGCTGATGGATGAGGAGCCGGAGACGGACAACGGCTATGTGACACTGGTCAATGTGAAGCAGGACGGCGATACCCTGACGGAGACGAAGGAACACACCGGTATGTGGGCCTGGAGACATGAACACCAGGCAGACCATTCGGTGGACTATGTGCGGCTTGAAGGCGGCGTTGTGATGGATGGCGTGGACTTCGGCTATGTGCCTGAGAAGATCGTGCTTCACGACGTGAGCCTTTATGCAAAACCGGGGCAGAAGATCGCCTTTGTCGGTTCGACCGGCGCCGGAAAGACCACGATCACCAACCTGATCAACCGGTTCTACGATATCGCGGACGGAAAGATCCGCTACGACGGAATCAACATCAATAAGATCAAAAAGGCGGATCTGCGGCGCTCATTGGGAATGGTACTGCAGGAGACCAATCTTTTCACCGGGACCGTGGCCGATAACATCCGGTACGGAAAACTGGATGCCACGGACGAGGAGATCCGCGCCGCGGCGAAACTTGCCAACGCGGACGGCTTTATCCGCAGGCTTCCGCAGGGATATGACACCGTACTCACCGGAAACGGTGCGAACCTGAGTCAGGGACAGCGTCAGCTCATTGCCATCGCCCGGGCTGCGGTGGCCGACCCGCCGGTGCTGATCCTTGACGAAGCAACCAGTTCCATCGATACCCGTACGGAGAAGATCGTCTCTGAGGGAATGGATAAGCTGATGAAGGGCAGGACCTCCTTTGTGATCGCCCACAGGCTCTCCACGGTCCGGAATGCGAACTGCATCATGGTGCTTGAGCAGGGCCGCATCATTGAACGCGGGACCCACGAGCAGCTGATGGAGCAGCAGGGAAAATACTATCAATTGTACACGGGAAGTACCGCCTCGGCGGCAAACAATGCTTGACTGACACGGAAGGTGTGCGATACATTTAATTTGCAGAACAAACAGCCGCAGCATGTCTGCGGCTGTTTCGCACTTCACTATTGAAGAACCGTCCTGTGGGAAAAGGTGCGCGGGAAGGCGGAAAATACTGCTCCCTAGAGATGGTCCGCACAGAAGAGGAGGATTTGCATGAGGAAAAACTATTTCAAGAACACCGGTATTGCCGTAATTGCAGCGGCGATGGTACTTGGAGCGGCAGGAACGGCCATGGCTGAAGAGTCGACCGCCACCGCATCCGCTCCGGGCGTATTCGGGGAAGATGTAGTCGTGGAAGTGACCGCGAACCCGGATGAGATCGTCTCTGTCGAGGTAGTCGAGCACAACGAGACAGACGGTATCGGCTCCACTGCAGTGGATTCCCTTCCCGGAGAGATCGTGGCCGCACAGAGCCTTCTTGTGGATGACGTGTCCGGAGCGACCATGACGTCTCAGGCGATCAAGGAAGCAGTGAAGTCTGCGCTTGATTCTATGGGGATCGATGCGGCGGCATTCGAAGTAGAGCCGGCAGCGGGTGAAGAAGCAGCTCCTGCCGAGGATCAGGAACTTGAGGCGGATGTCGTTGTGGTAGGAGCCGGCGGCGCAGGCATGACGGCAGCCATCGAGGCTACTGACGCAGGCATGAAGGTGATCGTTGTGGAAAGCCAGCCGATGGTCGGCGGCAACTCCGTACGTTCCACGGGCGGCCTGAACGCAGCCAAGACTGCACTGCAGGATGAGAATGAGTTCGGCGAGGAAGCCGGTGTGGAGAAGCAGCTTGCTGCAGCAGCCGATAACTGGGCAGACAATGAAGTCATCACCGGACTAGCTGCCACCGTACAGGAGCAGTGGGATGCATACCAGGCAGCTCCGGAAGGTTACTTCGATACCTGCGAGCTGTTTGAACTGGATACCATGATCGGCGGTAAGGGCATCAACGATATTGAACTGGTGAAGACCCTTGTGGAAAACAGCGCGGACGCGATCGACTGGCTGGATTCCATCGGTGCTCCGCTTCCGAGCGTCTCCAGCTTCGGCGGCGCATCTGTTAAGAGAATCCATCGTCCGGTGGATGAAGAAGGCAAGACCCTTTCCGTCGGTTCCTTCATCGTTCCGATTCTGGAGCAGAACCTGACCGACCGCGGTGTGGAACTGCTGCTGAATACGACTGCAGATGCGATCCTTATGGAGGACGGCGCTGCAGCAGGCATCGAGGCAACAGGAGATGCAGGTCAGAAGATCACGATCCATGCGGATGCAGTGGTTCTGGCGACCGGCGGCTTCGGCGCAAACCTGGAGAAGGTCGTTGAACTTAAGCCCGAACTGGAAGGCTTCATGACCACCAATGCTCCCGGCATCCTGGGACAGGGTATTGAACTGGCACAGGCAGTCGGCGCGGATACCGTAGATATGGAACAGATTCAGATCCATCCGACCGTAGAGGCGAACAGCGCAGCTCTGATCACCGAAGGTCTTCGCGGCGACGGCGCGATCCTGGTCAACCAGGAAGGCAAACGCTTCACCGATGAAGTCGGCACCCGTGACGCAGTTTCCGCGGCAGAGATCGCGCAGCCCGGCAGCTACAGCTACCTGATCGTCGACCAGGCGATGGCGGACGCTTCCAGCGTGATCCAGGGATACATCAACCGCGGTTTCACCACCGAAGGCGCTACCTATGAAGAACTGGCTGAAGCGCTGGAAATGGATCCGGCAGCCTTTGCGCAGACCATGAACGACTGGAATGCATGCGTGGAAGCGAAGGAAGATGCTGAATTTAACCGCACCAGCTTTGCAGCTCCTCTGGATAATGCACCGTTCTATGCCATCAAGGTGACCGCAGGCATCCATCACACCATGGGCGGCCTGAAGATCGATTCTGACACAGAAGTGATCAGCACCGAAGGAACTCCGATCCCGGGTCTGTTCGCAGCAGGCGAAGTGACCGGCGGCGTTCACGGCGCGAACCGTCTGGGCGGCAATGCAGTTGCAGATTTCGTCGTATTCGGACGTATCGCAGGAACCAACTCCGCACTGTATGCACAGAGCGCAGCAGAGGGAGAAGAAGCAGCATAATACCTGTAATGAACGCAGAACGAAAAAAAGGCCCGCGGGCCTTTTTTTCATGTACGATCGCTGTCATGCTGTCATACTTTCGGACAGGGCCGGGACAGAGAACCGTCCCTCTGTCCCGGTTCAGTCGTCGAACAGGATGGTGGAGAAATAGCGCTCTGCGGTGTCGGGAAGCACGGTCACGACGGTCTTTCCCTCACCGAGCTTCTGTGCCAGCTTCAGCGCCGCGGCCACATTGGTACCGCTGGAGATGCCGCACATGATTCCTTCAAGGCGGGCCAGATCCTTTGCTGTTTCGATGGCTTCCTCATCAGAGACGATATAGATGTTCTGGTAGATCTTCTGATTGAGAATCGGCGGGATGATGCCATCGCCGATGCCCATCTGCATATGCGTACCGATATCGCCGCCGGACAGAATGGCGGCGTTTTCCGGTTCTACAGCCCAGATCTCGATGTCCGGATACTGTCCCTGCAGAGTCTCACCGATGCCTGTGATGGTTCCGCCGGTGCCGATACCGGAACAGAAGCCGTGAATCGGTCCCGCCACCTGCTCCATGATCTCGAGGGCAGTGTGGTTGCGGTGCGTCTGGGTATTGTTGGGATTGGCGAACTGCTGCGGCACGAACACCTTCGGATCCTCGGCAGCCATGGAAAGTGCTGTGTCCAGACAGGCAGCGATGCATTTTCCGATATCGCCGTCGTCATGGATCAGGATCACTTCCGCGCCGTAATGGCGGACGAGCTTCCTGCGCTCTTCACTGACCGAATCCGGCATGATGATAATGGTCCGGTAACCGCGCACTGCGCCTACGAGCGCAAGGCCGATCCCCTGATTGCCGCTGGTCGGCTCCACGATGATGGTATCTTCATTTATGATGCCTTCTATTTCCGCCTGGCGGATCATATTCCAGGCTGTACGAGTCTTGATGGAACCGCCGACATTCAATCCTTCAAATTTTACCAGTATCTGCGCGCTTCCGGGCTGATGCATGCGGTTCAGCCGGATGATCGGTGTGTGACCGAGCGCTTCCAGTACATTATTACAGATCATATTTCAACCTCCAGTTATTAAACAGGACCAGTATTAAACAGGACCAGCACTGCCGCCTATTCTAACAGACTTTTCAGGAAAGAGCCAGTACTGTTTTTGTCTGCTTTACCAGATGCTTTACCGGATGGCTGTCAGATCCGGTCCGGAGAGATCTTGGTATTGACAGAAACGTTAAAAAAGTATAAGTAAAAAGAAGGTATCTGCTTCGCGGCTGAAAAGATGAAAGCTGCAGGCCGGATATATGATCAATCGGGATATCGACCGGGATATCAACCGGGATTTTAAACGGGATTTTTAAACTGAAATGGAGAGATAACTGTTATGAAAATTGACCATCTTCAAATCAATCATTTTACCGATCCTCTGGGGTATGATCTTTCCCATCCGACGGTTTCCTATATCGTGGAGGAGGCAGCCGGAAAGTTCCAGCGTTCTGCCCGGATCCAGGTGTCGGAGAAGGAGGATCTTGGTGAGCTGATCTATGACAGTGGGGAGAGAGAAGATATCTGCAGCACCGGGTTTGAGCTTCCGCTGGAACTGAAACCGATGACGCGATATTACTGGCGGGTTTCCGTGACGGATGACGCGGGCGATACCGGCTGGAGCGATACAGCGTGGTTCGAGACTTCCAAAGCGGTGTCTGGTTTTGACACGGAGTGGCAGGCCCGGTGGATCACCCCGGATGCGTCAAAAGAAGTGCAGGCAGCGGTCTTTCAAGATGTGAACATTACGAAGCCGGTGGCAAAGGCAAGAGCCTATATGACGGGACTGGGCCTTTATGAATTTTATCTGGACGGAGCAAAGCAGGGAGAGGACTGTCTGATGCCCGGCTTCTGTGACTATGATACATGGATTCAGTATCAGACCTATGAACTGGACCCGGCAGCTCTTGGCGAAGGGATGCACAGGCTGGAGATGGTGCTTGCAGACGGATGGTATAAGGGCTGGTACGGTCTGCGCCAGACCTCCGAAAACTATGGAGACGCGCTGGCAGCGATCGCCCAGATCCATATCTGGTACACGGACGGGACCATGCAGGTGATCGGGACCGATGAGAGCTGGAAAGCAAGGAAGAGCCGCGTGGTCTACAGCGGTATTTATCCGGGAGAGACTTATGATGCTTCTCTGGATGTGAGCGGGACTTTTGGCGTACGGCTCATTGATCTTGGATATGACCGGCTCGCAGTCCGGCTTTCCCCGCCGCTGACGATCCATGAACATATCCGTCCGGTCGCGGTTCTTCACAGCCCGAAAGGGGAGACGATTCTGGACATGGGCCAGAATATGGTCGGATGGATCGGTTTTCATACGAATGCGCCGGCCGGCTGCCGGATTCACCTTCAGATGGGAGAGATCCTGCAGGATGACTGCTTCTATAACGACAATCTTCGTACGGCGAAGGCGGAGTTCATTTATATATCAGATGGGCAGGAACGGGATGTTCGTCAGCATTTCACTTTCTATGGGTTCCGTTATGTGAAGGTCGAGGGATGGCCTGGTGAAGTGAAGGCGGAGGATTTTGAAGGGCTTGTGATCCATTCTCAGATGGAAGAGCGCGGAGATATCGTCACTTCGGATGATCTGGTGAATCAGCTGGTGCACAATGCCAGATGGGGTATGAAGGGGAACTTTGTGGACGTTCCGACAGACTGCCCGCAGAGAGATGAGCGCTACGGATGGACCGGGGATGCCCAGATCTTTTCCGGGACGGCATGCTTTTTCATGGATACGTATGCGTTCTATACCAAATACGCGGCGGATGTGGCAGCTGAGCAGGCAAAGCTTGGCGGCAGTGTGCCGGATGTGGTGCCGGTGTGCAATTATCCGGGAGACGCGTCGACCGTGTGGGGCGACGTGGCCACCGTTCTGCCCTGGAATGTATACCTTCACAGCGGTGATAAGGGGATCCTGCGCCGTCAGTTCGGGAGCATGAAGGGATGGGTCGATTTCATCTTCCGGGAGGATGAAAAGGACGGAGGACGCCGGCTGTGGGCTACCGGGACGCATTATGCGGACTGGCTGGCTCTGGACGGGAGCTGGCCGGGCGGCGTGTACGGAGCCACCGATCCGACGCTGATCGCCACGGCATATTACTATTATTCCGCGAAGATCGTGGCGGATGCTGCCGCGGTCCTCGGGAAAACGGAGGATGCGCAGCATTATGCCAGGCTGGCGCAGGAGATCCGGGACGCCTATATCCGGGAATACTTCACACCCGGCGGAAGGCTGGCTGTGGATACGATGACAGCTTATGTTGTGACCCTGTTTCTCGGGCTGGTGCCGGAGGGTGCCTGTGACAGAGTACGCAGAGGGCTTCTGAACCGCCTGAAAAAACGTTATTATCATCTGGATACGGGTTTCACCGGAACGCCATGGCTGTGCCGGGTGCTTTCGGAAAACGGTATGAACGACATAGCCTACCATCTTCTGATGGAAAAGGGCTATCCGGGGTGGCTGTACCAGGTGACGATGGGAGCCACCACTGTGTGGGAGCGCTGGAACAGCGTGATGCCGGACGGAAAGATCAGCGGAACAGAGATGAATTCTCTGAACCATTATTCCTACGGATCGATCGTAGAGTGGATGTTCCGCAATATGTGCGGCATCAATCCGCTGCCGCAGGCCCCGGGCTTCAAGCGTTTCCGTCTTGCCCCGATGCCCGACTGGCAGATCGAAAGCGCGTCCGCCGTCCTGCACTCTGCTTCCGGTACGATCTCTTCGACCTGGGAGATCGCAGGGGACAAGCTGAAATTCCTGTTCAGGGTACCCTTTGATACCAGAGCTGAGCTGGTCCTGCCCGATGCTGATGTGGATGAGATCCGCTTCTTCCTGCGGGCACAGGGGATGGACGGCGCACAGATGGAGGAACTAAAAGTACACCAGGAGGGGAAGGCAGTGGTGCTGAATGTACCTGCCGGCATATGGAAGTTTGCCTATACGCCGCTCGTTCCTTACCGCAAGACCTACAGTATCGACAGTCCGATCGAGGAGCTGGAGGCGGATCCGAGGACCAGGAAGATCCTGGAGGAGGATTACTACAGCCGTCTCAGGGAGGGGAAGATTCCCTTTAAGCAGGAACTGTGTACACTGGAAGAGGCGACATGGGGACCGTTCTCCGGAGTCAGCCCGGAGGTCCGCGACGAACTCGACCGCAAGCTGAGAAGCGTACACTGATCAGGCGCAGATCTTCCGTAAAGCATAATATTACCATGTATTTTTAACCATTCACGGAAAGACCGGCTTTTTGCCGGTTTTTTCTGATGATTTTAATTCCTCAGAAAACATTTGCATTTTCTGAAAGGATATGATAGACTCAATTCTCGTGATATATCAAAGGGCAGTTTATGCCCTGACACGATCCTTGTCTCCTTCGCAGGAGGGAGGCCAAAAGACCATAAGGAGGTGCGCGTAGCATGAATAAGTATGAATTAGCTGTTGTTGTCAACGCTAAGCTCGAGGATGAGGAAAGAGCAGCCGTGATCGAAAAAGTGAAAGAATATGTCACTCGTTTCGGCGGCACGATCTCTGATGTGGATGACTGGGGCAAGAGAAGACTTGCTTATGAGATCCAGAAAATGCACGAAGGTCATTATGCTTTTATCCACTTCGAGGCTGATCCCACATGCCCGGGCGAGCTTGAAAAGCAGCTCCGGATCATGGAAAACGTGATCAGATATTTATGCGTTAGACAGGATGCATAGATAAGGAGAAAGTTCTATGAATAAAGTCATCTTAATGGGACGTCTTACCCGTGACCCCGAAGTTCGTTATTCCGCCGGAGAAAATTCACAGGCAGTTGCCAGATATACCATAGCTGTAGACCGCAGATTTAAGCGTGACGGGGAAGCTACTGCGGATTTTATCGGATGCGTTGCATTCGGACGGCAGGCTGAGTTCGCGGAAAAGTATCTTCATCAGGGTACCAAGATCGCAGCCACCGGCAGGATCCAGACCGGAAGTTACACGAACAGAGATGGCCAGAAGGTGTATACAACCGACGTGGTGATCGAGGAGCAGGAGTTTGCAGAGAGCAAGGCGGCGGCAGAGAGCAGAGGGGTCCCGACAGGTCCTTCCGCACAGTCTTCCTATTCACGCCCCGCTGCACCCCAGCCCAGTCAGGCCGCGCCTGCTGACGGCTTCATGAATATCCCGGACGGGATCGATGAGGAGCTGCCGTTTAATTAACTAGGAGGGTAATACCATGGCATTTGGCAAGGAAAGAAGCGATTCTCCGATGAAGAGAAGAGGCGGACGCAGAAGAAAGAAAGTCTGCGTTTTCTGCGGAAAAGAAAATAATGAGATCGATTACAAGGATGTAGCAAAGCTGAGAAGATACATCTCTGAGCGCGGCAAGATCCTTCCGAGAAGAATCACCGGTAACTGCGCAAAGCACCAGAGAGCTCTGACGGTTGCGATCAAGAGAGCCCGCCACTTATCCCTGATGCCGTATGTTCAGGACTGATCGCCTGAATATCGAGGCCGGATCGGAAACAGAATCGAAAACAGAATGAAATAATAAAGCTGTCGTATGATGATGCGCTGCATGGTGCGGCGAACCATCATACGACAGCTTTTTTCTCTTTAGGAAAGCATCCCATCACTTGCGTGGCGGCGTCCGGTGCACAAAGTCCGGCAGGCCGCCGTATTTGCACTCACAGATCGCACTCACAGATCGCACTCACAGATCGCATTTACAGATCACGCAGTACCTGCAGGGCGTTCACCGCAGTGATCGTATGCATGTGCTCCCCGAAAAACTCTTCCATACCGCCTGTATAATCCACCGCAACGCCGTATTCCGTGAGGACATTGCACACACGGTTGAATTCCTGGGCAGGC